>JAUSBC010000122.1 GCA_030652215.1 Sideroxyarcus sp.
TGTGAGTATTGAGTCAGTTTTATTGCTTCATTCATTTTAAGATCAACCCCAATATAGCCACAGAGGACACAGAGCACACAGAGAAGACCAACCCCGGATAGGCGAAACGACACGCTCCATTTCGCATTCACTCTCTGTGTACTCTGTGTTCTCTGTGGCAAAAAAACAAATCATGCAAAATCCGAGGGTCGCCACCGTATCACAACTGTCCGATTTCGACGAAATCATCGACGTGCGTTCGCCTGCCGAATACGCGGAAGACCACATTCCCGGCGCGATCAGCGCGCCCGTGCTGGACGACGAGCAGCGCGCGGAGGTCGGAACGCTTTACACGCAAGCTTCGCCGTTCGTGGCCAAGAAACGCGGCGCGGCGCTGATCGCGCGCAACATTGCCCATCATCTCGAAAATCTGTTCGACGACCGGCCCAAGCAATGGAAGCCGCTGGTGTATTGCTGGCGCGGCGGCCAGCGCAGCGGCGCGATGGCGCATATCCTGGCCCAGGTCGGCTGGTCGACGGGCAGACTGGACGGCGGCTACAAGACCTATCGCCGCCGGGTCATGGCGGATATCGAGACGCTGCCCGGCTCCCTGGATTTTCGCGTGGTGTGCGGCCCGACCGGCTCGGGCAAGAGCCGTTTGCTGCATGTGCTGCACGAGCAGGGCGCGCAGGTGCTGGATCTGGAGGCGCTGGCGCAGCATCGCGGCTCGCTGCTCGGCAATCTGCCGGACGAGGTGCAGCCTTCGCAAAAGATGTTCGACAGCCGTTTGTGGGATGCGCTGCGCCGCTTCGACACGCAACGTCCGGTTTACGTGGAAGCCGAGAGCAAGAAAATCGGCCTCATCAATACGCCGGAATCGCTGCTGCTCCAAATGCGCAACGCCGAATGCCTGTCGATTGAAGCGCCCGTGGCCGCGCGGGTGCAACTGCTCATGGAAGACTACGAGCATTTCCTGACCAACCCCGAACTGCTGGTTCAGCGTCTCACTCCCCTGCTGCCGCTGCATGGCCGGCAGGTACTCGATCATTGGCAGCAGTTGGCGGAACAGGGCAACTGGGCGGAACTCGTCGAAAAATTGCTGACCCAGCATTACGACCCGGCTTACCAGCGCTCCACCGCCCACAATTTCACCCGCCTGTCCGGCGCCCGAGTGCTGCAGCTCGACAGCCTGGACGATGCCGCATTGCGCGCGGCAACCTCCGGGACGCTTTAACCCGCTTACCTGCCGGACTATTCGACAAAGCCCCCGTGCATGTAAGAGAATCCTTGGTGCGCTAACTATTAGTAAGTAAACAAACAATTGATGAAGACGCAAGACGAACAATTCGCCGAATCCCTGCACTTGGTGGCACATGCCTGGCGCAACGAACTGGACAGGCGACTGCGCCCGCTGGGGTTTTCTCATTCGCGCTGGCTGCTGTTGTTGCACCTCTCGCGCCACGACGGCTGCACCCACTGCGAGCTTGCCCAGCACATGGGTATCGAGGCGGCAACGCTGGTCAAACAGGTGGATCACATGGAGCAGGAAGGGTTGCTCAAACGCTGCGGCAGCGAAACCGACCGCAGAGTCAAACACCTGCAACTTTCCGCCAGCGGCAAGAAAGCAGTGGAACGCATACGCAGCGCCGCCGCGCAATTACGGCTGGAGATACTGGCCGGCACGAGCAAGGAGCACATCGGTATCGCCATCGGGGTCATGCAAAATATCCGCGACCAGCTGGACAAGCTTCCGTAACACGTGCAGTACCGGCCTGCGATCATGCCCGTCGTGCCGATGCCGCCGCCCGGAAATCAATACTGATTATTACTAATTCGGCAATTCCGGCAAACCTGACAAGCTGCAACGCTATTTCCCTTATCCAACAAGCGATTGGAAAGCAGGCCCAGCCCTTACTACACCGCCCAGCCCCCGGCATGCCGCGCTATAATCCTTCGCCTTTCTCGTTTCGTTTCGCCTTTTGGAGCTATTGCACCTTTCTCGTTTCATACATTGGAGCCATTCGTTATGTCCCACAATCTGTTCGATACGCGCAAAACCTTAAGCCTCCCCGGCAACAAACAATCCGCTCTGTATTCCCTGCCCGCGCTTGAAGCTGCCGGTGTCGGCAAAATCTCGCGCCTGCCGGTGTCTATCCGTATCGTTCTGGAATCGGTGCTGCGCAATTGCGACGGCAAGAAGGTGACCGAGGAGCATGTGCGCCAACTGGCGAACTGGCAGCCGAACGCGGCGCGTACCGACGAGATCCCGTTTGTGGTTGCACGTATCGTATTGCAGGACTTTACCGGTGTGCCGCTGCTAGCCGACTTGGCCGCCATGCGCGATGCCGCCGCCAACATGGGCAAGAACGCGAAGATCATCGAACCGCTGGTGCCCGTGAACCTGGTCGTCGACCACTCTGTGCAGATCGACTACTTCAACCAGCCCGACGCGCTGAAGCTGAACATGGAAATGGAATTCGAGCGCAACACTGAGCGCTATCGCTTCATGAAGTGGGGCATGCAGGCATTCGACACCTTCAAGGTCGTGCCGCCCGGCATCGGCATCGTGCACCAGGTGAACCTGGAATATCTGGCACGCGGCGTGATCCAGAAGGACGGCGTGACTTACCCCGACACACTGGTAGGCACCGACAGCCACACCACCATGATCAACGGCATCGGCGTGGTCGGCTGGGGCGTGGGCGGCATCGAGGCGGAAGCCGGCATGCTGGGCCAGCCCGTGTACTTCCTGACACCGGATGTGGTCGGCGTGCACCTGAAGGGCAAGCTCAAGGAAGGCGTCACCGCCACCGACCTGGTGCTGACCGTCACCGAATTGCTGCGCAAACAAAAAGTGGTTGGCAAGTTCGTCGAGTTCTTCGGTGAAGGTACATCTGCCCTCACCCTGCCCGACCGCGCCACGATTGCGAATATGGCCCCCGAATACGGCGCCACCATGGGCTTCTTCCCGGTGGACGAAGTCACGGTCAATTTCATGCGCAACACCGGCCGTACCGCCGAGGAAGTGGAAGCCTTCGAAGCCTACTTCAAGGCGCAGGGCCTGTTCGGCGTGCCGAAGGACGGCAGCATCGACTACAGCGGCGTGGTGGAACTGGACCTGGACAGCATCGAACCTTCGCTGGCCGGCCCGAAACGCCCGCAAGACCGCATCGCGCTGTCCAAGATGAAAGAGTCGTTCAACACGCTGTACAGCAAACCCATCGCAGAGAACGGCTTCAACCAGCCCGCCGACAAGCTGACCAAGCGCTTTCCTACCGGCAAGAACAACACTGAAATCGGCAACGGCGACGTGATGATCGCCGCGATCACCAGTTGCACCAACACCTCCAACCCAGGCGTGTTGCTGGCCGCCGGCCTGCTGGCCAAAAAAGCGGTCGCGAAGGGCTTGGTCGTTGCGCCGCACATCAAGACTTCGCTGGCTCCCGGATCGCGTGTGGTCACCGAGTACCTGACCAACGCGGGCTTGCTGCATTCGCTGGAACAACTGGGCTTCAACGTCGCCGCTTACGGCTGTACCACCTGTATCGGCAACGCCGGCCCGCTACGCGAAGATATCGAAAAGACCATCGTCGACAACAGCCTGGTCTGTGCCGCGGTACTCTCCGGCAACCGCAACTTCGAAGCGCGCATTCACCCGAACCTGAAAGCCAACTTCCTGGCTTCGCCTCCGCTGGTGGTTGCTTACGCCATCGCGGGAAGGATGAACATCAACCTCGACACCGAGCCGCTGGGCACAGGCAAGGACGGCCAGCCGGTTTTCCTGAAAGATATCTGGCCGAACAGCGCCGAGATCCAGACCGTGATGAAGTTCGCCGCCGACCCGGCGGTGTACCAGAAGCTGTATTCCGACCTGACCAAGGACCTGCCGCTGTGGAACGCCATCAAGGCGCCCACCGGCGAGCGCTACCAGTGGGACGATTCCACCTACATCGCGCGTCCGCCGTTCTTCGATGCCGCCGTACCCAAGGTCGGCGACATCAAGGGCGCAAAGGCACTGGCACTCATGGGCGACTCGGTGACCACCGACCACATCAGCCCGGCCGGCAGCTTCAAGTCGACCACGCCTGCTGGCAAGTATCTGCAAGCGCACAAGGTTGAGGTGAAAGACTTCAACAGCTACGGCTCGCGCCGCGGCAACCACGAAGTCATGATGCGCGGCACCTTCGCCAACGTGCGTATCAAAAACCTGATGCTGCCGCCGAACGCGGACGGCAGCCGCGTCGAAGGCGGCTACACCCTTTACAAGGGCGAGCAGATGGCGATCTACGACGCCGCGATGAAGCACATCACCGACCACACACCCACGGTAATTTTCGCGGGCGAAGAATACGGCACCGGATCCAGTCGCGACTGGGCAGCCAAAGGCACCCAGCTGCTGGGCGTAAAGGCCGTCATCGCCAAGAGCTACGAACGCATCCACCGCAGCAACCTGGTGGGCATGGGCGTGTTGCCGCTGCAGTTCAAGGGCAGCGACAGCGCAGTCAGCCTGAACCTGACCGGCGAAGAGACCTTCGACCTGATTGGCATCAGCGACAACCTGAAACCGCAACAGGACGTGACGCTGACCATCACCCGCAAGGATGGCAGCAAGCAAAGCGTCTCCTTGCTGCTGCGTATCGATACGCCGATCGAAGTGGTCTACTACCGTGCCGGCGGCATCCTGCCGTATGTGTTGAAGGAACTGGTGAGCAAGGCGTAAGCGGTCGGCTCACGATGCTGAAAAAGACGAAGCCCGCGAAAGCGGGCTTCTTCTTTTTCGTTTATCCATAATCAACCTCTTTTCTTTTTTCGCCAGGTAATACTATCGGTACGGAAAATTTTATCCTTGAATGAGAGGATGTTTCCCCATGCGATGCTCCTTGAGAACCCAGGCCAACCGTTCCAAGAAATACACCAATCCCCCCTTTTGTCTGGCTTCCACTAGCCTCAGCAAGAGCGACATCAAATTCAACATTAGTGATTGTTCTTCCATCGGCATCAGTAACGATGGAAGCCTCTTTCGTGTACCCATATGCGGGGTCCGAACCAACTGATGCACCATGTTTTTTTGCTTCAGTGCGTGCTTCTGCAACTCCAGCAATGATTTCACCCAAAGCTGTTTTAATAAATTCCTGTAGGTTCATGCTCCCCCCTCAACCTATTACATTTATCGGAATACTCTGGAAACCATATCTTCGCATGCCGCCTTTATCAAATGTTCCATGCTCGAATTCTTTTCAAATCTCCGCCAGCCGCTCCACCGTGTCCGGGTAACGCTCTACCATGCGTATCAGCAATGCTGCTTGCGCATTGGGGCGGGCGCGGCCTTGTTCCCAGTTTTCCAGTGTGCGTTCGTTCGTGCGCAGGTAGCGGGCGAACAATGCGCGCGAAAGATGCAGCCGCTCGCGCAGGCTGAGTAGTTCTTCCGCCGTGATCTCCGGCGCGGGCAGTTTTTCTACAGCATGATGCCGCAGGGTGAGCTTGCCTTCACGGTTTGCTTCCAGCGCTTCGAAGCCTTCTTTCAGTTCAGCGAACAGATTACGTTTCATTTTTCCCTCCTTGCTTCCAGCTCGTGCTTGAGCATGGCTTTCAGCATCTTCTTTTGTTCTGCGTCCAGGTCTTCCATCTCATCTTTGTCGTACAGGGTGAACAGCCAGAATTGCCGTCCCGCCTGCCACCAGTAGTAGATCACCCGAAGTCCGCCGCGTTTGCCTTTACCGCGCCTTGCATCAGCATGGCGCAACTTGCGCAAACCGCCCGTGCCTTCAATCACGTCGCCCGCTTCCGGATTGCTCAACATGGATTGCTGCAACTGGCGAAAGCTATCGTCACCCAAGTAATCCTGGCGGTAACGTTCGAACGGCGGCAATTCGACGAACAGAGCTTTCATGGCTTCATCATACGCAATCTGCGTATAGTGTCAATCCGGCTATTTCAACGGCAAGAACACATCCGTCACCGCTTCGATCTCCGCCACATCGGGAAAGAAACTCGCACGCCGGATGAACCGCAGGAAGCCAGACTGGTGTTGTAAATCATAAATGACGAAACATTGCATGAGATATTTCCAGCATTTTTGTAGGTTGGGTTAGCGGCCTTATCGCGTAACCCAACAGGCTTATGTAATGATGTTGGGTTACGCGAAAACCCCCGCTAACCCAACCTACCAATACTGCGCTTCGCCCGATACGCCATCTTCATGTACACATCGCCCTTGGCCAACTCTTCCAGCATCTGAGTCAAACGCTTCTGTTGCGTTTCGGGCAGTTTGGCGCGGGTGATCCAGCCGATGTAGTCGTTGCGCTGGTACGGCGGGCGGGCGTCGTAGGCGGCGGTGAGTTTTTGTGCTGCCAAGGCCTCGCGGATGAAATCGGGCATGGGGTAGCGTTCGCGCTTGGGGCGGGGTGGCTTTTCCATTCAGGCCTCCTTCAGGCGGGCTTCTGTTCGTCCTCCACCCCGACGATCTGCGTGAGGTAGTGTTCCAGATTGCGCTGCGGATGTTGCGGATAATGTTCGGGCAGGCAGTCGATGCGCAGGATGCGGTCGAAACGGAAGTTGCGATAAGCATCGCGCTTCTCGCACCAGGCCAGCAGCGTCCAGTGGTCGCCCCAGCCGACCATACCCAGCGGCCACAGCGTGCGCTCTGTCTCCTTGTCTTTCATGTCGCGATAGGAAATCGACACTTTGAGTCGCAGTTCGCACGCCTTGCGCAGCAGGCCGTGAGTCTCGCGTTCCGGATAGGAGTAATTGGGGATACGGTAAGGCAGGCGCGAGATCTCGTTAAGCATGGCAGGCGTGAGCACGGCGAGGATCTTGGTTTCCGCGCGCCTTGCCGCTTCGGCCAGCGCCGGATCGGTCCACGCCTGCACCATGCGGTTGCCCGCCAGCAAGGCGGTGACCTCGTCCATTTCGAACATCAGCGGCGGCAGGTCGTACCCGGCACGCAGGCGATAACCCACTCCCGCCTCGCCATCGATGGGCACGCCGGAAAGGATGAGCGCCTGGATATCGCGATATACCGTGCGCACCGCCACGCCCAACTCTTCCGCAAGCGCCTGCCCGGTCATCGCCATGCGGCGACCTTGCAGCAGGGTGACCAGTTTGAAGAGGCGTTCGGATTTGCGCATGGATTACGGCTTGGGCTTTTTTGTCTTAGGTTTGGGCAACGGCAATTCGCGCGCCGTGGCCTGTACCAAGTCGCACAGCCATTCGGCATCTTCCCACTGGTCAGCCGTGATCAACAGGTGCGGCTTCGCACCGGGATAGGGCGAGCCTTCGACCACCGTCGCGATTTTGCTCTTTCCTGCCTGCGTCGGTTTGAGGTAGAGCTGGTCGTCGCACACCAGACCAACCGGCTTGCCCGCCAGATACAGGCAGTATTCGCCGAACATCATCTTCGTTGATATGTCGCCTGCACTGCCAAGCTGATCAAGGAGGAAATCGATTGTGTTTTGTGTAGTTGCCATCTGGTTATCCGTTCAATGAAAGCGCGAATCGGGCTTCAGGTCTTCTTTGACGCCTTGTGTGCAAGGACAAGGTAATCTCGCACATGCTTGGCTTCGATGTCCTGAATCGCAGCCAACTTGATGTGACGGCGCAGCTTGCCGTCGCCTTCCAGCACCTTGTGCTTGTCGGGCAACGCCGCCCCGTCCCCGAACTCCAACGAGACATGATTGGCGTAGGAAAAGACCCCGCAAAAAGGCTTGCCTGCGGAAAACAGAATCCCCCCGTACTTCACTTCTTCCAAGACCGTGGCATCCAGCCCGAGAATGAGCTTTCTCAGAGCTTGAACCAGTTTGTGGCGGTCGTCGCTCAACAGGCGGATATCTTCAAGAAGCTTGGCGATGCGTTCAGCGGTCATTATCAACTCCGGATTGGTAGTACTGCTTGAACTCCGGGCTGGGGGGCCGTTCCGAGTAGATGTAGAGGGCTACGCCGTTCGGGTCCTGAACGGCAAAGCCGCGATCTCCCCAGGGATGGTCTTCAAGCGGCATGATGGTAGCCAGCCCCGAGGAAATGAGCAAACAGTACTCCGCATCGACATCCGCGACACAGAAGTTGTAGGTCAGACCGGCGGGGTTGCAAAGCGGCTGATCGGGTTGCGGTGCCATGAATTGCAGGGATGCGCTATTTCCGAATTCCAGGTTAACGTACCAACCGCAATCAAAAGTGACCTTTGCGGAAAAATGTTTGACATAGAAGTCGCGCGATTCTTCAACCCTGGCAGTTGTGATGCAGGGAGACAATGAACTGGGATGCATGCTGATTCCTCTCGTGTGAGCTATTGAATGATGGCGGTGTAGTCAGCTCTGCAGGGTGCGTTGCGCACCATTGTGAGCAGCAGCCGTAGGTTGGGCAAAGCCTAGCGTGCCCAACAATGCCGCCATAAACAACACCCCCCGTCATTCCCCCGCTTCACTATCGCCTGTCTGGCCCGTGTCCGGGTTTCCCTCAACACGTTGGGCACGCTTTGCTTTGCCCACCCTACGACTAGCGATTGGTGACGCCTTCCAACCAGCGCCCTGCATTCCTGCCGCTGCCGGGATACAGGATGCTGACCTTGATCATCACCCGCCCCTCAGCCGCGCTGCATCACATGCGCTTTGCTGTGGCTGACCACGACGCTCGTCATGTCGATCAGCGGTTCGCAAGTCGGCCCGACCTCGTCGCCGAATTTCACCCCGGCAGCCTTGGCAGCTTCGAGATTCTCCCAATACACCATGTCTATCCATTCGCCGTCATCGGTCTCGGACAGGCTACGGAAGCGAAAGCCGGGCTGCACCTTGATCCAGTCGTTGATTTTCTCGTTGGCCTTGAGCCAGTCGGCAGCGGTCTTGTCTTGTTTCAAACGGAAGCGCACCAGCTCTATTGTGTCGGACATGTATTTCTCCTTGTTGGTTATGCCGAAAATATCGACAGGAGAAATCTACGCCCCGGCTACTGACAGCGTGTTGGCAGGAGTGATTGCTTGACGAATCCTTTCTCGATGTCTTCCAGCTCCAGCAACAGTCGCAGCCGGTCATTTTTCGCCACGTCCTGCCAGTGTCGCCCCGACAGCGTGCCCTCCATCGCCCACAACAGGTTGAGGCTGGCATTCGTGCCGGCACGTTTGACCTGCACATAGCCGCGCACTGCGCCCAGCGCGCGCAACTGTTCAATGGTATGGATGCCCGCCTGCTCCAGCATCTGCTGCGACTTGGGGCCGAAGTTGGGAAGGTCGGCGATGTTCATGCCCGCTTGCTGCGCATGGCGAAGAACTTCTTCACCGACTTGTCGCTGACGAAACGTTGGTACTCTTTGCTCTCGACCGGATAGATGGCGATTTTGCCCTGCGCGTCGTAATGCGCACCCCAGCCGTATTGCTTGGTCAGCGGCGATGCGCGCATGCAGGCACAGGGTTTGACGAAATATTCGTCCCACAACTGCCGGCGGCGCGACTTCACTTCGGCGGGCGGTATCTGTTTGTGTTGTACATGGGTGGCGAACTTCAGCTCCTCCAGCGTGTAGCCGTAGGGTTTGCTGCTCAGCAGTTCGTATTCGATGGTGGCAATGGAAGGCTTGCCGTTTTTCGCCTGCGGCACGACGGCGGCCTTGAGCGCGCAGTCCGGTGCGATCTCGATGAATTGGTCGGTCGGGTTCATGTTCACCTCATTCGTCGATGTATTCCGGGGAATGGATTCGGGAGAGGACTTTACCTCCCTGCTACTGACAGCGTGGTGTCAGCAGCAAACGCAGGAGCTATTCGCCTTCAAAGCACTCGGTGCCGTGCCCATCGCGACCGGTTGCACGGAAAATACCGGGCTTGCCGTCGGCTCCCGCGGCCGTTTCCGCAAAGACCGTGTATTTCCCGGTACCGGGGTATTCGCAGATCTCGGGCGATATCCTGGTGCTGATTGCGAGGTATTTCAATTCGGCACCGCCGGTATTGGTTACGACATGCGCCTTGTCTTGCCCGCCCGCTAGGCATGCAACGATGTCCCCCTGCCGTATCGGGTAGGTGATCTCGCCGATGCGGACTTCGCCACTTCCTTCCAGCACGAGAAACATTTCTTCGTTGATTTGATGATTGTGCGGCGGAAAAGCGCGTTTTCCCGGTGGTACTGCGGTGATGTTGTAACCCAGTTTTCTCGACCCGAGCGCATTACCGACCGCCCCCATGCGCGCTTCGTAGCGCTCGGCTGTTCCGCCCGTAGGCGCAAACCCAGGCGGACAGGGCTTCAATTCGATGTCGGCGATGTTGATGACGGGTTTGTTCATGCTGGCTCCATTTGAAAGTTCGAAAAGCTCATTTGCTTCAAATCGCGGAACCGCACATCTTTGGCACCTTGATGAAACACAGTCACTCCCGGCTCTCGACGACATGGATTGCGGTCTTGTCGTTCTCGTTGTTGAGCGCGCACGCATTGTTTCTCGCGGGCATTACCGTTGCGTTTATTGCCTTGTTCATTTCAAGCAGAGCTATCCCATATTTTCTGCAGGGGAAAAGTAGCACATTTGCAACGCAGATAAACATTGCATCTGACATGGGATAAGGGGCTTAACTTCAGGCGATCTTTAGCGGGTAACCCATAAAGGCCGCATAGCGTTGCGCCGCTTCGTGAAACAAGCGCCGCTCGGTTTTGCCCAAGGTGGCGAAGGGAATTGTGTTGATTTCAATGCCTGTTTTCCTGATTGTGCGCTTCCACGTTCCCGCCACGCGGCCGTCGATGACGATGGTGGAGGCAAACACGCCGTTGCCGCCGGGACAGACCTTGTCCGCCTGTTCTGCATCAAGCACTGCACTGCGATCTTTGTAACCCAGCAGATATTCATCGAAGCCGGGGAGTGCAAAAGCAGTGTGTTCAGGTTTCGGCAAGGCGATTTCCGGCGCCATCCACCAGGATTTTTGCTTCACGGACTCGCTGACCAGGCCCGGCTTTACTGCTTCAAACCCGGCGCGCGCCCCTCCCGCGCTCAGACCCGACCACCAGATGAAATCCTGCAAAGTAGCGGGGCCGCGGCTGGTGAAGTAGCGCCGCGCCAGCTCGGCCAACGCTTCGTCGCGTGCCATTTCTTTCGCCGGAGGAACCCACTCGTCGAGCAGCGCAAAAGTCTGTTCCTTTTCAGTCGTGGCGGCGAAGCAGATCAGACCGTGCAGTGCCGCGTTCCACAGGATGTGATAGCCGCGCTGCCCAGCGGTGGAGATGCCCGCGCTTTCCAGCGCGCTGTACATCTCCTCGCGGGATTTCTGCTTTCCGCCGCGCAATATTCGGGCGAACACTTCGCGACAGCGGCCCAGCGTCTTGTCGTCGAGCTCCAATGCGTCGCGCCGCCGCTTGCTGCCCGCGAGGTTGCCGGGCGAGGTCAGCGAGAGTATCCAGCGCACATCGGCAGCAGCGACGATATGCAGCGTTCCGCGCATCGGCCAGGTCCGGATGATCCTGCCCTCGTCAAACGCGCAATTGATGGAGGCGTCGGTCGCTTTTGGCAGGCGCAAACCGATGGACCATTTCGCGCCGGGAAAATCCTGCCCTTGCATGCCGCCCATCCAGGCAACGACTTGCTCGGGAGTGGTTAGAGCGCTTCGGGAAATATGCTGGTTATGCAGCCGCAATGCGCCGATATCCATGAGCCCTACGCTGACGGTTGTTTTACCGGCAGGTAAACCCTGAACGTGGTGCCCTTGCCGACTTCGCTTTTCACTTCAATGCGGCCATGGTGTTTTTCGACAATGCCGTACGCCAACGACAGGCCCAGGCCGGTGCCCTTGCCTATGGGCTTGGTGGTGAAAAACGGATCGAAGATACGGCGAAGATTCTCGGGCGAAATGCCTTTGCCCGTGTCTTGCACTTCCACCCAGACTTCATCACCTGCGCTGCCAGTGCGTATCGTGATGGTGCCTTTCGTATCTATCGCCTGTGCGGCGTTGATCAGCATGTTCATGAACACCTGGTTGAGCTGCGACGGCATGCATTCCACATCCGGCAGACCGGAGTACTGCTTGACGACTTCCGCCTTGTACTTGATCTCGTTGGCCACGACGTTGAGGGTGCTGTCTATGCCCTGCTCAAGGTTGGCATACTGCCAATTGGTTTCGTCGACATGGGAAAAATCCTTGAGATCCTGGACGATGCGCGTGACCCGCGCCAGCCCGTCCTGCGATTCTTTCAACAGGCTGGGGATATCCTCGACCAGATAAGGATAGTCCACGCTTTTCTTGGCCGCAGCCACTTGCGGAAAGACCTTGTCCGGACTGCCGGCCTCTACTGCTTCATAAGCGGTAATCACACTGAACATGTTCCCGACGTACTTGGTCAGCGTTCCCAGATTGGAATTGACGAAACCTACCGGGTTGTTGATTTCGTGGGCGACGCCGGCGGCCAGTTGGCCGATTGAGGCCATCTTTTCCGATTGCAGCAACTGCGTCTGGGCGGATGCCAGTTTTTCGTTGAGCTGTTTCAATTCGTCGTTGTTGGCAAGCAACTTCCGGTTGGCTTGTTCCAGATCAATGGTGCGCAGTTTCACGCGCTGTTCCAGTTCCTCGTTCAGGACACGCAACGCTTCGTGCTCCACCTTCAGCTCCTGGTTTTTCTGGATCACCTCCAGCGTCTTGTCACCGAGCTTGCCGTACATTTCGTTCAGGGCTTCCATCAGCACGTTCGCCGACTGGCTCATGAATGCGGTGGCAATGCGAACAGCGTCCTCGTGACTGGAACCGGCCTGCAGCGCAATGATTTCCTGTCCCATGCGCGTATCCGAACCCAGAATATGTTGCACCAGCCAGTTGGTCAGGTATTTCAGCAAGGGCGCGACGAGTTGATTATTGACATCGTTGCTGCCCAGCAGAATCTTCGCGGCCACCATGACCTGCGCGGTGAAATGCTGGTGCGCCTTGATATGGGTTGCCTGATGGGCGGCGTCAACCGCGTACTGCTTCATCAGGTCTTCTTCGGTGTTGAAGTGGTACACCGTGTAATTTGCCAGCTCGGTCAGGATGGCACCCAGTTCTTCGGTGCTGGCCAGGTGTGCATTGATGGCGCCCAGTCGGTTGATCAGGTCCACCAGCTTGCGGTGTTGTTCGTCCACCACGTCGACGCCGGTATTGAACTTGTTGTCCCAGATGAATGCCTCGATTTTTTCTTCAGTTGCCATTTCCATGCTTGCCACCTTTCAATTTCCGACAATTAATAGCGCCACGTCTCATGCGATATCGGCATGCATTTGCCAACACTGAGCCGAAATGCCGCTCACGGCTCCGGCTGCTTTACCGGCACCCATACCCTGAATTGCGTACCCTTGCCCACTTCGCTTTGCACTTCCATCCGCCCGTGGTGCTTCTGGACGATGCCGTACGCCAGCGACAGCCCCAGCCCCGTGCCTTTTCCGACCGGTTTGGTGGTAAAGAACGGATCGAATATTTTCTGCAGGTTCTCGGGCGGTATGCCTTGTCCGGTATCGGCGATCTCCACCCACACCTCGTGGTCTTGCTTGCCGGTGCGTATGGTGATGGTGCCTTTTTCCTTGATGGCGTGGGCCGCATTCACCAGCAGGTTCATGAACACCTGGTTGAGCTGCGAGGGCAGGCATTCGACCCCCGGGATGTCGCCGTATTCCTTGACCACAACGGCCTTGTATTTGATTTCATTGTTGACGATGCTCAGGGTGCTGTCCAGGCCTTTGTGCAAATCTGAAAAATGCCATTCGTCCGATGCATCCGCATGGGAGAAATCTTTCAGGTTCTGCACAATGACCTTGACGCGGGTAATGCCATCCTTGGATTCTTCCATCAACGCGCGCAGGTCCGTTTTCAAATACGCCAGATCCAGTTTTGCTTTCGCGGCTTGCAGCCGTTTCAGCACGTCCGGATCGTTGATTGCAGCTTCCGCCTGTTCGTATATTTCGATCATGCCGAAGGCATCCTGCACGTATTTTTCCAGCGTACCCAGATTGGAATAAACGAAGCCGATCGGATTGTTGATCTCGTGCGCCACCCCTGCGGCCAGCTGGCCTATCGAGGCCATCTTTTCAGATTGCAGCAACTGGCTGTGCGCGTCTTCCAGCTTTCTGATCAGAACGCGCTGTTCTTCCTTTTCCTTGAGCAAGGCCAGTTCCGTGCGTTGACGTTCCGAGAGTTGGTTGCGCAATCCGGAGTTGGCTTCGGTCAATTCCTTCGACATCAAGTCCAGGGAGCGCTCGATCAGCAGGCGTTCTTCGTCTGCGCTTTGGTATGCCTCGTCCACCGCAGCGATAAACGCCGCCAACTCGGGCGACAACGTTGCAGGATCGCCAAGGTGGCGTTTAATTTGGCGTTGAAGCAGTCTGTGCAAGTTTCAGCGCTCCGAGAATGTGGTGATGGTCATGGTCTGATTGTGCAACTCGCACTTGGTGATGGCGCCGTGCGGACAGATTTCGCCGTAGGAGTAAAAACCCGCCAGCACGGTGTTCTTTCCCATCACTTCGCGCACGCCCTCTACTTCTTCCTCGATGCGCTGTTTCAACACCAGCTTGCGTCCAACGCAGCTGACCAGCAAAGCCAGATCCGGCTCGACCGAGCCGAGCATTTCGTAGCTGGCGCTGGCCGCATCCGCCGCCCCGTCGATGAGGCGGTCGAAATTGGCTTTCATGAGCCGCGCATAGCCGCCTTCCGGCATGTCGCCGAAGAAAGTCATGCTCTGATCCTCCTCGCTGATCGACGCCACAGAGCGCACCAGCCCGTAGCCCTCGCCGACAGAGTCCTTGCCGCCCGAGCGCAACGCCAGCGGAAAGCGCAGCGCCTCGGCCGGTCCGGCGTTATTTTCGCCCAGGTATTTTTTGTAGAGTTCAAGCGCGGAGTGTCCGTCCAACTCGTACAGAACATTGCCCTTGGAGCGCGTGATCAGGCGCTCCGGTCCGAAAGAATCCCAGCCCCCGAGAGAGCCGTAGCCAACTTTAAAATGCTCGCCGTAAAAACCCAGCGCCGCGACCACGCCCTCGCACGGCGCGGTGTCCGCGCACACCAGGGTTTGCTGAAAATCGGTGCCGTCTCCGGCCAGACCGCCGGTGACGGCCACGTCCGCCGACAGATTCTCGCGCAGACCGCGCGCCAACTCGCTGCCGTTCACCAATAGTCCATCCGAGAGCACCAGCACATGCACCAGTTGTTGCTGCGCAAGCGCCTGCGCCAAACGCTTGCCCGCCTCCAGGCTTTCGGCTGCCTCGGCGATGACGGTGTGTGCGAGTTTGAGTTCGGTACGTTCAAAGCGCACCGCCGTCACCACCAGCGAATTGTCGCGCACGCGCGTGCCGCAAATCTCCCCCGAGGTGGAACAGCCAAGCACATGGGCTCCGGGAAAGCGCGCCCTGATCTCGTCCAAGCGCTCGGGGTCGCCCAGCAGCCGGCTCGCCCCGAAGACCATCAGCAGGGATGCGTTGCCGTCGAGCGACTCCGCCGTTTCCTTTTGCCAGCCTCCGTCGGCCGTCCAGTATTGTTGTTCTATTTTCATTGCGTTTGCGCCCTAAATTGGTTTCAGGGGAGATACTCGCCATGCACTGCTATTTATCGTAAACATAAATAATCAATTCCTCGCCGGCCTGCTTGAAACTCCTGATTTGCGTGATCAGTGAAGCGTCCAGAAGGTGGTCTTTTGACAACAGCAATTCGCCATGTCCGCTCGTCAAGTCGCGGGAAAGTACCATGCCCGACTTGATCTGGTCCGCACGCAGTGCCAGTTCCACCAAAGGTTGCGACACTTTTCCGCTCGACCTCATCACGATCATGAAGGCATCCACCACCGCTGGGTCGTAGCGCAGCCCCCTTCCTTCCTGAATAAACAACACCGCATCGGCTTGCTTCAACCGTTTGCTTAACAGAGTACCGATCTGGACTGCGTCATACTCATTGGCCAGAGCAATGATGCGTGCACCCAGTGGAATCGCCAACCCTACCAACCTATCCGGATAGCCCAACCCGTCATAACGCTCATGGTGGCTTCGGATCAGTTTCGCAGCGCCATTCAGTTGCTCCAGGGCCATCAAGGCGGCCTGGCCCTTGACCGGATGCTTGGCCACCTCAATCCGCTCTTCGCTGGTCAGATTTGCAGACGGTTTTTCCAGCAGGTAGTCCGGCAACCCGATCTTGCCGACATCGTGCAACAGTGCGGCGAGAAACACGTCCTGCGCCTCCGCATCCTTCATTCCCATCTGTTGGGCAATGTTTCGGGAAAGATCCGCAACCCGATGCGAGTGCCCCGCCATGACGCCTTCGCGCATCTCGATCAGGTTGGAGAAGACCCGGATCGAGGTAATGAAGCCCTTCTTGAGCTTCTCGTGCGCCACCTCCAGAAATCCCATGGTCTGACGAACTTCCTCGGTGCGCGCCTTGACCTTCTGCTCGAGGTTGGCATTCAGATCCTTGAGCTCTTCGTTTTGTTTGCGCGTCAGTTCTTCCAGCCCCTTGTTTTCCTGCTCTAGTTGTTTCTGGCGCAAAGCCTGCTTGATGGCGAGAACGATGTCGTTGTCTTCCCAGGGCTTGGATATATAGCGGTATATATGCCCCTTGTTGATGGCGTCGATGGTGGCGCCGATCTCTGCATAACCGGTCAGCAGTATGCGCACCGTGTCCGGCCACCGCTCGTTGACCTTCTCCAGAAACTGCGCCCCGTTCATTTCCGGCATGCGCATGTCGGAAACCACGATATCGATGGTCTCGCGCGCCATGACTTCCAATCCCTGTGCGCCGCCCTCGGCCGTGAATATGCGATAGCCAAAAGGACGGAACAAGCGCTTCAGGGACGACAGCACATTGACCTCATCGTCCACAAACAATATGGTCGCAGGGGGTTGATCTTCGGTCTGTGGCGAAGCCACTTCCTGTATCTCGTTCATTTGCAATTCCGTCTCAATTTATACCTGCTCGCACAGATTCGTTGCACTCAATCGACACGCGGCTGCTCTACCGGCAACCACACCCTGAAAGTGGTGCCCTTGCCCACTTCGCTTTGCACTTCTATCCGCCCGTGGTGCTTCTGGACAATCCCGTAGGACAAGGAAAGCCCCAGCCCCGTCCCCTGTCCGACCGGTTTGGTCGTGAAGAACGGATCGAATATCTTTTGCAGGTGTTCGGATGCGATTCCCTGCCCCGTATCCGCAATCTCAATCCAGACTTCGTCTCCTGCCCGGCCCGTGCGGACGGTGATGGTCCCGCGCTCCTTGATGGCATGCGCCGCATTCACCAGCAGGTTCATGAATACCTGGTTGAGCTGCGACAAAAGGCATTCCACTTCGGGCAGCTCGCCGTACTGCTTGACCACCTCGGCCTTGTATTTGATTTCATTGTTGACGATATTGAGGGTGCTGTTCAGCCCGCGATGCAGGTCGGCAAAGTGCCACTCGTCGGTTGCGCCCGCATGCGAAAAGTCTTTCAGGTTCTGGACGATGGCCTTGACGCGGCTGATGCCATCCCTCGATTCTCCCATCAGGGCGTGCAGGTCGGTTTTCAGAAAGGCGATGTCCAGTTTCTGTTTGGCTGCCTGCAACTGTTGCCGAACTTCCGCGTCGGCAATTGCGCTTTCCGCATGCTCATACATTTCGATCATGCCGAAAGCGTCCTGCACATATTTCTCCAGCATGCCCAGATTGGAATACACGAATCCGATCGGGTTGTTGATTTCGTGCGCCACGCCAGCCGCCAGTTGGCCTATAGACGCCATCTTTTCCGATTGCAGCAATTGGCTGTGCGCGTCTTCCAGTTTCTGGTTGAGTTGCCGCATCGACTTGATGTCCGCTTCCAGCGCCTGCTTGGCCAGTTCCAGCTCTTCCGTCCGTGCTTTTACGCGCAATTCCAGTTCCGCCTTGCTCTCGGCCAGCATCGCCGAGACCTGCTGGAGATTAGTGATGTCGGTGCGTATCGCGATATATTGGCGCGGCAGCCCGTTCTCGTCCGGTAGCGGCACGATGGTCGTTTCGACCCAATACAGTCCTCCGCCCTTGCTGCGGTTGCACAATTCTCCCTGCCAGGCCTTTCCGCCGGCAATCGTCTGCCACATATTGGAAAAAAAAGCGGCATCGTGCACGCCGGACTTGAGAATGCGGTGGTTCTGCCCGAGCAATTCTTCGCGTCCATACTCGCTTATCTGGCAGAACTTGTCATTCACATAAGTGATCTTGCCGCCGACATCCGTAATGCTCACGATGGCGTGCTGGTCCAGCGCGAACTTGAGCGAACGCAATTCGCCCAGCGATTCGTGCAGGGTTTTGCTGGTATTTTCAAGCCGGTGAAATTGTTCCGCCATGGGACGAAACAGCACGAAGTAAAGCACCGGCGAAATCAGGACGACCAGCAACGTCGCATCGGTGGCAGCTTCGCCCAGGGGCGAAAGCCGGGGAAAGCGTTGAAGCAACACCATCACAAGTGCTTCGGCGATAAAAACCGCCATTGAAATAACCAGCAGAACCGCTGCGGGGGAATCCGTCAGTTTGAATGGCCTGCCTGGTAAAAAACGCATTTCCCCCCCTGCCGATACGCGAAGTTAATAGATAGCTTCGTCTTTTCCTATTCCGCCAGCATCAGTTGCACCACCGCATCCAGTTGATCCGGCTGCGGCAATCCCGGCTCGATGCGTTGCCAACTCAGTTGCATGCGCTCGCGCAATTTTCTCGGAACTTTTCCTATCAGCGCTTCGCCTTTGAGCCCGCTTTCCAGCAGCACGGCCACATACACCAAGCCGTTTATCGGCTGGTACGGTTCGTGTTCCGGCACGCGCCAAAAATGGATGGCGTGCTCGATGTCGGGCGGAAAATTCCAGCGCTTGGCCATTTCCGCCCCAATCTCGGCATGGTCGAAACCCAGCACCGAGTGCTCGACCTCGATCAGGCTCAGGCCGGACTGCTGCTGTTGCACCACGATCTCGGCGAATTTTTCCGGGATGCAGATACTCAACACGAGTTGGCCGACATCGTAAAACAGGCCCGATGTGAACGACAGTTGGCGCGGCCCGCCCAGACACTGCGCCAGTGCCTCGGTGTAGGAAGCTACGCGAAAACTGCGCGTCCAGTAGGCATGGCGGTCGAATTTGCTGTCCTTGGTAGCCGGGAAAGCCTGCGTAAATCCTGCAGACACCACCAGCGAGCGTATCGTGTCGAATCCCAGCACCGTGACGGCAGCCTGTATCGAACCGACCTCGCGCGACAGGCCGTAAAACGAGGAATTCGCCACCCGCAGCACCCTCGCGCTCAAGCCCTGATCCAGCTCGATCTTTTGCGCCATGATGGCGCTGCCCACATTGGCATTTCTGAAGCTGGACATCACTTCCCGCACCGCCATCGGCATCACGGGAAGCTGATGCAGCTTGTCCAGGATCGCATTCTTGTCTATGGAAGTCGGCATGTGTTTTACCCCTGATCGGTAACAATAACGAGCACGATGCCTTTCGACGCCGATATCTCGCCCATGGGACTGCACCAGCAATGGACTTGCCGCCCGTTCGGCAGGCGGTATACCACCTTGTCTTCGTATTTGCGGCAGGTATCGCCGTCGTATACACAGTTCAATAATTCGGACGGGATGACTTCGCTGGCCATTTCGCCCAGCAACGGCCGCGTGCCCCCTGCCGAAAACAGGTCGTGCGCACTGTGATTGGCCACGGCGATCACGCCATCGTCCCCTATACCGATCACTGACACCGGCAGACGTTCCAGCACTTCCTGCGAAACCTGAAGCACCTCAAGGTTGCGCGTCACTTCACGGGTCTTTTCCTCCACGCGCTGTTCGAGTTCGCGGTTGATCAGCAGCAGCTCCTCGTTCGCCTGCTCAAGGTCGCGTGCCAGGCGCGCATTCTCCATCTTCATTTCATAGCGCTGGAAGGCTTCTTCGACGTTGGCCCTGAGCAGTTCGTCTTCCCAAGGTTTGGTCAGGAATTTGTAGACCGCGCCTCGGTTGATGGCATCGGTCACGGAATTGAGTTCGGTGTATCCGCTAAGCACGATGCGCACGGTATCGGGATAGCGCTCGCGCACTTTGCTCAGAAACTCCACGCCCGTCATGCCGGGCATGCGCTGGTCGGAAATGATCACGCCGACTTCGTTTTGCTCCAGCAACGCCAGCCCGGCTTCGCCGCTGTTGGCGCGCAGGATGTTATATCCATCGCGGCGCAGCAGCCGCACGAGGGCGGAGGTAATATTCTCCTCGTCATCAACCAGTAGCAGCGTGCGTTCCATCACCCCTCCAGTGGAAAGTTGAAATGCTCGCCGTTTTGCAGCAACTGCGTCATTTCCGCGGCCGGTACAGGACGGCTGAACAGGTATCCCTGCATTTCATTGCAGCCATTTTTACGCAACTGGGTGAGCTGTGCCGTGGTTTCAACCCCTTCCGCTATCACGTTCAAACCCAGACCATGTCCCAGCGCGATGATCGCGGCAACGATGGCGGCATCGTCTGGATTGCTGGAAAGGTCGCGCACGAAAGACTGGTCGATCTTGAGGCTGCTGATCGGAAAGCGTTTCAAATAACTCAGGCTTGAATAGCCGGTGCCGAAATCGTCGATGGAAAAACGAATACCCGTCTCGTGCAGTTTGACCAGCGTTTCGACCGCCCCGGCCGCGTTGCTCATCAGCAGGCTTTCCGTCAACTCCAGCTCGATAGTCCCCAATGCGGGATCGAGATCGTTTTCTTTCAGTATGCCCAGCACCAGGGTGGCGAAATCCGGCTGCTTGAACTGTAGCGTGGATAAATTGACCGCGATATGCACGCCAGTAATGCCGGCAGTTTGCCATGCGCGAGCCTGCTTGCACGCGGCGCGCAATATCCATTCGCCTACCGGCAGGATCAAGCCCGTCTCTTCCAGCAGGGGAATGAACTCGGCGGGCGCCACCAGACCGCGCTCCGGACTTTGCCAGCGCACCAGGGCTTCCACGCCGACGATCACGCCGCTCACCAGATCAACCTTGGGCTGGTAATGAAGCACGAATTCTTCGCGCGCCAAGGCGTGGCGCAACTCGGTTTCCAGCTTCAGGTGCTGCCACGCCGTGGCATTCATTTGTCCGGCGTAATACTGGAAGTTGTTGCGGCCCTCGGCCTTCGCCTGGTGCAGCGCCGCGTCTGAATTCATCAACAGAGTGGTGGTGCTGACCCCGTCGACCGGGTAGATGCTGATGCCGATGCTGAGCGTGACGAATATTTCGTTATCTCCCGCCAGCATGGGAGTGCTCGCGAACGAATCAAGAATCTTTTGCGCCACTTCACCCGCCGCGTGGGTGGCCTTCACCCCGGTCAATACCAGGGAGAATTCATCCCCGGCGGTGCGCGCCACGGTATCGCAGGCGCGCACAAACCCGCCCAGTTTCTCCGCCACCGCCTGCAGCAACTGATCGCCGACCGTATAACCGAATGAATCGTTGACGAGCTTGAAACGGTCCAGGTTGACTGACAATACCGCCACCATGCATTGGTCGCGATGCGCCCGGGTGAGCTCCTGGTCAAGGCGGTCGAGAAACAGCAAACGGTTGGGAAGGTTGGTCAGCGTGTCGAAATGCGCAATATGGTCGATCTGGCCGTCTTTGCGCTCTATCGCGGCGGCCAGTTCCAGGTTGACCTGGGCCAGCAATTCGTTGGCGGACTGGATTTGCTGCAACAGTTGATCCTTCTCCTGCGCCAGCTCATGGCGCCAGAACGCTTCCATCACGTCGACGCGCAATACTTCGTTTTCCCAAGGTTTGGTAAAGAATTTATAGATTGCACCGCGGTTGATGGCCCCGGTCACAGTATCGAAGTCCCCGGTCCCGCTCAGGACGATGCGTATGGTCTTGGGATAGAGTTCCTTGACCTGGGAAAGGAATTCCACACCGGTCATTCCCGGCATGCGCTGGTCAGAGATCACGACGCCGACTTCGTTCTGCGCCAGAATCTCAAGACCTTGCCTGCCGCTGTTGGCGTGCAGAATCTTGTACCCGTCGAACCTCAGCAGACGGTCCAGCGCAGCCAAGACATCTTCTTCGTCGTCAACCAATAACAAAGTACGTTCCACCGTGCCCCCCAATGTTGCATTGAGATGCCGCACTTTATCATGACGGCCGCCGCATGACACCGGAATGGCGCAATTCGGAAATCGAATTCGCGCATAAATCCACTTGGACGAGATATGCAACGAAACCGGAGCCGGTCGGCATCGCTCAAGCCGGACGCGAAACCAAAAATACTATTCGTCCCGAACCTCGGCATCGGGAAACAGCACATCGCTGAAACCGAAGTCTTTCATGTTGCGGATACGCATCGGGTACAGGATGCCGTCCAGATGGTCGAACTCGTGCTGCACCACGCGAGCGTGAAAGCCGCTCACGGTGCGGTCGATAATTGCACCGTACTCGTCGCGCCCCTGATAGCGCAGATGGGTATAGCGCGGCACCAGCCCGCGCATGCCGGGCACACTGAGACAGCCTTCCCAGCCTTCATCCATCGCGTCCGACAGGGGCGTGATGACGGGATCGATGAGCACCGTCTGTGGGACGGATTCAGCATCGGGATAGCGCGGATTGCCGGCCACCTCGAAGATGATTACGCGCAGGTTCACGCCGATCTGCGGCGCCGCCAGGCCGACCCCGTCCAGCGCGTGCATGGTGTCACGCATATCGGCCAACAGGGCGTGCAACTCGGGAGTGTCGAACAGGCGCACTTCTTCCGCCCGGCGCAGCAGGCGTGCATCGCCCATGCGCAAAACTTCCCTAGTCGACATCCTGATCCACCGCACATTCCAGAATATTGCGCACGCGCTCCATCGCCGGACTCATCACCACCCCTATCGTTTCCAGCGGCACCTGCTCGCGGCTGTTGCCGCGTCCGGCGGCACAATTCACCACCACGGCGATAGTGGCATAAGCCAGGCCCAATTCCTTTGCCAGCGCCGCTTCCGGCATGCCGGTCATGCCGACCATGTCCGCCCCGTCGCGCTCGATGCGGTTGATCTCGGCAGCCGTTTCCAGTCTCGGCCCTTGCGTGACGGCATGCACCCCGCCATCCACGCACGTCTCACCAGCGCGTTTGACGGCCACCAGTATCTGCTGGCGCAGTTTTTCGTTATAAGGGCGTGTGAAGTCGATATGCGTGACCGCCCGGTCCTTGCCGTCAAAAAACGTGAAGTCGCGGCCATGGGTGTAGTCGATGATCTGATCCGGCACCACCAGCGTGCCCGGCACCAGATCGGCGCGTATGCCGCCGACCGAGGTGGCGGCGATGACACGCGTTGCGCCCTGATCGCGCAACGCCCACAGGTTGGCGCGGTAGTTCACCTGATGCGGCGGTATGGTGTGTCCGTAGCCGTGGCGCGCGAGGAACATCACTTCGTGCTGATTGATCGTGCCGAAAGTCACCGGGCCGGAAGGCTCGCCGAAAGGCGTGCGCATCACTTGCCGGTGCGTAATCCTGAGGTTGGTCAATTGGGTGAGGCCGGTACCGCCGATGATTGCGAGCATTTCAATTATCCTTCACTGCGTAGATCGCGGGCAGATTGCGCCACGCACCATGTATGTCCATCCCGTAGCCGAACACGAACCGGTTCGGCAATTCCATGCCGACAAAATCGGCATGGATGGGCTTTTCCTTGCCGTTCTGCTTGTCCGCAAAAACGGCGCTGTAAAACCGGCTCGCTCCCAATTCCATCACGCGCTGCTTGACCGCATGCAGGGTCTCGCCTTCGTCGAGAATGTCGTCCACCACCAGCACCACCTTGCCGCGCACATTTTCGCGCGGGGCGACTTTCCAGTGCAGTTCGCCGCCCTGCTTGTCATTGCCATAACGCGAGACATGCAGGTAATCGAATTCCAGCGGAAAATCGAGCAGCGGCAGCAATTGCCCCGTGAACACCACCGCCCCGCCCATCACCGACAAGACCAGCGGATGCTGGTCTGCCAGTGCATGGTTGACCGCATGCGCCACGCGCAGCACGGCGGACTGTACTTCGTCGGCCGAGCGTATCAGCTCGGCATTCTGCAAAATGGACTTCGCTTCCGAATTGTCCAGAATCACGAAACTGTCTTCAGGTAAGCAGCGAAATCCTGGCGCAGCTCCTCATGCTTCAGCCCGAACGCCACTTGCGCCTGCAAATAACCGAGCTTGGAACCGCAGTCGTAGCGAATGCCGTTGAAGCGATAAGCCAACAATTGCTCTTCCTTCAACAACTCGGCGATGCCATCGGTGAGCTGTATTTCGCCGCCCGCACCGGGCCTGATGTTTTCCAGATGGTGAAAAATGCGCGGCGTCAGGATGTAACGCCCCACCACAGCCAGCGTCGACGGCGCGACGTCGGGCTGGGGTTTTTCCACAATGCCGTGCACATGCTCGATATCCTTTTCCAGATTGGTACTGCTGACAATACCGTATTGCCGGGTATGCGCACGCGGGACATCCTGTACTCCCAGTATGGAGCTTTGATGCTTGGCAAATACGTCCACCATCTGTTTGACGATGGGCGTGTCGCCGTCGATCAGGTCGTCCGCAAGGATTACGGCGAACGGCTCATCCTGAATCACGGGCTTGGCGCACAGCACGGCGTGCCCCAGGCCCAGCGGCTCGGCCTGGCGGATATAGATGCAGTTCACATGCTTGGGCACGACGGATTGCACCAGCCGCAACAGCTCGTTTTTACCCTGGGCTTCCAGCGTGGCTTCCAGCTCGTAGGCCTTGTCAAAATGGTCCTCAATGGCACGCTTGTTGCGACCGGTGATGAACACCATATCGGTAATGCCCGCAGCCACGGCTTCTTCCACCGCATACTGGATCAGGGGTTTGTCCACTACGGGCAGCATCTCCTTGGCTGTGGCCTTGGTGGCAGGCAAGAAACGGCTGCCCATACCGGCAACCGGAAACACCGCTTTCGTAATTTTAAGCTTCATGATTTTTCGCACTCTTTCAATTGTTGAATTAATTCCGCTTCGTTCCAAATCGGCACATTCAATTCTTGCGCTCTAATCAGTTTGCTGCCTGCCTCCTCACCGGCCACAACGCAGTCGGTTTTTTTCGATACACTGCCCGCCACTTTCGCGCCCAGCGCTTCCAGACGCGATTTTGCCTCATCGCGGCCCATGCTGGCGAGCGTTCCGGTTAAAACAAAGGTTTTGCCCGACAACGGCAGTACCCGCGCACCTGTACTTTCGTGCTCCTCCCAATGCACGCCCAGTGTGATCAGTTGCTGCACCACTTCGCGATTATGCGATTCGCCGAAGAAATCGACGATGCTTTGCGCCACAATCGGCCCGATGTCCGACACCTGCAACAACTGTTCTGCTGTCGCCTGCATGACGGCTTGCAAGTTGCCGAAATGGCGCGCCAGATCCTTAGCCGTGCTTTCTCCGACATTGCGAATTCCGAGCGCGAACAGGAAGCGGTTTAGCGTGGCGTGTTTGCTCTTCTCCAGCGCATCGACAATATTTTGCGCGCTCTTTGCGGCCATGCGTTCCAGTGCCGCCAGCGTTGCCACGTCCAAACGGTACAGATCCGGCAACGAATGGATGATGTTCTCGTCCACCAGTTGGTCCACCAGCTTGTCGCCCAGCCCCTCGATATCCATCGCGCGCCGCCCCGCGAAATGCAGGATGGCCTGCTTGCGCTGCGCGGCGCAGAACAGGCCGCCGGTACAACGGGCGGCAGCTTCGCCTTCCTCGCGCACCACATGGCTGCCGCACACCGGGCAAACGGTCGGCATGACGAATGGTTTGGCACCCGCAGGACGCCGCTCCGCCAGCACCCCGACCACTTCCGGGATCACGTCGCCCGCGCGGCGCACGATCACGGTGTCGCCGATGTGTACATCCTTGCGGCGTATCTCGTCTTCGTTGTGCAGGGTGGCGTTGCTGACCGTGGTGCCGCCCACAAATATCGGCTCCAACTTGGCCACGGGGGTGAGCTTTCCCGTTCGCCCGACCTGCACCTCGATATCGCGCAGAACGGTGAGCTGCTCTTCTGCGGGGAATTTGTGCGCCACCGCCCAGCGCGGTTCGCGCGAGACAAAACCGAGTTCCGCCTGCAGCTTGAGACTGTTGACCTTGTACACCACGCCGTCGATGTCGAACGGCAGCGCATCGCGCTTGGCCGCGACACTTCTGTGGAAGCCGGCCAACTCGGCGGCGCCCCGCGCCACGATGCGCTCTTCGCATACCGGTAAACCGAAACGCCGCAACGCATCCAGGATTTCGCTGTGCGTTCCAGGCAACGTCCAGCCCTTCACTTCACCCAGACCGTAGGCGTAGAACGACAGCGGGCGCCTTGCCGCCAACGCCGGGTCGAGCTGGCGAATGCTGCCCGCCGCGCCGTTGCGCGGATTGACCAGTGTCTGCAATCCCTGTTCGCGCTGTTTCTCGTTGTAACGGTTGAAGTCCCTGCGCGACATATACACTTCGCCTCGCACTTCCAGCACCTCTGCACTGCAGCCATTGAGGTGCAGAGGAATGCAATGGATGGTGCGGATATTCTGCGTGACATCCTCGCCCGTCTCGCCGTCGCCGCGCGTTGCCGCCTGTACCAATACGCCGCGCTCGTAACGCAAATTGATGGCGAGGCCGTCGAATTTGAGTTCGCAGTTGTATTCGATGTCTCCGCTTTGCGTCTCCAGCGCGTTGTGCACGCGCGTGTCGAAGTTGACGGCGCCGCTGGATTCGGTGTCGGTCTCGGTGCGTATGGAGAGCATGGGCACGGCGTGGCGCACGGGTGCAAAACCGTCGAGCACCTTGCCGCCCACGCGTTGCGTGGGCGAATCGGGCGTGAGCAATTCGGGATGCTGCGTTTCGAGGGCTTGCAGTTCGCGGAACAGCCTGTCGTATTCCGCATCGGGAACGGCAGGCGCATCCAGCACGTAATAGGCATGGTTATGCCGTTCGATCTCGGCGCGCAACTGCGCGATACGTTGTGCTACCGGCATCAGGAAAACAATCTGAGGGCTTGTGCGCTGCCCGGTGTGATGTGGCCGACCAGCATAAGGTCTTCGGTGGCGGCGACCTGCGAACGTATCTGGGCAATGGCCCCTTCGCTCAACGCCACGCGCTGGTCGTCGACCAGGGTCGTGCGCAATGCCTTCGCCAGTTCCTGCGCCAGCGCCACCATATTATCGAAGCAGCGCACCGGTTCGCTGACGCGCGGAATGTCCAGCAGCAGGGTCAGACTGTCCACGCGCGACTGGTTGAGGGTGTGGTGCTGGAAGGTCGTGCCGTCGGATGCGCTCAGATTGAACAGGGTAGCGCCCTGCTCGTCCAGCAGATGAAAGCTGCCGTCGGACTGCAGACTCATCCCCTGCCGTTCCGCCGCGCTGGCCACTTCGGTGCCGAAAAGCCTGCGCTCGCCGCTGGTCAGTAAATTGATGCCTATCATTTGATCCACGTCGGCGCAGAAGCGGTCCAGCTCCTGCGCGCGCTGCACTGCTTCCTCAACCGAAGGCAGGCGCACCTCGATCTTGAGCTGTGCGGCGATGTCGTTCAACAGTTCGCGAAACGCGGCCAACCGCATCTCGCTCACGGAACCGGCTCTGTCCACCAGTTGCAGGCCAAGCCGGAAAGCGCGGTAAGTCTGCTCGCTCTCCGGTATCAGACGCTCCCACAGGCCGCTTCCATTGTTCAGCCCGCAGGCGTGGACGTTTTTGCCGAAATCGAAACGGCGCTGCCACAATGCGGCCAACACGGCCGGTGAACGCGGCGACTTGAGCAGGAAAGTGGCCACATAATCGGTGGCATCGTTGAGCAGACCGCAGACCTCGTCGGCCAGGCTGTTGCCGGAATCGCCGACGATTTCCGCCAGCGGATCGGACTCGGTGTCCGCTTGCACGCCGCCCGCGAGAGCCTTGTTTGGCGGGGTTTGTACGGAAACTTCTTCGGGTTGCAGCTTGAAGGCATCGCCCTGACTGTGGCGATAGCGCCATTGTTGCCAGAAGCCGTAGAGATAAACACCGGCCACAACAACGAGGCCGATGATCAACAGGCTTAGCTGAAATTCACTCATATTTGAATACCAAGTCGCTTACCTTGCAGGAAATACCCGTGAATTATCTCAAATCCTTGCTTAGAATGGCAGACCTTACGGCGTTTAGGCCGCATGGCGCCAGCCGGAAAGCAGGTCATTCTGCCATGCGGGCGGTTGACGAAGAAAGCAGGGAAGGCTCTACTTGCGGCGGCTCGGCCCAACGAGCCCCCTTATATCCAGCCGCCCCACCGGCCGCCCCAGACCACAGTGGGGCGGAGTATCTCACGATGCGTTTAAAGAGGAACGATCATCATGCCATTCGAAATCATCGGACAGAACGACAGCAGAACGCCCCATCCGACCATCGCCATTATCGACGACGAGTTTACCAGCCGGATCATCCTCGACAAGATCGTGCGCAGCTTGCAGAAGGAAGCCATGGTGCATGCCTTTGCCTCCCCGCTGGGTGCGATTGATTGGCTGAGGCTCAACCACCCTGACCTAATCCTGGTGGACCACCTGATGGATGAGATGTCGGGGCTGGAGGTGATCAAAACGATACGTCGCATTCCCCACCTGGAACACGTTCCCGTCATCATGATTACCGTGTCGAACGATAACGAAATCCGCTACAAGGCACTGGAGGCCGGAGCCACCGAATTCCTTTCAAAACCCTTCAACCACTACGAGTGCCAGATCCGTTGCAACAACCTGCTCACCCTGCACATGCACCACAAGGACGTACTGCGCCGCTCCGAGGATCTGGAAAAGGCCGTCTCCGAAGCGACAAAGCGGATACTGGAGCGCGAACAGGAAACCCTGTTCCGCCTGGCGCGGGCGGGCGAATACCGGGATTCGGATACCGGCAACCATGTGTTGCGCATGGCCAGGTTCTCGCGGCTGATCGCCGAAGGCATGGGTCTGGACGAAAACCGCTGCAGCCTGATCGAGATGGCCTCGCCCATGCACGACATCGGCAAGATCGGCATTCCCGACAACATCCTGCTCAAACCGGGCAAGCTGGATCACGAGGAGTTTTCAATCATGAAAACGCATTCCCTGATCGGCTACCACATCCTCAAAAACAGCCACTCCAAGTACATCAGCCTCGGCGCCGAGATCGCGCTCTCGCACCACGAGCGCTACGACGGCGGCGGCTACCCGAACGGCCTCAAGGACAAGTCCATCCCGCTGGAGGCACGCATCGTCGCTGTGGCCGACGTGTATGACGCTCTGACATCAGAGCGTCCCTACAAAAAGGCGTGGACGAATCAGGAAGCGCTGGAATATATCTATTCGAACAAGGGCTCGCATTTCGACCCGGGTTGTGTGGAGGCATTCCTGATGCAGTTCAGCAAGATCAGTCTCATTCAGCAGCAATTGCAGGATGCTTCGCCATCGCAGAAAGTGCGGGTGTGGCAATGAACGACAAGCTCGACTATTTCATCCGGCAGGTCCGGCAGCGTGAGGGCGAGCATGAACAATCGCTGTTGCGGATGTTCTTCGCTTTTCCAATCTTCCTTTATCTGTTTGTCGAGTTCTATTTCGTCACGCCGACATCTATCGGCATACCTGTATTTGTGTTTTCTGCCGTCTGGTTTGCCTGCTCAATCCTGCTGATCATTTACATTATTTACAAACGCAATACATCCAGAAAAAGACAATGGCTGGCAATGTTTGCCGACATAACTGCCGTGAGCATTGGCATGCTGATGACCGAGGAAGCGGGCGTGTTGTTTTACGGAATCTATCTATGGGTCATCACCGGAAACGGCATCCGTTACGGCAGGGAGTCGCTCATTAGCGCATATGTAGCAAGTTTGATCGGACTTTCGGCGGTCATTTTTCTGAACGACTACTGGCATAGCCACCTGCGCATCGCAATTGGTCTGTGGCTCACCCTGCTATGCATCCCACTGTATATATTGAAATTGCGCGGACAACTAAACGATGCGCTGGAGAAAGCGCAGGCAGCCAACAAGGCAAAGAGCGACTTTCTTTCAAATATGAGCCACGAAATGCGCACCCCACTAAATGGAGTGATTGGCGCCAGCGACTTGTTGATCAATACCCGACTGGACGAAGAACAGAAGGACCTGACCGGAACCTTGAAAAAATCTGCCCAACTCCTGCTCAAACTGATCGACAACATACTTGATCTCTCCAAGATTGAGAGCGGGAAGGTTGCCTCGGAAAAAGTGGATTTCGATCTGCATAAATTGGTCAACAGCACACTTGAAATGTTCCTGCCCCAAGTTGAAAAGAAAGGAATCGGCCTATCTGTCCGTTTCACTCCGGAAACATGCTTTATGCTGCAAGGCGATCCGCTGCATCTGCAACAGGTCATCATCAATCTGATAGGCAATGCGATCAAGTTCACCAGCAAGGGCCGGGTTGAACTCAGGATAGGCACGGTACAACAGGATGAACACCACACCCGCATTCGCTTCGAGGTGATCGATACGGGAATAGGAATTGCCCCGCAAGCGCAAGCCAGAATTTTCGACAGTTTTACCCAGGCCGATCACAACATCACTCGCACTTACGGCGGTACCGGACTGGGCACCACGATTTCAAAACAGCTGGTTGAATTGATGGGTGGCACGATGGGTGTACAGAGCGAACCGGGTATCGGCAGCATCTTCTGGTTTGAAGCCCCCTTTGCCAAACAGCCGGCCGCAATTCTTGGAAACTCAATTCTTACACTGGAACAATTATATGTTCTGACCATAGGATTGCCGCATACCGACCAACTAGCCGTCACCGACTATGCAAATAGCTGGGGCATTCGCTGCGAACATGCCGCGTCTCTGACGCATTTCTTTTCCCACCTGATCGATAAAGATGTCGCTCGACCGGACAATCTGGCGATTTTGTGCCTTCCTCAGAATATCGGTATGACCGCGAAAGATTTCGTCGCGAATATCCATGAGTTGCGCGGAAAACAGAAACTATCGCCAATACTGCTCAATCCCGATCTGCACAACCACAATGAAAAAGAATATCTGGATGCCGGATATTCATGCCTGTTACGCATGCCTCTCGACAAGACATTGCTGTTCAACGCATTGCACGGAATTGTGGCCCCGCGCCCCTCGGCTGGGGTTATCTCATTCAAGGAACACTACGAACGCAGCACGGCCAACAAGCGTGGCGTTCGCATCCTCGTCGCCGAAGACAACGGCACCAACCGGCAGATTATTGAAAAAATACTGCTGCATGGAAATCACAAGGTTGATCTGGTAGAAAACGGCGAGCAGGCACTGGATAAACTGGAAGAAAAAACATACGACCTATTGATACTGGATTTGAATATGCCGCAAATGGGCGGATTGGAAGTCGTGAATATCCACCGTGCGCTGCTCAGACAACCGCTGGACATACCTGTCATCATCCTTACCGCCAACGCCACTCCCGAAGCAAAGCAAGAATGCGAACGTGCCCGCATTGACGCCTACCTGACCAAACCTGTTGACGCATTGACCCTGCTCGACACTGTCGCCCGCTTGACGCTGACACCACCAAGAACCGATGCTCCGGTGATCAAGCACAACGCGGAACAGAATGTTCGTGGGATTATCAATGAAGTCACACTGCACCATCTAGCGCTATTAGGCGGAAATCAGGAAGATTTCTTAGGCACTGTGATCTACGGCTTCCTGACCGAAACAGACAAACTGCTTGAAGCCATGCGCATCGCACTGGAGAAACAGGAGTACGCTTCATTCAAGGAATTGGCCCATATTTTGAAAGGAAGCTCGGGAAACGTCGGCGCCGACGTGTTGTTTTCAGTATGCAGTCGGATACTGGCTCTCGCCAGCACCGACTTGGATAAGTCAGCCCCAAAATTGATGGGAGAAGCGCTTGACTGTTACCCTGCCACCCGGAAATCTCTGCTGCATTATTTGCATGGAGCCAACCAAGCATCCATATAAACATCAAGCCGCATTGGAAACATGCGGTTGAATTTGCGGTTGCAGAAACAGCTTTTCTTGGGAACGCACGAATCGATCCATTACTTTCAAGTCCTTCTCGTTGAGCTTGAGGGCCGCATCAACCCAGACCGTCGTAATGTCGATCAACTCCTGGTAGGTCAAAGGATTAAACCGGTGGCGTGCTTTCTGAACAGCCAAAAAACCATTGGCGCGCCTTTCCTGTTTCTTGATGTAATCGTTAACAGCCTCAATTCCCTTGCCGTCTTCGGCAAGGATGTCGATCAACCCCGCTGCATGCAATTCTTCTGCGTTGTATATTTTGCCGCCCAAAATCATCTTTTCTGCAAACTTCGGGCTGACCTTTCTGGCGATCAAGCTATATGCCCCCATGCCGGGGAACAGATTGAACAAGATTTCCGGAAAACCCAACTGGCAATTACGCTCAGCAATGACTACGTCACTGGCTAGTGCCGCTTCAAGGCCGCCGCCCAACGCATCCCCCTGTAGCAGGGTAATTGTCGCCAACGGCAGATCGAAATGACGCATTCTGGGGAAAATGACATCGATACAGGCAACCGCATACCGCATTAAGGACTCCCTGTCCTGACTCCGGATCAGCTGTCGAAAAAGAGCGAGCTGTCCACCCAGGTTGAACACGCCCTGCGTGATGGATGCCAATACCGAATAACGGATTTCATGCAACTCATCGCCGACCAATACCCTGCCTTGGGAATGCTGAATTGAATGATGGTGCAGTCCGAGATCTTTCAGGAGTTCTGGCGTAACGCACGGAACGGCATCCTGACTCACCAGGGTCCAAAGCGCGCCGTGATTCGCATCGAACCGAATGCGGAGTTGAGAATAATCGGTTTTCAGCAAATCGTATGGATTCTGAATAAGCTTCATGTTTCTCTATCTCCTACTCGTACAGGATGCACCGCATCTTAATCTGCAGAATCGGATTCGAGAAGAAAAATAAGATGCCGGAATATCCGAACGGTTGAAATACTAGACCAACGGCAACTCGCCCTCGCGCATACCGATACCCGCAACCTCGTGCAGTGCCTTGATAAAGTCTGCGTTTTCATGCAATTGAAACAACGTTTTGGGATGCGGATGCCCGTGCATTTGCGCCAACCGCGCCTTGCTTTGCGCAGTCATATCCCATTTCAGCCCGGCAAGCAGTTCGTCCGCGGAGTCCGGCTTGTTGCACACCAGCACCATGTCGCAGCCCGCATGCAATGCTGCTTCGGCGCGTTGCACGATACCGCCCGCAACGGTTGCGCCTTCCATGCTCAGGTCGTCGCTGAAGATGCAGCCTTCGAAACCAAGCTCGCCGCGCAAGATGTCCTTCAGCCACACTTTGGAGAATCCTGCAGGACGCGGATCGACTTTGGGATAAATGACATGCGCGGGCATCACGGCCGTGAGGCCAAAATTGACCATCTGCCGAAAAGGGATGAGGTCGCATAGTTCGATGTCGGTATAGCTGCGCTCGTCCACCGGAATCTCCAGGTGCGAGTCGGCACACACGAAGCCGTGACCGGGGAAATGCTTGCCGACGGTGGGCATGCCGCCCTGCTTCAAACCCAGCAACAGGCTATGCGCCAACTCCGCAATTGCGTGAGGATCGGAATGGAATGCGCGGTCGCCGATAACGCAGCTTGAACCGTAATCGACGTCCAGCACGGGTGTGAAGCTGAAATCAACGCCGCAGGCACGCAGTTCCGAAGCCAGCACGTAACCCGCTTGCTGCGCCAGATGTTTGGCGCGTTTAGGGTGTGCATCCCATTCCTTGCCCAACTCGCGCATGGGCGGGATTCTGGTAAAACCGTCGCGAAAACGCTGCACCCTGCCGCCCTCGTGATCGACCGCGATAAGCAAGGGCGGCGAACGCAGTGCATGGATGCTGGCGGTCAGTTCGGCAAGCTGACCGGGAGATTCGTAGTTGCGCGCAAACAGGATGACTCCGCCGACCAGAGGATGACGCAGGCGTAGCTCGTCCTCCGCAGTAAGTGTCTTGCCCAGCACATCCAGCATTACCGGCCCTTTACCCATCAAACCGCTCCTTCCAGAACAACGAAAGCCACCACCGTATCGCGCTCATCGCTGATGCTCAGGTGATGTTTCACTACACCGAGTTTATCCAGTAAAGCGCTCAGTTCCGCTTCGAACAGGAATGTCGGCTTGCCGAGCTCGTCATGGGTGACCGTTATGCGCTTCAGACTCACCGGATAGCGCAGTCCGTATCCCGTCGCTTTGGCAAAGGCCTCTTTGGCGGCAAAGCGCTTGCTCAGAAACCTGGCCGGATGGGCCTGGGTGGCGTATTCGGCCAGTTCCTGCTCGCTCAGAATGCGGGCCGCGAACGCGGCGCCGTGCCGGGTACTGGCCGCTTCCATACGCGCCACGGTAACGATGTCGGTGCCGATACCGAAAATCATGCGATCAACAAGGCTTTCATGTTTTTCACCGCCTGTTCCAGACCGATAAACACCGCTTCGGAAATCACGGCGTGGCCGATGTTGAGTTCGGCGATGTGCGGAATCGCGACGATGGGACGCACGTTATGGTAGTTGAGACCGTGCCCGGCATTCACCTGCAGTCCCAGGGAGTGGGCATGCAAAGCTGCAGCATGAATGCGTGCGAGTTCGCGTTCGCATGCGGGAACACTGTCTGCATCGGCATACTTTCCGGTGTGGATCTCGACGACGGGTGCGCCCGCCCGCGTCGCGGCATCGAGTTGTCTTTCGTCAGGATCAATGAACAGCGAAACGTGGATACCCGCCTCGCTGCAGCGCTGCGTGGCACGCTGCACCGCGTCGAAATGCTTGATTACATCCAGCCCGCCTTCCGTGGTCAGTTCTTCGCGCTTCTCCGGCACCAGGCAGATATCGTGCGGCTTGACGCGCAACGCGTTGGCAATCATCTCGTCGGTGACGGCGCATTCCAGGTTCATGCGCGTCTGCAACATGCCGCGCAGTATGTCCACATCGGCATCCTGGATGTGACGGCGATCTTCGCGCAGGTGGATGGTGATGGCGTCTGCGCCCGCTTCCTCGCAGATCAGCGCGGCACGCACCAGATTTGGGTAACGTGCGCCGCGTGCCTGGCGCAGGGTCGCTACGTGGTCGATGTTAAGTCCGAGTTTGATCATAATTTCTGTAAATCCCTCATCAGTTCGCGCGTGTGCAATATCTTTCCGGCCAGGTGATGATCGAGCAGCATGCGCATCAGTTGTTTGCTCTGACGTGCGCTGTTCACGTCGCGGTAATCGTCGGCAGCCATATCCAGCAACGTTTTGCCCAGGACCGGCATGCCTTGCGACGAGTCCGCCGATTCTGCTATAGCTCCACGCTCAAGTATATATCGGTAGTTTCGTGTCGGCACGATGGGATTGCCCCCGTCCGCCTCGGTATCGAGCCGCAGCGCATACCCCAATTCCTGCAGCATGTGCTTCTCGAAGCAGCGCAGCGTGAATGCATGGTCGTCTTCCTGCGCCAGTCGTTGCAGGGTCTGCTGATAATAATCGAACAGACTTTCGTGCGGATCGTCGCGCGCCATCAGGTTAAGCAGCAGCTCGTTGAGATAAAAGCCGCACAACAGTGCCGTGCCCTGCAATTGCGGCTGTCCGCCCTGCCATTCCGCGCCGTGCAGGGTGCGCAACTCGTGCTTGCCGAACCAGCTCAATGACAGCGGCTGAAACCCCATCAGCAGGCCGCGCAAAGCGGACCTGGGACGCCGTGCACCGCGCGCAACCAGAGGAACCCGCCCGTGCCGCCGGCTGAATACTTCCAATACCAGACTGGTCTCGCGAAACGGGTAACTGTGCAGTACGAAGGCGGGCTCGTCCTGGATGCGCTGTTTGGACGGAACGTTACTCATACCCCAATGATTTCAGCATCTGCGCGCTATCAGCCCAGCCGCTACGCACTTTGACGAAGACTTCGAGGAATACCTTGCCGTCGAACATCTTTTCCATGTCGAGGCGTGCCTGGGTGGCGATTTCTTTGAGTTTTTCGCCCTTGCTGCCGATGAGCATGGCTTTGTGCGCGTCCTTGTCCACCAGAATGGCGGCATGAATGCGGCGCAGTTTGCCTTCCAGCTTGAACTGCTCGATCACCACGCTGACCGAATACGGCAACTCTTCGCCGGTAAAACGGAATACTTTTTCGCGCAACAATTCGGCGGCAAGAAAACGCTCGTTGCGGTCGGTGACCTCGTCTTCGCCATACAACTGCTCGCCCTCGGGAATGAACGGGCGTATGGCGTCGAGCAAAGTGTCGAGGTGTTTACCCTGGCGGGCGCTGATCGGAACGATGGCGGCGAAATGGCGCAGTGCCGACAGCTTTTCGATGAAGGGCAGCAGTTCGGCCTTGTCCGCCATCAGATCGGCCTTGTTGATGACCAGGATCACCGGCCGGTCCTGCGGCAACAGATTCAGCACCTGCTGGTCGCGCTCGTCGAAGTGTCTGGCCTCCAGCACAAACAGCACCACGTTCACTTCGCGCAGGCTGCTGGTCACCACGCGATTCATGCCGCGATTGAGCGCGTTGGTGTGCTGCGTCTGAAAGCCCGGCGTATCCACAAAAACGAACTGCATCTTGTCTTCGGTGAGGATTCCCGTGATGCGGTGGCGCGTGGTCTGCGCCTTGCGCGAGGTAATGCTGACCTTTTGGCCGACGAGATGGTTAAGCAGCGTCGATTTGCCCACGTTGGGGCGGCCGACGATGGCGATGAAGCCGCTATGAAAATTTTGAGATTCGGTCATGGGTTTTCTTTGATTTGTTGATAGGCGCGCTCGGCGGCAATTTGTTCGGCAATGCGTCGGCTTGCGCCCTCGCCCCGGGTTGTCAGTTTGAGTTGCGCAACCTCGCAGGAGACAACGAAGGTCTGAGCATGCGCTTCACCCTTGATTTCGGTCACATTGTATTGCGGCAAAGCCATCTTGCGCGCCTGCAAATGCTCCTGCAGCAAAGTCTTGGCATCCTTGCCCAGCGTTTGCAGGTCGGTTTTAGTGATGAATGGAACGTACAATCCCAGCACGACTTTTTCCGCTGCGGCAAAATCGGCGTCGATCAAAACCGCACCGAATACGGCCTCCAAGGCATCCGCCAAAATCGAAGGCCGGCGAAATCCGGCGCTCTTGAGTTCTCCCTCACCCAGCAGCAGTTGCTCGCCCAGATTCAGTTGCTGCGCCAGGATGGCCAGCGTCTGCTGGTTGACCAGATTGGAGCGCAAACGGGACAAATCGCCTTCCGGCACATCGGGAAAGGTATCGTACAGATATTTGGCGACAGTGCAGTTCAGTACGCTGTCGCCGAGAAATTCCAGGCGCTCATTATGTGCGGCACTGTAACTGCGATGTGTCAGCGCACGCTGCAGCAATTGCGGCTGTGTAAAGCGGTAACCCAGCTGTTTACACAATGCGGCGTGGCTCATTGCGGAAATTATGAGCTGCTCGGATTGAATTCGAGCACCAGCGTAGCATTGCCCACCAGCGGTATTACGACCGTATAGTTGGTGCTCAGGGTCAATTGGCCGTCATCCTTGACAATTTCGATGTCTTCAGCGGTAATGTCGGTGATGTAATTGACGTTGGCGCGCTTGCCATATGATTCCTTGATTTCCTTGATCGATGCTCCCTGCATGTCAGGATCGTCAGCAATCGTTTTAAGAATCTGGGCGATCTGCGCACTATGCACATAGGCAGGCACCACTTTCATGCCCATTACCGCCACCAGAACCGCCCCCACGGCAATCAAGAGGAATCCAACAAAACTGATGCCGCGCTGCCTGCCTGCCAATGCTGTCATCTCCTATCCTTTCCTATGTTCCTGCCTAATCAATCGACAATCCGACGCGATTCAATTCGCCGAAATTCATCCAGATAAAGAATGCTTTCCCGACCACCAGTTCATCCGGCACGAATCCCCAGTAACGACTGTCGCGGCTGTTATCGCGGTTGTCGCCCATCATGAAATAATGGCCTGCGGGCACGGTGCAGCGCACTTCCGCTTCACTATAACTGCATTGCTCGTGCTGCGGGAAGTTCTCCACATTGCCCAGATGCACCTGCGGCATTTCCGGATTCAGCAGCACGGCGTGCGAACGTCCGTTCAGGTTTTCCTTGTAACGCTGGGTGTGTACAAAGCGCAATTCGCTCTCGACGTAATTGTATTCGCCATCGCCCTGCAATTCCTGCTCCTTGCCGTTGATCAACAGCCGCTTGTTGCGGTACACCAACACATCGCCCGGCACCCCGACCACGCGCTTGATGTAATCCACCGAAATATCGTCCGGATAGTGGAATACCATCACATCCCCGCGCTGCGGCTGGTTGATCTCGATAAACTTTTTGTTGACGATGGGCAGTCGCAGACCGTAGGTAAAGCGGTTGACCAGAATGAAATCGCCGACATTCAGCGTGGGTCTCATGGAGCTGGAGGGTATCTTGAATGGCTCAACCAAAAAGGAACGCAGCAGAAAAACAATCAGGATCACGGGAAAAAAGCTTTTTGCGTATTCGACCCACCACGGCTCATTCACACCCTCCGGACGCTTGGCGCGCAGTACGAAACGGTCCAGCAACCAGATTGCGCCGGTCAGCACCAGCAATGAGAACAAGATCAAGGCAAAGGTCATTCTTCTTCCGACTCCGTTTATTTGTCGTCCACACGCAGAATGGCGAGAAACGCCTCCTGCGGAATTTCAACGCTACCCACCTGCTTCATGCGTTTTTTGCCCGCCTTCTGTTTTTCCAGCAGCTTTTTCTTGCGCGAAATATCGCCGCCGTAACACTTGGCCAGCACATTTTTGCGCAAAGCCTTCACGTTCTCGCGCGAAATGATGTTGGCGCCGATGGCCGCCTGGATTGCCACATCGAACATCTGGCGCGGAATCAGTTCGCGCATCTTGGCCGCCACTTCGCGCCCGCGATACATACTGTTGGCGCGGTGTACGATAATGGACAGCGCATCCACCTTTTCGCCGTTGATGAGCATATCCACCTTCACCACGTCTGCCGGACGGTACTCCTTGAACTCGTAATCCATTGAGGCGTAACCGCGCGACACGGATTTCAACTTGTCGAAGAAGTCCAGCACGATCTCCGCCATCGGTATCTCATATTGCAGCAGCACCTGCTTGCCGTGGTAGGTCATGTCAATCTGTAAACCGCGCTTTTGCGTGCATAGCGTGATGACCGAGCCGACATATTCCTGCGGCATGTACAAATTGACATGCACGATGGGTTCGCGTATTTCCTCGATCTTGGACGCATCCGGCAATTTGGACGGATTATCCACCATCAGCAAGGTGCCGTCGCGCTGCACCACCTCGTAAACCACGGTCGGCGCCGTGGTAATGAGATCCATGTCGAACTCGCGCTCCAGGCGCTCCTGCACGATCTCCATGTGCAGCAGCCCGAGAAAACCGCAACGGAAACCGAATCCCAGGGCCTGCGACACTTCCGGCTCGTACTGAAGCGAGGCGTCGTTCAGCTTGAGCTTCTCCAGCGAGTCGCGCAGCGCTTCATACTGGTTCGATTCGACCGGGAACAGGCCTGCAAAAACCTGGGGCTGGACTTCCTTGAAACCCGGCAAAGGACTGCCGGCAGGCTTGGACACCAGAGTGACCGTGTCTCCAACCTTGGCGTCCTTCAGTTCCTTGATCCCCGCAATCACGAATCCCACCTGACCGGCGGACAAAGAGTCCCGATTCTGCGATTTGGGCGTAAATACACCTACATGTTCGGTCAGGTGCTGCGCACCCGTTGCCATGAGCAGTATCCTGTCTTTGGGTTTGAGCGTGCCGTTCACGATGCGCACCAGCATCACCACGCCGACATAGTTGTCGAACCAGGAGTCGATGATCAGTGCCTGCAAGGGCGCGGCGACATCGCCTTTGGGCGCGGGCACTTTCGCGATAAGCGCATCCAGTACGTCTTCCACGCCGAATCCGGTCTTGGCCGAGCAATGCACCGCATCCTTCGCCGCGATGCCGATCACATCCTCGATCTCGGTGATTGCATTTTCCGGGTCGGCAGAGGGCAGGTCGATTTTGTTCAGCACCGGAACGACTTCCACGCCCAGATCCAGCGCGGTGTAGCAATTGGCCACGGTCTGCGCTTCAACCCCCTGCGACGCATCCACCACCAGCAAGGCCCCCTCGCAGGCGGAGAGCGAACGCGACACTTCATATGAAAAGTCCACGTGTCCCGGCGTGTCGATGAGGTTCAGGTTGTACACCTGCCCATCGCGGGCCTTGTAGCTCAGCGCGGCTGTTTGCGCCTTGATGGTGATACCGCGCTCGCGCTCGATATCCATTGAATCAAGGACCTGCGCCTCCATCTCGCGATCAGACAAGCCCCCACACAAGTGGATGATACGGTCTGCCAAGGTGGATTTGCCATGATCGATGTGGGCGATGATGGAGAAATTACGGATATGCTGCATGAGGCTCAAAATATAATCCCGTCAAAAGCGGCGGTTTCGCAAAGCGCGAATTCTAGCCGATTTTGACGGGACTCGCTGAGTTACCGGGCCCGCTTACTTCTCGTCCAACTTGACGGAAACGTAGACCGTTCCCTCGCTGCGGCGCACCAGCAACGCAATGTTGCGACCGCGCGCAACCTTCTTGATGACATCGTTGAACTGACTGAAGCTGCGAACCTCGATATTGCCCACGGCAAGAATCACATCGCCGCGCTGCAACTGGCTGCGCGCTGCGGCGCCTTTCAAATCCTCCACGATCAGCCCGCCTTCAACCTGCAAATCGGCTTTTTGCTGCTCATTCAGCTCACTCACGACCAGTCCGAGTCGGGTTTCGATTTCGGAACCGCCTTCCGCGCCCCGGCCTCCGCGCTGCGCCACAACGGCTTCTTCCTGTATCTCTCCGATGACCAGCGTTACATCCTGCGTGCTGCCCTTGCGCCACAATTGCACACTGACTTTGCTGCCGGGTTTGGTCGCCGCAACGATACGCGGCAGATCGGCAGACGAATTGACCGCCTTGCCGTCGAATTTGAGAATCACGTCGCTGGGACGCACGCCAGCCTTATCCGCCGGGCCGCCTTTTTCCACGCTGGAAATCAGCGCTCCGCCGGCTTTTGGCAGGCCGAAGGAGTCGGCCAATTCGCGCGTCACTTCCTGAATGCTGACACCGATACGCCCGCGCGTAACCTTGCCGGTGCTGCGCAACTGGCCGACCACGTCCATCGCCACATCAATGGGGATGGCAAACGACAACCCCATGTATCCGCCGGAGCGGCTGTATATCTGGGAATTGATACCGATTACCTCGCCCTTCATGTTAAACAGCGGGCCACCCGAATTACCGGGATTGATCGCCACGTCGGTCTGGATAAAAGGAACGAAATTCTCCTGCTGCAAGGAACGCCCCTTGGCACTGACGATGCCTGCCGTCACGCTGCTGTCGAAGCCGAACGGCGAGCCAATCGCCAGCACCCATTCGCCCACTTTCACCTGTTCCGGACTGCCCAGCGCCACTTTGGGCAGATTGGCCGCTTCGATCTTGAGCAATGCCACATCGGTGCGTTTGTCGGCGCCGATTACCTTGGCCTTGAATTCGCGCTTGTCGCTCAGACGCACGGTGATCTTGTCCGCGCGATCAACCACATGCGCGTTGGTCAGGATATAGCCATCCGCGCTGATAATGAAGCCCGACCCCAGCGATTGCGACTCTTGTTCACGCGGAACTTGCGGTGCATAACGACGGAAGAACTCGTAGAAAGGATCGTTTTCCGGCACATTGGGGACCCCCTGAAACATCGGCGGAGTTCGAATGATTTGCGTGGTACTCACGTTCACGACTGCCGCGCCCTGTTTTTCCACCAATTCGGTAAAGTCGGGCAGATCCTTGGCTACCGCAGCGTGCGCCGACAACACGAAAGAAACAAAAAATACAAATTGCCTCAACATGATACCCAACCTCCAGATGAATCGATGATTAAGAACCGGACCGCGACGTAACGATGGATGTGGCAACCGCCCGCCCGGAAGAGGGAGACAGCTTGGCCAGCACAAAACCCAGCAACAAGCCGGCGAGTGCGCCCGCAGCCGCATAAGCATCGCGCGTAACCGTATCACCAGCCATGCCCGCCCCCACCATGCCACCAGCCAGCAGAAAGACCAGCGGTAGCGCATACATTTTCATGGCGCCGCGCAACAACACGCCGTCCGGAATGGAAACCCGAACCTCGTCGCCCACATTGGCGCGAACCTCGTTGCTGACGGTGAACTGGCGGGGTGTGCTGCTGCAAAACACCTTTGCAAGCGAGCCGCTGCCGCAACCGCCCGCACTGCTACAGTGACCGCAGCCGCCCGCGCTCAGGGGATGCACCGAGGCTTCTTCGCCCCGTACCTGAATGACGATGGCGTGCATTTCCAGCATGTTATTGCCCCGCGTAACGGACGGAATCCCCTACCTGGATAACGGTACGCGACGGCACTTCGCCGACTACCGTAACCAGATGCTGACCGGACAGGCGGTTATACACATGTGCGGCGCCTTGTCCGGAGAGTCCGGAATGGATATAGGACTCTTCCCTGACTTTCTCGATAAACACCGAGATGCCGGACAGCCCGTCGGAAAACACCATATGAATAACCGGCTCCTTGTTGCCACGGAACGGACGACGCATTTCGAGTATCTTTTTGAATCCCGGAGGGAGCGCATCGACCTGCCAGCCGCTGGACTCCTCAAGCAACTCGACTTTGGGCGGGGGAGGAGCTTGCGTGTCCTGGGCAATTCCCGCAGCGGAAGAATGGTCCGGAACGATCCATTTGCGATCAATGGCGCTTCCGACAATCAACTGCATGAAAGCATACTGCTCGATAATATAGCCCCGATCATCCAGCACCACCGCTTTGAGCAACAGTCCCGTATCGTTGTGCGCCCACATCTTGCGGACATAACGCAAATTGTCCCGGGGCATGAAAACGACTGCACGCGCGTGATAACCGGCAACCTCGTCTTCCTCCACCCGCGTGACCAGATAATTCTCTCTCAAAGTAGTCAACTGTTCCGGCAGCAAAGCGGGGAAAGCGCGTTTGATCTGGCGTTTTTCAACCCGTACCTTACGTCCATCCGAGTAAAACCAGACCTGATCGTTATCGCGGAACAGCTCTCGCTTGCCGCCACCGATGCCCTCCAGTCGCTCATGTTCCCCATTCTGGTCGAAAACATGCGTGATGCGCGACATCTCGACATGCCCGCCCGACTGGTACACGAAAACACCGCTGTAGTCGGTCTGGCGTGCCGCAAGCGCCATGGTCTGCAACCAGGCCATCTCGTCGACCGGCGCAGGGTCGGCAAACGCCGGCGACACAACAAGCTGCGCCAATATGGCGAATATTAAATATTTTGATTGTCGCATCTTAAGCAGCACTATCGACCCGACACCGCATGAATGTAGGAAGCTGCGCCGCGAACGTCTGCGCTGGGTGAAAACTCCTGATGTGCAGCAAGATAATCATCGGCTTGGGAAGACGCAGGGCGCACGGAAGAAATGGTGTTTTGCTGGACCGTGGCAAGCTGCGGTGCGGGTTCGTTGCCCACCTGCAACGAAAGCCAGGCCACCAATGCCAGCGCCATCACGGAAGCGGCGGCGGATAGTGCAAAATTGCGAATTCGTTGCGAAGTGCGGTTATACGGGGCGATTATGGTGGGTTCAGCTTGCAGTCGTTCATGGAAAGAGGCTTCGAAGCTTCTACAAATATGGTCGGGCTGTCGCAATGCATCCCCGATCAGATGATAGTTTTCCCAGTCCTGCTGTGCTTCCGGATGGCGTTTGAGCTTGTCCAGCAAAGCATCCGCCTGATCCTCAAACAACTCACCGTCCATCAAAGCAGAAATTTCCTGTTTCATATTTACCACCTTGTATTTTCACTTGTACCCAACAAAGGACGCAGATTGGCCGCAATCGCCTCGCGCGCCCTGAAAATCCTGGAACGGACCGTTCCGATCGGACAATCCATCACCGCCGCAATTTCTTCGTAACTCAAGCCCTCGATCTCGCGCAACGTCAGGGCAGTGCGCAAGTCATCAGGCAATTCCTGCAGAGAAGAGTTCACTACAGCCACCACTTGTTTGCTCATCAGCTCATTCTCGGGCGTCGCCACCTCATGCAACAGCGCCGCATCCTCGAAATCTTCCGCTTCCTCCGCATCGAACGGCGTGCTGGTAGGCGCTCTGCGCCCCTGTGCCACCAGATGATTCTTGGCCGTATTGATGCCGATCCGGTATAGCCAGGTGTAAAACGCGCTATCCCCGCGAAACGCAGGCAAAGCCCGGTAGGCCTTGATGAAGGCATCCTGGGTGACGTCCTCGGCCTCGGCCGCATTCCGCACGAAACGCGAGATCAAACGGCCCAGGCGACGCTGATATTTTGCCACCAACAACCCGAACGCGTGCTTGTCGCCGCGTTGCGCACGTTCCACCAGTTGTTGATCGACCTCCCTGTCACCCATTCCGTTTCCCGGTTTATTGACTTGAACCGCCCAAATACAAGCGGCTCGGCAGTATAACCGTACGGATACACAAACGTCATCCTCGCCGAATCGGTAAACTGACACTCCGAGTGGAAATAAGTTCACTGCGCAAGCGTAGACTTCGCTGCAGTTTGATATAGTTCGTCGCGTTAACAACCCAAATGGACAAGCAGCGTGTTGCGTTTTGATACCCTCATCATCGGTAGCGGACTGGCCGGCCTGTCGCTCGCACTCAAGCTTGCGGACCGCCAAAAAGTAGCCGTCATCACCAAGAAATCGCTTCTGGACGGCGCCAGTGCCCGGGCACAAGGCGGAATTGCCGCCGTTCTTTCACCCGAGGACTCGCTGGAAGAACACATTCGGGATACATTGGTCGCGGGGGCCGGATTATGCGATGCCGAAACGACGCGCTTCGTGGTCGGGCATGGCGCGGCGGCTATCGACTGGCTGATTGCTCAGGGCGTGCCCTTTACGCGCGATGCCGGCACGGACAACGGCTACCATCTCACGCGCGAAGGCGGCCATAGCCATCGCCGCATCATCCATGCCGCCGACGCTACCGGACTGGCCGTGCAGGAGACCATCGCCGCCAAAGTGCGCGCCCATCCCAATATCACCCTGCTGGAACAGCATATCGCCGTTGACCTCATCACCGGCAAGAAACTGGGCATTGACGACAATCGCTGCTACGGCGCTTATGCGCTGAACAGCCTGAGCGGCGAAGTCATCACCATCGCCGCACAAAACACAGCGCTCGCCACGGGCGGAGCCGGCAAAGTCTATCTGTATACAACCACCCCGGATACCGCCACCGGCGACGGCATCGCCATAGGCTGGCGCGCGGGCTGCCGCGTCTCCAACATGGAATTCATCCAATTCCATCCGACCTGCCTTTATCACGCGCATGCCAAGTCCTTCCTCATCAGCGAGGCGGTACGTGGCGAAGGCGGATTACTGAAGCTGCCCGACGGCACCCGCTTCATGCCCTGGCACGACGAGCGCGCCGAACTGGCGCCGCGCGATGTGGTTGCCCGCGCCATCGACTTCGAGATGAAAAAGCGCGGCCTGGATTGCGTCTATCTGGATATTTCGCACCAACCCCTCGAATTCCTGCAGGAGCATTTCCCGAACATCTATTCGCGCTGCCTGGCGCTGGGAATAGACATTTCCAAGCAGCCGATCCCGGTCGTTCCGGCGGTGCATTTCACTTGCGGCGGGTTGATCACCGACCTGCACGGACGCACCGACGTGGAAGGCTTGTATGCAATTGGCGAAACCGCGTGCACCGGCCTGCACGGTGCCAACCGTTTGGCCAGCAATTCGCTGCTCGAATGCCTGGTGTTCTCCGAAGCATCCGCCCGGGACATCCTGGGCAAGTCTTCCGTCCTCTCCCCGGAACTTCCGCAATGGGACGAAAGCCAGGTGACGGATGCGGACGAGACAGTCGTGATCTCGCATAACTGGGATGAATTGCGCCGGTTCATGTGGGACTATGTGGGCATCGTGCGCACTACCAAGCGCTTGCAACGCGCACAGCACCGCATCCAGTTGCTGCATGAAGAGATTGACGAGTATTACAGCAATTTCCACGTCTCGGCCGACCTGCTGGAATTGCGCAATCTGGTACTGACCGCCGACCTTATTGTGCAAAGCGCGCTATCCCGACACGAGAGCCGCGGCCTGCATTTCAGCAAAGACTATCCGCAAATGCTGCCGGAGGCCGTTCCCACCGTGCTGACTCCGCCGGGCTAGGGCGATAACGGCTGGCTTGCCCCGTCGCCCCATCTCAACACCACGCGCAAGCGGCGAAAACTGTCCGCACTCATCGCACCCGGCAATATCAGCAAATTTCTTCTCCTGCGATGCTCGTCCAGCAAGACATTCAGAATCACGAGATAAGGCGTCACCAGGCTACCCCGCTGCACGTACCCCTGCAGGTGCCAGCCGTTGCGCAACACCAGCACGATTTTGCCTTCTTCTTCCAACCTGAAAGCAACGCATGAACGCCCCAGACGCAGCCTGGCATCGAGCAACAGGTGGTAACCCGCCCAGCACGATACAAGCACAGTCAGAATAAGTAGTACGGGAACCGGCAGCGGCAACAACCACAGACAAACCAGCGCGCCTGCGGCGAGCAGTAGCAGCAGAACAATCAGCAGTCGGGATGAGCGTAATTTGTAGTGCCGCCGCATAGCACCACGTTCCGGATTGACCTAGTACAGCACCACGAAGACCAACCCGATCAGCGACAAGACGATCAGGATTATCAAGACCAACCCCTCCCTCCGTGCAGGTTGAATATCTCCCACAAGATGCGGGCCGCTAACCGACCCCGGGGAGCGCGGTGCGGCACGATTTATTTCTTCAATGCTGGGGCGGGCCATTTTGAAGGTCTTAGACAACTCCTCCACGTCTTCCGGACTTGCCGTCATCGCAGCCAATCGCATCGTTGCGCCAAAAGAATCAAAGGACGGCGACAACCTCATTGTCGCGACCGGATCGGATTCCTCATCCGTATCTCCCGCCACAGCGGTGTTGCCCGGGGCGGGTGCGGGCTTGGCAATATTTATCTGGGCCGGACTGCGGGATACGCTGCTGTAACAGGCACGCAGATCGTTCGCCAACTCCCGTGCATTCTGGTAGCGATTCTCGATATCTTTGGCGAGCGCTTTGGCGACGATGAAATTGAGCATGTCCGGCACGGCCGGATTCACGGCACTCGGCTGCTGGGGAACCGCATTCAAAGTCTGGTACATGATGGCATTGACGTTCTCGCCCAGGAAAGGCGGCTCGCCGGTCAGCATTTCGTACAGCATCACCCCCAGCGAAAAAATGTCGGATCGCTGATCGGTCAGTTTGCCCATCACCTGTTCGGGAGACATGTACTTCGGAGACCCGAGCACCATGCCGGTTTGTGTGCGCACCGCCGCGGAAGCCATGCGCGCAATACCAAAATCGGTGATCTTCGCATGCCCGTCACGCACCACCATGATGTTGGAGGGCTTGATGTCGCGGTGCACGATGCCGTGCTCGTGCGCATAGGCCAGACCCAGCGCCACTTGCGACACGATGTCGATCACTTGGTCGACCGGCAGCAGCTTTTCGTCGTTCAGGATGTCGCGCAATTCCCGGCCTTGCAGGAATTCCATCGCGATATAGGCGATATCGCCGCTGCGACCAACGTCGAATATGGTGACTATGTTGGGATGACTCAGGCGCCCGGCGGCCTTGGCCTCCTGATAGAAACGCCCCTCGTATTCCTCGCGCTCGTCTTGCGCCAGACTCAGCGTGATCGTCTTGATGGCAACCATGCGGTCGATCAGCGGGTCGGTAGCCTTGTAAACGACTCCCATCGCCCCCTGGCCGAGTTCACCGACAATTTCGTAACGTCCCAAATGGCTGATCATGATTCCCGGGAGGCGTGGTTATTTGGCAGTCTTAGCCTTGGCACTGCGGAACACCGGCCCCCATACGGGGTGCCCTGCCTCCGCCGGAGTCAGCTCGAACTTCGGATTCAATACCAGCGCCCTGCGGAAGGACTCGTAGCACATCTTCTCCCTCCCCGAAACGCAATGGATAAATGCGAGATACTTGTATGCCTTCACCTTGTCATCCTTGTCGGCCAATTTCGTTTGCAGCACGTTGTTCAGCGCTTCCACCGAAGCATAATAGTTACCTTCTTCGTAACTCTCCACGCCCTTGGTCAGCTTGTGGCCGGGAGTCCGGTTATACCACCAGCATTCGTCGCAAGAGTTCAGGGCCTGGCAGCCGGAAAGCGCCCAAACCAACATCACGCCCAGTAAGCTACTACGGCGACCCAACATCCAGAAGCTCCTATTCTTTGCCTGCGCCGGAGAATACTAATCGGCGAATTTATGTCTGATTTTTATTTTCTCTCCCGCCTTCACCTTGATGATTTTGGTAACCGGCGGAAATGTCGTGTTGCTTATCTTGATCACGTGCCTGCCTTCCACGACCTGGAGTTCCAATAACGGGGGGCTGACGCCCTGTATTCTACCATCCAGGGAAATCTCGCCCCATGGCGTAACCACCAGGCTCACCAGCGCGGGCGCCCCCGTCGTCTCAACCAGCGTGCGCACGCGCGCACTCTGGTTCACACCCTGAACTTTCTTTTCCGGCACATCAGGTTTCCTGCTTTCGGTCTTCGCTACTGTTGCAGCGGAAAGACTGCCCTCCTTGCCGCTCTCCTGGGAAGTCGGTTTGTTATCGGAGGCGGATGCACTAGCGCCCGATTGCGTCCGCACGGAGCCGGGCTTTGCGGGCTGCACTGCGGCAACCTGTGACGGCTTGGTCGCGGGACTGCCCAGCAGTTTGACCGAAAGGCCAACCAGCGATGCAAGCAGCACCACAGACACTCCGGCGATCAGGCCGGCCCGCTGCCGTTTGCTTGCATTGCGGTAAAGCTCGACGGCTCGCCGCTCCCAGCGCGCCATGGTATCAACGAACGTGTCCCAGTAATTTTCCGCCTTGAACAGCACAGCGTTAAACCCTGTCGCCCCGGCGTGTCTGGATTGCTTGACCAGGCTGCGCTGCGTAGAGGTGAAATCGCCGGGATAACCGATTGCGTAAACTTCATGCTCGCGCACATGCTTGTCTGTGCGCGAGCCCTGATAATGGAACATGCCTGCATATTCCTGAGACAGACGCGACACCGCATCGTAATAGGAACGCGAGACCAGAATCTGCCCCGGATCGGCGAAGCCCATCACGCGCTGTGCGACATTGATGCCGTCGCCGACGATGTTGGGCTGGCCGTTGATATCCTTGACCAGGCGCACCGGCCCGAGGTTGACCCCGATGCGCACCAGTAACGGCGGCTCCATGCGCACGCCTTCATTCAACAGGCTGCTGCGCATACTCAGCGCGGCATGCAAGGCATCACTGATATCCCCCAGGAAACTGATTGCAGCCCCGTCCCCGGTATCCAGAATAATGCGGTCGTTGATTGGCACATCGCGGATAGCAATGGACAGAAAGGCGTTGAAACGCTCTTTCAGAGATATTTGACCCGAAACGGATTTCTTTGAATATTCAACAATATCCAAAAAGAATACGCTACAGATGATGGTCTTGTTGCCCCGCTCTTCCATTGATTTCCTGCCCGTAAATTTGCTTCCAGGCTGCCGTTACAACTTTAAGAATGCCACTTAACCCCGTGGATTTTAACGACAGTCCGTTATTCTCGCCAGTTTTAATTTTTCCGGGATCGAGCGCGTTGCAGCTTGTTGCCGCGCCCATCGTTCACCACCTGCCTCGCGACTCCTGCGGGCAGCCCTACCCACTCGAGTATCGCCCTCACTTCGCCCTCGCCCAGTTCGGCCATCATGCCGCGCTTGATGCGCGGCGGCAGATTGATCATGCCGAAACGCACCCGCATCAAGCGGCTCACCGGCAGGCCCAGCGCTTCGAAGGTACGGCGCACCACGCGGTTGCGTCCCTCCTTGAGAACCAGGCGATACCAGTGGTTAAAACCTTCGCCGCCCTCGTCGCTGAGTTTTTCGAAACGCACCAATCCGTCTTCCAGTTCGATGCCCTCCTTGATCATTTGGTGCATCTGATCCGTCGTCATCTGACCCTGCACGCGCACCGCATATTCGCGCTCCACCTCGAAGCGCGGGTGCATCAGACGATTGGCCAACTCGCCCGAGGTCGTGAAGATAAGCAGCCCGCTGGTATTGAAGTCCAGACGTCCGATGGCGATCCATTTCTGTCCGCGCAGCTTGGGCAGCGCGTCGAACACGTTGGCCCGTTCTTTCGGGTCGTCGCGGCTCACAATCTCGCCTTCCTGCTTGTGGTAAAGCAAAATGCGCGGCATGGTTTGCTCAGCCTGCAGCTTCAGGCGAATTTGACGCCCATCCACCTTGACCTTGTCGCCTTCGGAGACACGCACCCCCAGCGTTGCCACGTTATCATTCACAGTCACCCGCCCGGCACTGATCCACTCCTCCATCTCGCGGCGCGAACCGATGCCGGCTTGCGCCAGCACTTTTTGCAAACGTTCGGCTTTTGGACCGGCATCGATTTCCTCGTTCATTCTGTCACCGCTCTTCTTTCCAGTACGGCTTGCGCCAAAGTCCCGCTATCCACATGCTCCAATTCGCCGCCCACGGGCAGTCCGCGCGCAATGCGCGATACCTTTATGCCGCGCGAACGCAACAAAGTCGCAATATAGTGTGCCGTTGCTTCGCCCTCGACCGTGAAGTTGGTCGCCAGGATCACTTCGCACGCCAGTTCCTGCGCGCGCTTGAGCAGGCGCTCCAGCGGCAACTCGCGTGCGCCCAGCCCGTCCAGCGGCGATAGCCGCCCCATCAACACGAAATACATGCCGCGAAAGCATTGCGCCTGCTCCATCATCAGCAAGTCGGCAGGCATTTCCACCACGCATAACAAATCCGTCTCGCGCCGCGACGAGCTGCACAAGGGACAAATCTCTTCTTCGGAAAAATTATTGCACTTGCTGCAGTGCTTGACGCTTTGCACCGCATGATCGAGCGAGCGGGCCAGATGCAGAGCGCCCTGCCGGTCGCGCTGCAACAGGTGGTAAGCCATGCGCTGCGCGGATTTCGGCCCTACACCCGGCAAACAACGTAGTGCCTTGATCAGGTCTTCCAGACTGGAAGGTGGATTCATCAGAACGGCAGGCTCATACCCGGCGGCAGGTTCATTCCGGCGGTAAACCCGCTCATGCGTTTCTGAGAAGTCTCGGCCGCTTTCTTGTTGGCATCGTTCAAGGCCGCCACGATCAGGTCTTCCAGCATCTCCTTGTCGTCCAGCACGCTTTGGTCCAGATTTACGCGGCGCACTTCATGCCCGCAGGTCATGGTCACTTTGACCATGCCGGAACCGGACTGTCCCTCGACCTCGACAGTCGCCAGTTCGTCCTGCGCCTTCTTCATGTTTGCCTGCATCTGTTGCGCCTGCTTCATCAGCCCGGCTATTCCGCCCTTCATCATTTCCGCTTCCTCCAAAAAAATTCAAAATCCCGCATCGCGACTTACCGTACCCCTCGCCCACCGGGAGAGGGGGAACGGGGGTGAGGGAACGATGAAGGAGCATGCTCCTTCATCGTTTGTTATACGGGTCTGATCGAATTCTCGATCACTTGCGCGCCCAGGTGCGCCTGCGCTTCGCGCACAAAGGCATCATGTTTGATGGCTTCTTCCGCCTGTTGCTGGCGCGTCTGTTTTTCATGCTGCTCGACGGCGGCAGGCGTTGCGACATCCTTCGCCGCGCCCAGTTCCACCACCAGCCGGATCGGCTTCACGAAATAGTCGCTGAGCGCCGCCTGCAGCTTGTCCTGTGCGATCTTGTTGCTTTGCAGGTGCTTGTGTTGCGGCGCGAGATTCAGTACCACCCGCCCCTCGGCAAAGCTCACCAGCACGCAGTTCTTCGCCAGTTCGCGCGCCATGCCCTGCAGATTTAGTTGGGACAGCAGGGTATTCCAGTCCAGATCGGTGCCGCCGGCAGCGGTCTGCACTGGCGCTGACTGCATCACGGGCGCAGGCTCTGCGGCAACCTGCCGGGATACGGCCGGCGCTGCCGGTGCGGCCCGGGGCACGGGCTTCTCGACAGACGCCGAGCCTGCGCCCTGCGGCGCAAACGCCAGCATGCGCAACAGCGTCATGGTGAAACCCGCATATTCGTCGGGTGCCAGATTGAGTTCATTGCGCCCGTGAATGACGATTTGATAGTTCAGCTGGATTTCTTCCGCTGTGAACTGCTGCGCCAGTTCCAGCAAGCGCGCGCGTTCCGGTTCGTCGTCCGGAATGGCATTCGGAATGGTCTGCGCCAGCGCAATGCGGTGCAGCAGCGTCGCCAGATCCTGCAGCGCGGCTTCGAATGCCAGGCTGCGGATGGACATGTCATCGGCGATGCGCAACAGCCCCGCCCCGTCTCCAGCCCGCAGCGTTTGCAACAGGTCAAACAGATAGCCCTGGTCGATCGCGCCCAGCATGGTGCGCACCAGTGCCTCGTCCACCTTGCCGGAAGAATAGGCGATGGCCTGATCCATCAGACTCAGCGCATCACGCATACTGCCCTGTGCGGCACGCGCTACCAGATTCAATGCGCCCATCTCGAACGGGATCTGCTCCTGTTCCAGCACGTATTGCAGATGCGTGTTGATCAGCGCGGGCGGCAACTGTTTGAGGTTGAACTGCAGGCAGCGCGACAGCACGGTGACGGGAATCTTCTGCGGGTCGGTGGTGGCAAGGATGAACTTCACATGCGACGGCGGTTCTTCCAGCGTCTTCAACATCGCGTTGAACGCCGACTTCGACAGCATGTGCACTTCGTCGATGATGTATACCTTGAAACGCCCGCTGGTCGGCGCATAAAGCGCACTTTCCAGCAGTTCGCGCATATTGTCGACTTGCGTGTTCGACGCCGCATCCAGCTCGATCAGGTCGACGAAGCGACCGCTGTCAATTTCGGTACAGGCCCCGCACACGCCGCACGGTGTGGCGGTGATGCCGGATTCGCAATTCAGGGATTTGGCGAAGATGCGCGCGATGGTGGTCTTGCCCACACCGCGCGTGCCGGTGAAGAGATAGGCATGGTGCAGACGGTTCTGAGTGAGCGCATTGGTCAGCGCCTGCACGACATGCTCCTGCCCAGCCAACTGGGCAAAGCTTCTGGGGCGCCATTTGCGCGCTAGCACTGAAGTCGCTGACATCCGCCCTACCCCTCCTGCGTGTCGAGTGTGACACCCTCGATAAATAAGGAGGCGAGCCTTACCCCCGGCACTTGCACCGCTTGGCTGTGGCTGCTTCCTTCCGGACCTGACCAGATTCACCAAAGTGCAATGCGGGGAGACCCGCCAATTCGTGAAATTTGAGTCTTAAGGGCGATACCGCATGCCTTGAGACAGGGGCGCATGATAGTCGAAAAGCGGGGATAAATCCATGAATGACTGAATCGGAAGGCCGCATCAGGTTTGTCTTAAGCATGCCTTAAGCTTGCCGAAGGACGCGGCGCATTGCACCGGTCTGTACTCGTAGATTGGGTGGAGCGAACGCGATACCCAACAATCAAAATCAAAACCGTCGGGGGTAGCCCGACAGCCAGTCACTTTTTCTTGCTTCGCCAAAGAAAAAGTAACCAAAAAGAACACGGTGCCTTTTCTTGGGTTACTTTCTTTTGGCGAGACAAAAGAAAGTGACTAGCTGTCGGGCTACCCCCGACAGTTTTCGATGGGTATCGCTTCGCTCAACCCATCCTACGCTTGCTGTCCATCGATGGAAGGTTAGGGCACATTTTGTGAGGCTGCCTGATCCGGCCACAGACGCATTTCGTCCAAGGCCTCCAGCATGTACATAAAGGCAGCTCGCTCCTCCGTAAATGGCTCTTGCGCCTTGAACGAATCTAACCATCGGCTCACAGCGGCTGTGCGTCCGCGCAGTGCCTTGGCAAACGCGCGCTTCTCACCAGGTGTTGCGAGATTCTCGCAGTCACTGCGGATAATGTCGTCCGATATGCCCCAGCGCTCCGCTTGGGGAATGAGATCAACGAGATCGGCCGGGACGTGCTTGGGTGAAAGCCGAATTCCGGGACGCTCCTTGCAATAGAGACCGTATTTCTCTTGCATCGCTTTGGATGGGAGTACCTCGCCATGCTTTGGCGCCGCCTGCGACCAGCATTCCGCGATCGGGAACAAGAGCAAGAGGGTAATGGTAGAGATTCGCATATGTGCCCTAACGAATTTAAGCGACATATCAAATCGCCTTCACCGGTATCCCCGCAATCCTCCCCTGCCACTCCTTCGGCCCCGTCTCATGCACCGAAGTCCCATTCACATCCACCGCCACCGTCACCGGCATATCCTGCACGGTAAACTCATAAATGGCCTCCATGCCCAGGTCGCCAAAGGCCAACACCTTCGATGCCTTGATCGCCTTGGAAACAAGGTAGGCCGCACCACCGACCGCCATCAGGTACACGGCCTTGTGCTTCTTGATCGCCTCGATCGCCTCAGGCCCGCGCTCTGATTTACCGACCATGCCGATGAGGCCGGTCTCGGCCAGCATCGTCTCGGTGAACTTGTCCATACGCGTCGCTGTGGTGGGACCGGCCGGACCGACCACTTCGTCGCGCACCGGGTCCACCGGGCCGACGTAGTAGATGAAACGGTTCTTGAAATCCACCGGCAGTTTCTCGCCCTTCTTCAGCATGTCGGTGATGCGCTTGTGCGCGGCATCGCGACCGGTGAGCAGTTTGCCGTTCAGCAACAGCGTCTCGCCCGGCTTGAAGGTGGCAATCTCTTCGCGCGTGATGGTGTCGAGGTTGACGCGGCGCGATTCGGCCGAGGCCTTCCATTCGACCTTGGGCCAGTCGGCCAGAGAGGGCGGCGTCAGCACCGCAGGGCCGCTGCCGTCCAGCGTGAAGTGGATGTGGCGCGTGGCAGCGCAGTTGGGGATGATGGCAACCGGCAGGCTGGCGGCGTGCGTGGGATAGTCCCTGATCTTCACGTCCACCACGGTGGTGAGGCCGCCCAAGCCTTGCGCGCCTATGCCCAGCGCGTTGACCTTCTCGAACAGTTCCAGGCGCAGTTCCTCGATGCGGCTCTTTGCCCCGCGCGCCTGCAATTCGTGCATGTCCACCGGCTCCATCAGCGCTTCCTTGGCCAGCAGCATGGCCTTCTCCGCCGTGCCGCCGATGCCGATGCCGAGGATGCCGGGCGGGCACCAGCCGGCGCCCATCTTGGGCACAGTCTCCAGCACCCAGTCGACAATGCTGTCGGAAGGATTCAGCGCGACGAACTTGGATTTGTTCTCCGAGCCGCCGCCCTTGGCCGCGAGGATGATATCCACCTTGTTGCCGGGCACGATCTCGTAATTGATGACGGCGGGGGTGTTGTCCTTGGTGTTCTTGCGGGCACCGGCAGGATCGGCCAGCACCGAAGCGCGCAGCATGTTGTCCGGATGCAGGTAGGCACGGCGCACGCCTTCGTTGATCATGTCCGAGACGGATATGGTAGCGCCGTCCCAGCGCACATCCATACCCACCTTGACGAAGACAGAGACGATGCCGGTGTCCTGACAGAGGGGACGGTGACCTTCCGCACTCATGCGCGAGTTGGTCAGTATCTGCGCGATGGCGTCGCGCGCGGCGGGTGATTGCTCGCGCTCGTAAGCACGGCCCAGTGCCTGCACGTAATCGAGTGGATGGTAGTAGGAGATGTATTGCAACGCGTCGGCGACGCTGTCGATGAGGTCTTGCTGGCGGATTACGGTCATTTATGAGCTCCAGGTAATGATCGGCCGATTATGGAAGGTGGGGCTACCCGCGTCAAATACCAGTAGAATGCGCGCCTGTTTTCAAGGACTTTATTCCCATGGCAATCCAATGGTTCCCCGGACACATGACCTCGGCCAAAAAGAAGGCGACCGAGACCATGGAGCGCGTCGATGTCGTCATCGAGGTGCTGGATGCGCGCGTGCCGGAGGCGGGCAGCAACCCGATGCTCCGCGAGATGCGCGAACACCGCCAGCGCCCCTGCCTCAAGGTGCTGAACAAGGCCGACCTCGCCGATCCTGCGGCGACCAAGGCCTGGCTGGACCACTTCAACAGCCAGAAAAATGTGAAGGCGATCGCCATCTCATGCAAAAAACCCGGCGAAGCCGCAAAGATCCTCAAGCTGTGCCTGCCGCTGGCCCCGCATCGCGGCACGGTGCTCAAACCCCTGCGCATGATGGTGATGGGCATCCCTAACGTGGGAAAATCCACCTTCATCAACTCGCTTCTGAAAAAGCGCACCGCCGCCGTCGGCGACGAACCGGCCATCACCAAGAACCTGCAGCACTTCGACCTCAGCGACACCATGCAGCTCATCGACACGCCGGGCATGATGTGGCCGAAGATCGCCTACGAGAGCGACGGCTACCTGCTGGCTGCCAGCAACCTGATCGGCCGCAACGCTTATCACGAAAGTGAAGTCGCCAGCTTCCTCGGCGACCTGTTGATGACACGTTACCCGGCACTGGTCAAACAGCGCTACAAATCGGCAAACGATGAAATGGATGGCGTCGCGCTTATCGAAGCCATCGCAAAACAGCGCGGCTTCCGCATCAGGGGTCAGGAATTCGATCTGGAAAAGGCCGCGATGACGCTATTGCAGGATTACCGCAGCGGCACGCTGGGACGCATCAGCCTGGAGACACCGGCCACGCGCGCCGAAATGCTGAGCATCTCGACACCGCAACCGGACAAAGAACAGGACGAGGATCAATCCGGCTCGGACTGATTCCTCATGAAATCGGCCACCTTGATGAAGGCCACCTTGAGCTCGTTGCGCAGTTGTTCGTCGTCCACAACAACGTCATCAATCGCCTGCCCCATACACAGCAACCACTCGTCGCGCTCCTTCCTGCTGATCGTGAACGGCATATGACGCTGGCGCAACATGGGATGCCCGTATTCCTGAACAAACAACTGCGGCCCGCCCATCCAGCCGGACAGGAACTTGAACAGCTTGCCTTCCGCGCCTTTCAGGCTGGGCGGGTGCATCTTGCGCACGCCGTAGGCTTCCGGCAACTCATCCATCAGTTGATAGAAACGCTGCACTAGGGCGCGTATCTTCTCTTCGCCCCCGATCCGCTCGTAATGCGAGCGAATGTCTTTGCTGATTTGCATGATGTTTCTTCCTGAAGTTAAAAACCGTTGTTCCGTCATTCCTGCTGTCGATGCTACTCCCCTGAAGTGGGGCAAGCAGGCAATCCGGGTTAAACAAAGAACCGCGAACTCATCTCCTCCAGCCCCACGCTGCGCAACACCTCGCCCAACCGCTCCGCAGCCCGCTGGCGCGGCAGATTTTTGTAACTGGCGACGATCAGCTCGTTCTTCATCGAATGCTCCCATCCTACCCGTTCGGTCACTGTCACCTGATAGCCATGTGCCTCCAGCTGCAGGCAACGCAACACATTGGTCAGGTGGCTGCCGAATTCGCGCGTATGGATGGGGTGCCGCCACAGCTCGGTAAGTGCATCTTTCCCTAACTGTTTGCCCTTGTTCTTGCGCAACACCGCCGCCACCTCGGCCTGGCAGCATGGCACGAGTACGATGTGCTTCGCCTGTTTCTCCAGCGCAAAATGGATCGCATCGTCGGTCGCGGTATTGCAGGCATGCAGCGCCGTCACCACATCCACTTGGGCCGGCAACTTGTCAGAAACGATTGATTCCGCCACCGACAGGTTCAGGAACGACATGCCGCCGAAGCCCAACTGCTGCGCCAGATCGCGAGAATGCGTAACCAGTTCCTCGCGCGTCTCGATGCCGTAGATATGCGAAGCGTCATTCAGTGTCTTGAAGAACAAGTCATACAGAATAAATCCCAGATACGACTTCCCCGCACCATGATCCACCAGCGTGAGCGCGCCTTTCTCATTGCGCACTTCCTGCAACAGCGGCTCAATGAACTGATACAAGTGGTACACCTGCTTCAACTTGCGGCGCGAATCCTGGTTCATCTTGCCGTCGCGAGTCAGGATATGCAGCGCCTTCAGCAACTCGATGGATTGGCCGGGGCGGATTTCGGGGTATTCGGGGGGCGGTGATTTTTTCATGCTGCACATTTACCTTTATTTCGAACTCTTGGCAACGGCGCCAATGCATCCAGCAGCGATTGCGGCAACGGCGGCAGTTGTCCGCACATCGCGGCGGCGATCACCTCTCCCGCAATGCCTGCAGTCAACAAGCCGCGTGTGCCGTGCGCCAGACTGCAATACAGACCCGGTGCAGTCGCGACACGATGGGACGGAGTCCTCTGGTGCGGGAGCGACTGCTCAGCACCTCCTCCCGCAACCGGCTGGCTCTGCCAGTAACGTGTCGGAGGTGCCACTTCGCCCACCAGCGGCGTCGCACCCGGCACGGAGCAGCGCACGCCGGCGCGCCCTGCCAAGGGTTTGGCATCGCCCAGCGCCTGATGCAATACAGGCATGTGCGCAGCAATTTTAACGAGATTGTCGCAATGGTCGGCTTCGCGCAGGTCTGTCGCCGCATCGTCGAAAGTAGAAGTCGCGCCCACCACATGCAGCCCCTCCACGGCTGGGGCGCAATAGCCTTCGGCGCACAGCACGGCATGCAGGGATTCGCTTGCCGCGGTCGCGGGCAGGATGCTGATCTGGCCACGTACGGCTTGCAGCGGAAAAGCGGCGAACTGGCTGAGATTTTTGGCTTGATGGCCGCTGCACACGACAACCTGCTCCGCTTCGACGGCAAAGCCTTCGCCGCTGGCTCGCCAGCCGGATGCAGTTCGCTCCAATGCCGTCACTTCGCAACCAAGCCGTTGAGCAATGAGCGGATGATCTGCCAGGCGCGCGCAGACCTGCGGCGGCACGACCCAGCCACCGGCGGGAAACCACAGGCCGCCGTGCGCCATTTCCATTCCAACCAGTTCAGAAGCCTTCGCCGCATCCACCACTTGCAGCAAATGAGCGGGCCATTCCTGCACGGAGAGTTTGCCAATGCGTTTGGCTTCCGCCTCCGTGGCGGCAAGTTGCAGCAGACCACATTCGGAACGCAGCGCTCTGTCGGTCGGCACTGCCTCGTCCAGAAGCGCAAGCGCATGTCCGTAAGCCGCCAGCACAAAGCGATGCAGCGCGTTCATGCCTGCGCCGAAGCGCGCATGCAGGATGCCGCGCGGGTTACCGGAGCCGGCGGTGGCGAGTTGCGAGGCACGCTCAATCAGGGTGACATGAATGCCGCGTTGGGCAAGTGCGTGGGCTGCGGCGCATCCGGCGATACCGCCGCCGATGACAATAGCGGTATCCGGGGTCTTCCGCTCATGCTTCGATACACCTTGCTGCGCAAGGCGCCCAGTACGAACGGAAGACAAATAGCCTCGCACCATCTCGCGCTTGCGCCCAAAGCCCTCCGCTCTTTCCACATCGAACCCAGCCTGCTGCAAGCCGCGCCTCACCCAGCCTGCACAGGTATAAGTTGCCAGCGTCGCCCCATCACGCGAAGCGCGGGCAATACCCGCCAACACGGCATCACTCCACATCTCGGGATTTTTGGCGGGAGAGAAACCGTCGAGGAACCACGCATCAACGCAGCATGCAGGCAATTGCGGCAAGGCTTGCTCGACATCTTCCATCGCCAGCGTCAGCCGCACCCGTCCGCCTGCAAAACTCCAGCGGTTCCAGCCCGGTACGCGGCGATGCCAGCGCGCGATCAATATCCCGGCTTGAGCAGCCAACTCCGGCCACAAAGCCAAAGCAGCGCGCAGCTCATCATCACTCAGGGGAAATTTCTCGACGCTGAAATAATCCAGGCTCGCGCCCGGCGGCGCTACCCGCTCGAACAACTGCCAGGCACAAAGGAAATTCAGGCCGGTGCCGAAACCCGTCTCGCCTATGCAGAAACTCTCGCCCGCCGAAAGCGCTGCGAAGCGCTCCGCCAGGTGATTGCCTTGCAGAAACACATGGCGCGTCTCTTCCAGTCCGGAATCGGCGGAAAAATACACATCACCGTAGCGCTTGGAAAAAGGCTGTCCGTCTTGCCAATCGAGCATAAAACCGGTCTCAAAAAGTATTCCGGCGGGTTGTACCCGCCGGAATCGACTACATCAAGCTAATTCAGCTTATTTCTTCGCATCCGCTTCACATTTCTTCATAAAACTGTTCTTGGCAGCACCGGCTAGTCTCTTCTCGGCAGCTTGCACATCGCAAGAGGGGCCACCAGTCTGTGCAGCATCTGCTTCGCATTTTTTCAAGAAGCTGTTCTTGGCAGCACCGGCCAGCTTCTTTTCGACAGCCTTGGCATCACAGGCGGAAGCAGTCGGTGTGTCTTTTTCACACTTGGTCATGAAACTGTTCTTGGCGGCACCAGCCAACTTCTTCTCGGCCGCCTGTTCTGCACAAGTCGCGGCAAACGCAGAGTTGGCAACAAACAACGAGACGATGGCAACAACGATGAAATTACGCATATCTTATTAATTCTCCGGGTATTTGGTTTGAAATTCAGATAGCGAACAGGCCTGCTACCGGGCGCAATTATAGCGCCTCCCGGCCGCTCGAATGGCAGAGGCATAACCCCGTATCTAGACCTTTGGCAACTTCGGCTAGTCCGTTTGGCATATTGACCCCCTACTGCAAGCGCGGATACTCCACTCCACAGCCGCAGTTTTCCGCATCAAGTGGAGATGAAAATGGAAACCAAACCCGATCTTCCGCGTTACCCGACCAACTGGGGGGTGCGCTTTCTGTGCGATTGCAGGAAAGCCAACAAGGAAATCAACATCCATAAAGGCATCGCCAGCGAAATCTCCACCGGCGGGGTGCGCATACTCAGCGACCACCACATCTGCGAACGGAAGAAGATCGCCATGCAATTAATGATCCCTTCCCTGATCGGCGGCGCGCCGCAACAAATCGTCAAGATCATCGGCAAGAGCATGGACACAATCGGGCAGGGAGGCAAATTCCTGACCGAAATCGAGTTCCAGTACTTCGAAGAAAACGGATTGAAAGAGCTGGAAAGAAATCTGCATCAACGTTTCAATCAGCAGTTCTTTGCACAATCGGCACAGCGCGCATAGGACTATCGCAAAACAACAACAGAGAAAAGGGGATGATCATGAGTTCCGCTATTGCTGTCTTGGTTTTTGGTTTGGGCTTGATGTTCCTGTACGGATTCGGCGTATTTGCGATGTGTTTGCATGCCGGCCAGAACCTGCTGTCGGCCGCAACCGAAGCTTCCGGTTGGTGGGCCGCTTTCTCCATTTCCCATGTGATCGGCTATCTGGCTATCACGCTACACTGAATCCGGTTTCACCCGGCACTACTACAAACGCCCTGACTCAACATCAGGGCGTTGTCTTTATATATAGAGATCAAACAAACTTTCTAGCCGCCAGCCGCAACCACTGCTCTCCCCAGCGATGCATGCACAAACCAAGCACGATGCTCGCCGTCCCCAGCCACACTTGCGGCAGTACCGCTTCGTTGTTCAAGCTGTGCCCCAACAGCAACGCCATCACCGGCGTTATCAGCGTGATGAGCGCAATGCGGCCCGCTTCCATGTGCTTGATGAGATAGTAGTAGAGTGCAAACCCCAGCACCGAGCCGAAAGTGCCGAGATACAGCGTTGCCGCCACTGCGCGCTCGGGCACGGCTGCCGGCACATGACCGTCGACCACCCACCAGGCAATGAAAAACAACGGCAGCGCCACCACCAGGATACCCAGCGTCATGGCCAGCGGCGGGCTGTCGTCGTTGATGCGCTTGAGCCACACCAGCCCCAGCGATTGCGCCACGACCGCCAGGAACAAGGCAAACAAACCGGCCGCCGAACCAGCGCCCAAGCCCAGTCCGCCGTTAAATACCAGCACCAGGCCGAGCACGCCCATTGCCATCCCGGCCAACTTGCTGGTCGTAATCGCCTCTTCTTTCAGCCACAGCATCGCGCCCAGACTAGTGATCAGCGGTGACAGGCCGTACAGCACCGCGATCATGCCGGAACTTACAAACTGCGACGACCAGTAGGTCAGCGCCATCGCGACGAACATGCTCAAGCCGCCAGCCACATAGGCCAGCAGCGCCTTGCGGTGCAGCGGCACGCGCACGCGAAACGCGGCCAGCAAGACGGCGCACAGCAGCATTCCAATGGTCATACGCGAGAACACCGCGAAACTGACGCCGACGCCCAGCGCGCTCCACTTGATGGCGAGCGGCGTGGTGGACCAGATCAGAATGACCGAAACGAATGCTGCTGGAAGCGACATGATTTTCTCCCGGGCTCGTTTTCTTACAGCTCCGCACGCCCCGAGCCTCAAAGGGGTACGGCCAAAAACAAAAAGGCCACAGAGTTTCGTCTGTGGCCTGATGAAAGCTGAAAATACTAAAGGTGCTAAGTACTAACTCTCCAGACCACGCGGCGCGCGATGCCACGCTTTGCGCGTAAACGCGCAAGGCAGGGCTCGGACGAATCGAATGGCGTGCATGGAGTTCATGGCTGGATTATGCGGGGACGAATCAAATTCCGTCAACGTTAATTTGCAGCCACCATTCCAGCAGCGCGAGGTGCCACAGCTTGCTGCCCTGAATGCGGGTGAGGTGCGCTTCCGGATCGGCGAGCAATTTTTCCACGTAGTCGCGCTGGTACAAGCCACGATGCAGGCAGGCGTCAGAATTCAAAATCGCGCGCATCTTTTCCAGGAAATCGCCGCGCAGATATTTCAGCGCGGGCACCGGGAAATAGCCCTTGGGACGGTCGATCACCGCATCGGGAATCACGCCGCGCGCGATGGCCTTGAGCGGGAACTTGCCGCCTTCCTTGAGCTTGAGCGAAGGCGGCATGCGCGCCGCCAGTTCCACCAGTTCGTGATCGAGGAACGGCACGCGCGCTTCCAGTCCCCAGGCCATGGTCATGTTATCCACGCGCTTCACCGGATCGTCCACCATCAGTGCGGTCACATCCAGACGGAATACTTCATCGAGGAACTCATCCGCATCGGGCTTCGCCAGTTCGTCCGCCACCCACTCGGACGTCACGTCCGGCACATGATAGCCGGGGGCGACCATGGCGAGATATTCGGCATGCTCGCGATCAAAGTAGTGTTGCGAGAAGCGTTCCAGCGGCGTGCCGGTTGCGGCATCCATGCGCGGGTACCAGAAGTAGCCGCCGAACACCTCGTCAGCGCCCTGCCCCGCCAGCACCACCTTCACGTGTTCGGACACTTTTTCGCCGAGCAGATAGAACGCAGTAACGTCGTAGCTGGGCATGGGTTCGCTCATCTGCGCGATGGCTTCCGGCAAACAGGCCAGGACTTCCGAATTGGGGATGGAGAACTTGTGATGGCGCGTACCGAAATGTTCCGCCATCAGATCGGAATATTCGAACTCATTGGCCGTCTCGCCTGCCACATCCTCGAAACCGATGGAGAAGGTATTCAGATCGTCCACGTGATCGGCCAGCATGCCCACCAGCAGACTCGAATCCAGACCGCCGGAAAGCAGCACGCCGACCGGCACATCGGAGGCCAGACGATGCCGCTCCAGCGCACGGGACATCACCGTACGGGTCGCGGCAATCCAGTCCTGCTCGGACAGCGCCACGTCAGGCCGCGTCGCGTCGAGCGACCAGTAACGGCGCAGCGTCACGTCGCCGGACGCGGCAAATTTCATCGTGTGCGCGGGCGGCAGCTTCTTGATACCCGACAGCATGGTGTGCGGCGCGGGCACCACGCTGTGCAGGGTGAAGTGGTGATGCAGCGCAACCGGATTGATGGCGGTATCGACGCCGCCACCCGCCAGCAAAGCCTGCATGGTGGAGGCAAAGCGCAGCCGGACACCGTCCAGCGCGTAATACAAAGGCTTGATGCCAAAGCGGTCGCGCGCCAGGAACAGGGACTTGTCGCGCATGTCCCACAGCGCAATCGCGAACATGCCGTAGAAGCGCTGCACGCAGTTTTCGCCCCACGCATGGTAGGCCTTCAGGATCACCTCGGTATCGCCCTCGGAGAAAAAGTCGTAACCCATCTCCACCAGTTCGGCGCGCAGCTCCTTGTAGTTGTAGATCGTGCCGTTAAAGACCAGCGCCAGCTTCAGGTCGTCGTCCACCATCGGCTGGTCCGAATGCGCCGACAGGTCGATGATGGACAGCCGCCGGTGGCCGAATGCCAGGGCCCCGCCATTGAAGAAACCCTCGTGGTCCGGCCCGCGCCGTGCCAATTTGGCCGTCATGCGCTTCAGCGCATCCATATCGGGTATGGATTGATCAAAACGCAACTCACCGCAGATGCCGCACATGCAAAACTCCAATCAATTCGGATGGCGGATTATCACCCGGCGTCATGAATTTTGGCTAACCCTGTTAAAATCACGCCAATGCACACCACGCTCACCCCGCAACACGAAAAGTACTTCCTGCTCACCCTTGCAGGCATCCAATTCAGCCACGTCCTCGACTTCATGATCATGATGCCGCTAGGCCCGATCCTGATGAGCGAGTTCGGCATCGGCACGCACGAGTTCGGCCTGCTGGTTGCCTCCTACAGTTTCAGCGCCGCCATTTCCGGCCTGCTCGGCGCCACCTTTATCGACCGTTTCGAACGCAAGCGCCTGCTGCTCGTGATGTTTGCGCTATTCGGTCTGGCAACGCTGGCCTGCGCCCTCGCCCCCGGCTACATCACGCTGCTCGTTGCGCGCGGACTGGCCGGCGCGTTTGGCGGCATCATGGGTGCGATGATCCAGACAATGGTGGGCGACACCATCCCGTTCGCACGCCGTGCGCGCGCCAGCAGCATCGTATCGACGGCATTCTCGCTTTCCACGGTGGCCGGCGTGCCGTTGTCGCTGTGGCTGGCAAACCATTTGCAATGGCGTGCGCCGTTCGTTTTCATCGCGGCGCTGGTCGTGTTGTTCATTTTCGTCGGCATCCGCGTCCTGCCCGAGTTGCGCCTCCACATCAGCAAGGAAAAACAGGCGCACCCGTTCAGCGCGATGTTTGCCGTCTTGCGTGACTTCAACCATTTGCGCGCGCTGTTCTTTTCCGCGCTGCTCATCTTCTCCGGTTTCACCGTGATCCCTTACATCACGGTTTATGCCGTGGGCAACGTCGGCATCTCGCAGCAAGACATCCCCTTTGTCTACTTCGCCGGCGGCGCGGCCACGTTCTTCACCGCGCGCATCATCGGACGCTGGGCCGATTTGCGCGGCAAGGTCAATGTTTATCGCCTGATCGCAGTCGCCGCCTTGTTTCCGCTGCTGGTGGTGACGCATATCGGCGCGGCACCGCTGTGGATGTGGCTGGTGGCTACCACGCCATTTTTCGTCCTGGTTTCAGGGCGCTTCATTCCGGCCATGGCGATCATCACGTCGGCCGCACAACCGCAACTGCGCGGCACCTTCATGTCGCTCAACGCCACCGTGCAGTCCTTCGCCATGGGGCTGGCCACCACGCTGGGCGGCTTCCTCATCACGCAAGACGGCGCGGGCATGGTCGTCGGATACGAACGGGTGGGCTATGTGGCGGTAGCGGCGAACCTGCTGGCAATCTGGTTCGTCTCGCGCATCGTCATGCACGACCAGCATCCCAACCTGCCGGATGTCGCCCCCAAGTAATTCAATGAAATTTTCGTTTAGACTACCCGCGCAGTTTTCCAAAATATTTCAGAGGTACTCATCATGCACAGCACTCCGTTGACTCCAGCCGCATTCGACCAGCTGTTTCTCCAGGCCCACACCAACAACGCCTGGCAGGACAAACCCGTTGCGGATGAACTGCTGCAGCGACTCTACGACACCCTGCGCATGGGCCCAACCTCAATGAACTGCTGTCCGGCACGCATCGTGTTCGTCAAATCACGGGAAGCAAAAGAAAAACTCATTCCGGCCTTGATGGAAGGCAACCGTGCCAAAACCCTGGCTGCACCCGTCACCGCCATCATCGGCTACGACACACACTTCTACGACAAGCTGCCCAAGCTGTTCCCGAACAACCCCAAGGCACGCGACATGTTTGCCGGCAACACCGCACTGTCCGACATCACCGCCTTCCGCAACGGCACCCTGCAAGGCGCCTACCTCATACTCGCCGCCCGCGCGCTGGGCCTGGATTGCGGGCCGATGTCCGGCTTCGATAATGCTGCGGTGGATCAACTGTTCTTTGCCGGGACGAATGTGCAATCCAATTTCATCTGCAGCATCGGTTACGGCAACCCGAAAGGCGTCTATCCGCGCAATCCGCGCCTGGACTTTGCCGAAGCCTGCAGCATCGCTTGAATCCATGAGCAAGCTTCCTCTCGACCGCATTCTGCAATCGCAAGGTTTCGGCACCCGCAAATGGTGTCGCGAGCTGGTTGAAGAAGGTGAAGTGGTCATCAACGGCGAAACCGTCACCGACTGCCGCAACACGTTCGAGACCGACGGCCTTGAATTCAGCGTGTACGGCGATGCGTGGAAATTTCGCGAGCATGTGTACATCGCGCTGAACAAACCGGCCGACTACGAATGCTCGCGCAAGCCCAGTCATCACCCCGGCGTGCTTTCATTGCGGCCAGAACAGTTCGCGCTACGCGATGTGCAACCGGTCGGCCGCCTCGACCATGACACCACCGGACTGTTGCTGATGTCGGACGACGGCTCGTTTATCCACGCGCAGTCCTCGCCCAAACGCCACATTCCCAAGGTCTATGTCGCCACCACCCACGATCCGGTGACGCCGCAACTTGTCGCGCAACTGTTGAAAGGAGTGAAACTGCACGACGAACCGGCCCCGCTGGCGGCCGTGATCTGCCGCATGCTGGATACGCAGCAACTGGAAATCGTGCTGGAACAGGGAAAGTACCACCAAGTGAAACGTATGCTGGCCGCTGCCGGCAATCACTGCACGGCATTGCGCCGCACCGAGATCGGCGGTTTGAAACTCAACGCGCTGGGTTTGGCCGCAGGCGAGTGGTGCTATCTTGACGAAGCACAACTCAAGCTGCTGGCCGAAACCTGATTCAGACGTTTAAACGCAACCGGTGGGCTTGGGCATGCCGCCGTATTTGGTGATCGGCTTCATCGGCCCGGTCATCCATAGATCGAACACCTCTTTCTGGTCCTGCTCGATGTACTTGGCAAACTTGCGGATAGGCGGCACCGAAGTAAATTGCTCGTAGTACTCGCGCGCCTTCATGATCTGCTCCCACTTCTTGTCGTTCAGCTCGTAACCGTCCGCCTCGGCCATTGCACGACCGACTTCTTCCGACCAGTCGCTCATGTCGACCAGATATCCATCACCATCACGTTTCGGGATTTGCATGGTTATAACCTTTCTATTTAAGGGAAACTGGAGTGCATTAGACTATACCCGATGGTTATAGTCAACTACTCCAAAGAGGGGGGTGGAATGCGGGGTTTGTCCTAGGCGTGCACCGTGCGCAGACGTTCCAGCCAGCCTTCGGCTGCTGTTTCGTTCTGTTTTTCGCGCAAAAATTCGTAGCCCGCCCTGGCGCAGTCGTCGCCCATTGCGGGCGACAGGCGGAAAGCTTCTTCCAGATAATCAAGGCCTTTGGTATCGCCCTCATCCAGCAAGGCGCGGCCGTAGAAATAGACCGGCTTGGGATAACGCTCGCCGGATCGGCCCAGCAAGTCTTCCAGCACATACTTCGCGGCCTTGGCCGAACGGAACTCGACCAGCAGCAGCGCAAACTCCTGCGCTTCGGACACGCTGAGCTCGCCCACGGGCTTCTTCTCCAACTCCTCGATGCGAGTTTTGGATCGCGTGTAACGGCGGTGGTATTTCTGCCATTTGTCCTTTTCCTCGCCCCACCACTTCGCGTCGAATTCGCGCACCAACTCCGGCGAGAACCGCCCCAGTACCGCATCGGCCGCACATATCTTGGGAATCGCTGGCAGGACTGCGCGCTGCCCCATCGCAGCCAGGCGTTCGCTCAGGCAGGGGTGCGTGTCGTACACGTCGGATTCGACTTTGCACACCTCGTTCAGGCGCTCCTTGGTCGACCATTCGTCCATCGTCATCACCAGCAATTTGCGCATGGCAACATAAGGCATGACGGGCGGCGTTTCGTGCTGCGTGGACTGCGCATACAACTTGGGCCAGAAACTGCCGTGCAGCCAGTTCGAAAGCAGGTTGATACGAATCAGCGCTGACGCGCTGGCCTCCGCACCGGCGATCCGAGAGGACATCGCATCTGCCTCGTATTCGTTCTGCCTGGAAAGTACGAAGGTGTAGGCGTTGTAGTAAGGCGCAAACCAGTCCAGCATCCCGGCAAGAATGCCGTTCACCACATTGTCCTCGCGCCGTTCGCAGACATGCTCGTACAGGGTGTCGAAAGTGTTGCGCTGGCGGTAGATCCAGCGGCTCAGCTTGCCGTGACCGCCGGACAGATGCCCGTATTCGTGGGCAACCACTGACAGCAACTCTTCGGCCGAAACTGCGTCCAGCAGTGGCAGGCCGAGTATCAGGTAATTCCGGTAGCCGCCGAACAGGCCGAAGCGCGGGCATTGCGCAATGGCCGCATTGAATTCGTCGGTGATCAGCACATGGTGGATGGGCGCTGCCTGCAGGCGTTCGCGCAGATCGGAAATCATCTTGAACAACTGCGGCGCTTCGGCCTCGGTCAACTCGCGCCCCTGCGGCACGGGAAGCGGCATGAAGAACATGCGAAACGTGAGCCACACGATGGGCGCCACGACCAGCACCCAGCCCGCGAAGAATATCTTTAACACGGTATGACCGTTGCCCAGCATCTCCGCAAACATGAAGTACAAGCCCAGCAGCAACACCGCCAGCACGCCGAACAACACTAAATAGGCAAACAGACTGATCAGCAACACCTTGGTACGAAACACGCCGGGATCGTCTTGCGCCACGCTTTGCAGACTCCACACCAGCGATTCATAGTCCTGCTTTTGCATAACAACTCCGTCTCGAACTGAAAATGCGGCCTCTAACCGGCACCGTTATACCTCGACTGCCCGAAACTGTGCAGTACCGTTTGTCTGAATATGGTTATGGAGTCGCGGCAATTGCGAAAAATGCGACAGATGCGGACGGGTTACTCCCGGTTCGCCTGCTTGGCCAGGAGGTCGGGATCCTCGATCAAGATGGAACCGCGCAAGGTCTTCACCGACTTCGCGGCAACCATCTTGCGCAGCAGTTTTGCAATCACTTCGCGCGTGGTGCCCAGATGGGAAGCCAATTCGCTTTGGGTCATACGCAACTGTCCATCGCCAGCCCCGCGCAACAGGATGAACTTGGCCAGACGCGCGTTCAAGCTCAGCGTATGCACCTCTTCCAGTTCTTCCATCAGCCTGAACACCAGCACCGACAGCGCATGCACGGTCAGATTCTGGATCGACGGCTCATTCTGAAACAGCGTGCGGTACGTCAGCGAGGGAATCACGCCGACGCAGGTATCGGGTTCGGTCTGCACCCAGGCCGGGTACAGCAGATTATTGAAAATGCAATTCAGGGCCAGGATGCACACTTCGCCCGGATTGAGGAAATACAGCGTGGCTTCGTTGCCGGCCGGGGAAATCGAATATACGCGCAAGCGGCCGCGCACCACGACATACGCGCCGGAGACGCTGTTGCCCTTGTTGATGATGGTTTTCAACTCGTCGAAACGATTGAGCTGCATGCCGCATTCGAGCATTTGCTGCCCGCAAACGGAAAGATCGCGAAACACATCCAGCGCCCTCAACTCGCCCAACGTCGCCGCATCGCTCAATCTGCACCCCCAGTCACAGTTTCAACCCAAATTGTCCATTAGGCCGTCATACCGGCAGGCCCTCTATCCAACTTTCCCCCAGAGGGGGAAAGAGCAATCGCCTCCTCTCCCTCTGGGAGAGGATTGAGGTGAGGGTTGGCCGGTATCCAGCAATGAAAAATACGCCGCGAAGCGGACATACCCATGATGTTGTCCCACTGCGTGGGAATTTGTTTCTCACCTGGATTCCGGCCTACGCCGGAATGACGAGTTTTTTCTAATGGACAAACAGGGTTCAAAGCACCCCGGCCTGGCTGCGCGCCAGCAGCCTGTCGCTGCTCAACGCCTTCAGAAACTCGACAATATCGTCCACATCGCGGTCGCTCAGCGGGGCGGCCTCTATGCGCGCAAGCGTCCTGTCCCGGCTCGACCACACGAGGGTCGCATTGTCTGCAGCGTCGTTGCTGACCCTTTTGCCGCGCTGCAAGGTCGCCATGATACGCACCACCTCATGCAGATTGTCAACACTCCCATTGTGGAGATAGGGGGCCGTCAGGGCGACATTGCGCAGAGAAGGCACCCGCCAGACGGCCTGTTTGCTTCCGGGCGTATTGGCGCCGACGTCCTTGTCGAGCTGGTAGCGCTTCACGTAGTGCGGTGCATCGAATGCGGGAAACAAACGCAGCGCTGCCGGCGGCGGATCGAAAACGCTGGCCGCGCTGAAGTTGGGTCCCGAATGGCACAAGATGCATCCCACCGACTGAAACAGTGCCATCCCGCGCAATTGCGCGGCGCTCAATGCCTGCCGGTCTCCGCGCACAAAGCGGTCGTAAGGCGTATCACTCGTGTTCAAGGTGCGCTCGTAGGCGGCAATGGCCGCCGTGATCTGCCTGATGGTAATCGGCTGATCGGCCCCGAATGCGCGCGCGAATGCATCGCGGTAGGCGGGATTCTCGTTCACCCGCTGCTCCACCGCTTCCAGCGACGGCATGCCCATCTCTGCGGGATTGACGGGTGGACCTGCCGCCTGATCTTCCAGCGAAGCCGCGCGCCCGTCCCAGAACAGCACCGACTGGAATCCAGAATTCCAGACAGTGGGCGCATTGCGGCTGCCTACCTGCCCGCCCACGCCCAGCGACCCTGGCCGGTGATCCTCGCCTGCGCCGTTGCGCACATCGTGGCAGGAACTGCACGAGAGCGTCCTGTCTATCGACAGGGCCGTGTCATGGAACAGACGTTCGCCCAGCACCACCTTTTCCGGCGTCGTCGGATTCCATTTGGGCGCAGGTGCGGTTTCCGGCAAGGTGCGCCAGACATACGCCTTCTGCAGACCCGGCAGCCGTACTATCGGCGTCTCCGCATTCGGCGCTTCCCGTTCCAGTTGCAAAGGGTCCGTCTGCTGCGCAGCGAACAGTCGGATCGTCTGCGCGGGGAAATTGACGAGCGTCGCGATGATCATCAGCTTGATGGAAAACGCCACCATGCCCGAACCCAGCGCCAGCGTCATGATCCACTTGCGGACCGGCGACAGACCGCTTGCCGGCCCCAGCTCGAATCGAACCATCAGAAACAACACCGAAAAACCGATGATCAGCATAACGATGCCGACATTCATGAAACTGACCAAACCTGCCTGCCCCATTTCGCTCTCCCCTTGATTGACTGAGTGAGCCGAGGCTAGCGGGATTCGTGCGGGGCTTCTGTAGCAAAAGCTACACTGACAAACAAAGATAGACCGACACCGGGTTGCGTAGCTTTTGCTACAGATGGACGAGAAATTGCCCGCTACATTCCGCGGCGCTACACCTTCGTAGCGACCACCAGGAGTCCACCATGAAACCGATGCGTTTTTTCCTCGACACCCACGACCGGACGCGCAAGACTTTTCCGGAGAAACTATCGCCGGAAGATTTTGAAAAGTTTTATGCGCTGTATGAAAAGGCCTGCTACGACGAGAACGTCGTCCCCATCCGCATTCATGTGAGCTATGAGGAAGGGCGCGCCTTCTGCCTGAACATGGCGGACAGCGCCGAGGCTGTGCAACGCGCCCACGAACGGGTCGGCCTGCCCTACGATTCGATTGTCGAAGTGGCGACTGCCACGCCGGGGGATACATTCTTCCGGCGCAAGGCCGCATAACTGCCAACCGCGCCCGCCGTGCATGCCGCAGGGGGCGCGGACCGCATGCCGCGAACTCCACTCACTAGTACTGCAATTCATAAATAACGGGACATGTTATTTGGTGCTAACTGCGGTCAGATATTCCTGT
>JAUSBC010000106.1 GCA_030652215.1 Sideroxyarcus sp.
TAGTGGCCCGTACTCAAAAAGAAGTGGATGGAAAACTCAAAACATGGGATTTAAACCCAAATGACCTTAAATTCTATGAAAATCTGCAAAATAATCTTTTAAACAAATATATCAAGTTTAATGGAGATTATGACGGTGATACTTACGTTAAAATAGTCCCTAAAATTGAATCTATTAAAAGAAAGAGGATTACTATTCCAAAAAAAGGCCAGGAAACTCATCACAGATGCTTTTTAATGAAGTTCGAAATCGAGGCCGATAAGAGGTTGGTAGAGTTTGCCTATGATTGTGGTTTGGGAGAGAAGAATAGTATGGGCTTTGGTATGGTTGATGTGATTAATGGTAAGTGATTTTAAGATTCAAAAAGTTGGAGGTTAAAATGCAAGAAATTAAATTTTATTCAACGAATAATGCTTGGACGAATAATGGTTTGATAATATTAAAACAAATAATGGAAAATTATGAAAATGAAGTAATTGTAGAACTGCCTAAGTCTAAGGACGGAATTTTATTTAAATCAAAGATAGATACTCCCATAACTGATTTTATTGCTAAATCTATACAAACTTTAGCTGGTGAAGGAACTTATAATCTTTCAACTACATTTAAGGTTATCAATAATGAGATTGGTTCTACTTATCAATCACCACACCCATATCCTAATAAAAAAGGAGATGCAAAGACAACAATGGAAATAGCTGATGAAGAAAGGGATATTCTTAAAAAGAAAGGCTTCATTGACAACAAAAAGAATCAGCAAATATGGAAAATGAGGATGAGTTATTTAGGAAGTGAAGATGTTTACTTAAAGATGGGTTTGAATTTTAAAGATCAACCTATTTTTAAAAAACTGATTTCGTTCGAAAAAGGCAAAAATATATGTCCTCTTTGTGGAATGCCATCTAAAACAATGGAGGATGTTAAGGAATTTTTCAATCCTTTGTTTGGTGAACATCATAATAATGAAATTGAGGGTATTGGAGCTACTAGGAAAAAGACTAAAATTTGCCCAAAATGCACTATTTTGTGCTATTTTGCATTATTCAATTACTATATTCCATTTTATAGAACTCCTAAAGGTGAAATATACATTTCAATACCAAATACTGTTAATTTAGAGGTCTTGAATAAAATAAATAATAATCTTTATTCAGATGGTCAATATATAAATTTTAATGATCCTGGGAGCGTATCATACAGAACTAACATAAAAAATTTACCTGTGAACTCTAAATCAGCGTCACTTTTGTCATTATTACACAACATTACAAACAAATACAAAGATGACACAGAAACATCTGAAATAAGCTTATTTGATGTTTTTGAAGATATTGAAGAATTTGAATTCAAAGACATGACTGAATGGTTATTTATTTCTAAATCACATAGTATAAAGCAAATAAAAGCTAATGAAAGAGTTTATAATGTCTTAAAATTACTTGAAGATGATAAAAACGAATTAATAAAAGGATATTTGGTTCCAGATTTTTTGAATTGTTTTTCTTTTGATATATTTAATGAAAACGAGGTTGAAAACTTTTTCAATGGAATATTGACTTTAGACCCTAAAAAGATTTCCACAGGTCTTTTTAATATATCTAAAGAAAGTATTGCTAATATAAATCGACTTTGGGTCAAATATGTCCCAAACAAGTCACCAATATTCCTTTTCACAGAATTATTTTTAGAAAAAATCATGGGAGAATCTACAATGTTGGATGATGATATAAAAGAATCTTGCAAAAGTATTGCGGAAACAATAGGAAGAGGATTTAGGGAAGATGTTGGGATGTTGACTAAATTTGCTTATTCTTCTGGGCCAGATGAATTTAAAAAGGCATTAGAAGATGCTTCATTCAGGTTGGCTAAATCTAGTGCACTGGATAAAAATAAAAGCTACTATTTAAATGCAAATAATCTTGAAACAGTCATGAATAACATCAATCAAAAAAATTTTAGTGATGCTAAAACTTATTTTGTATCTTTTATGAGTGCATACGTTCTATCCGAAAATTATAGGCAAAGAAAACATCAAAAAAAACAATAGGGGTTATAAAAATGGAAGAAAAATGCGTAATTACAACTTGGTTGTTCAAAACAGATTTGTCAAATATGAATGCTGGTGAAGGAAGTACCAATTTAAAAGAGCTTAAAACATATAATGGTGGGTTACCTTACATATCTGGCCAGTCCGTAAGGCATGCATTAAGAAAATCAATACAAAGAGAGCAGCCCGAAGCATTTAAATGCACTCCTGAGTTTCCATGTGGTAATATAACTGATTGTTGGCTCTGTGATATGTTTGGCTATTTATTGCCTAAAGAAGGTGCTAAACGGTGGAGTCCTATCAAAGCCTCACCAGCAATGGGTCAAATTCGGAGCTCAGTAACTACAGACCTCATATTTAGGATGGTAAATGATATTGAGTGTCCTAAATGTAATGAAAAGATATATCCTTTAGCGGCTAGAGGAAAAGGAGATAATAATTCTGTAAAAGACAAAAATATAAAACAAGGCAGTAAACTCAAGTGTCCTAAATGTAATGATAGTTTTGATGCACCGTATGACATAAGACAAGCCTTAGCTTACAAACAATTGACAGATAATACTTATAGAGCAAATATATCTTTGGATATTGGTGCATTAGGTATTGAAGAAGTTCCGAAGATTATTGGTGAAGGCGAAAATGCTGCAATGGATGGTACAAATTATAAAGAACTTTACAAAGACAACGAACGAATAAAAAGAATTGTTGCACTTTTAAATGCAATAGCAAATATCAATGATTTCGCAAATCAAAGTAGAGAAATGACTAGTGCTTCCCCAGACTTTGTTTTGATTGGTGTTCAAGAACAATATAATCATAAACTCTCTTCTGCACTTAGAATGGATGAAGAAGGCAATATAAACAAAAATGCTTTCGCTGATGTTTTACAGGACTGTCTTGCTATTCCAAATACTAAAATATTTGTGGGTATTATCTCAGGAACTATAAATAATGAGCAAGAGATCTTTGATGTGCTTGAAGAATTTAATGGAAATGGCTTAATTTTATGTGGAACTCCTCGACAGGCCATTGATGAAACGATTAAATATTTAGGAGATCAAAATGAAGGTAATTAAAGTAGATTTAGAGGTTCCGTTTTGGTGTTCTTTTAGTGAATATGGAACGGTAAACATTCGATCTACTTATCCGTTTCCTCCACCAACCACAATTTTCGGTTTAATCCAGAATTCTCTTCAAAAACCAGCATTGCATGATATAGATAAAAATAAACGGAAAGGAATTGCTAACCATTACTTGGACGGTTATTCTAATCTAGATTTTGCAATCATTATTCGGAAAAAAGGCGAAAAAATAGATGATTATTTGAATATACACAAGGGGAGCCGTGAAATTGAATCTTTCGAGAGCTCACTAAAAGAAAATCTTGAATCTAAATTGGAAGAACTAGATTTAGATGAAAATGATAAAAAAACCATTAAAAAAGAACTAAACAAGTTGAAAAGGAAGTACATTGCAGATTATATTATAAAAGTACACAATAATCAAAAATTACCCGAAAAAGATGAGAAAGTAATTTTAAGTTTGATAAAATTAATTGAAGAAGTGGGTGCTGGCGAAATATTAACTTTTATTCAAAACTTTTGGAAATCATTTAAAACGGGAAATAATGCTTATAACTTGAATAAAAAATGGATTAGTACTCAAATAAATCGTCAGAGACTAATAAATCCTAAATACACGTTATTCATAAGCTCCAATGATTTTGATGGAGAATATTCTCTTGAGAACATATTTGAAAATCTAAAAACTCCTAAAAGATCATTATATCTTGGTGAGAGTGATGATATTATAAACTTAGATAATATTGAAATAAAAGAAACTATAACTTCAACAACTTCTTCTAAAGTCGATTCAGTTATTCCTGGAGTTTTTACTAACTGTCAATTGGTTAAAATTCCAAATAAACTCAAAAATGATTTTCCAGATGAAAAGGGACACAACATAATCTGTTCGATACCTGAAGGTGAATTGGATGAACCAATAGAATGTTTAAAAATAGAAGGTGACCATATTGTCTTCTTACAAAGTTTTGGCGAAAAGTAATGGAACTTCCTTAAAAGAACATACTGAAGATAGTTTGAAGGTTTTGAACCATCTATTATTTATTAATAATGAATTATTGGAAAACTGGGGTAAATTTAATGGTATAGATGCTGTTGGACTCTTTAAAAGCCTGAGAACTTCTACTTTTTTCCATGATTTTGGTAAAGGAGCACTTAAATGGCAGAATGAATCCCTAAAAGAAGAACCACATTTACCACCTCATGCTCCTTATTCAGGTTATTTTTTGTCACAAAATGAAAAAGACATATTTGCATTACTTACTTGTATTTCTCATCATTCTTTACTCACTGAATCTTCTTTTGAGCGCATAGAATATCCTGATACATTTAATGAGCATTATCTTAATCATTTAACTAATGATTATGGGTATGACATATCATTTGATTTATCTTGGAAAACCTACTTTGAGAATCTTAAAAGGTTTAAACGGAAAAGTCAACATCCAAAAATTAGAAAAAAATGGAGTGGCACAATAAATACTAAATTCAAGGCCCAATATTGTTTATTATTGTCTTATTTAACTATTTCTGATGGTATTGCAAGTAAAATCGAAGAAGAAAATATTAACATCGATGAAAACTTAAAAAAATGGTTTCCATCACCAACGAATATTTATAATCAAATATCTGAAGTTGAAGGAGAAAAACAATTTACAGAAATTCAGAGAAAAGTTCTAAATAATTTTTGTTCACCGGATATTTCTGATTTAGTAAAACCGTTAAGAATAGAAGCTCCCTGTGGTGAAGGAAAGACATTAGCGGCTTTATTAGTGGCTAAAGAACTTTTAAAAGAAAATATTATTAATAAAGTCATCTTTACACTCCCTACTCAAGTTACTACTAATAATATGGTTCAAGAATTTGAAGAAGAATATGGGATACCTAATAAATGGATTGGAGTTTATCATTCAGAAGTAATGAGTTTTTTGCTTGAAACAGATGATAAAGAAGGTGAATCTGATTTTTCCATATCTAGTCAAAAATTCTGGAATTTAATATATTCTAAACAGTTTAACATTTCTACAATTGATCATTTATTACTTTCACTTGTTAATGGCTTTAAATTTGCCCCTAGAGCATTTGGGAATATTTTAAATAGTTTTATTGTAATAGATGAACTTCATTACTATGATTCACATACAATAGGGATGTTAGAATGCTTATGTGAGGTATTAAGGCATCTTAAGATTCCTCATCTTATTATGAGTGCTACAATGCCCATTCAAATAAAACAAAAATTTGATAAAGACTATGTTAAAATTCAAAGTAGTGGAAAGGACAATTTGGGCAATGAGAAATCTCCTTTTGTCTTTGAGTTTCATGATACTTCTCTTTGTGATAATGAAATCTTTTCTGAGGAATTTTTAGAAATATTAGACAATTCAAATGATATAAATGTTGGAATTATAGTGAATACAGTTCCAAATTCTAAAAAAATCTTTGTAGAGCTAAAGGAACGATATCCTGAACGCCAGATTTTACTTTATAATTCTCAGTTCATGAGAAAAGATAGACCTAAAAAAGAAAAGATTTTAAGATTATTCGGTAAAGTGATTTTTGAAAATTTAGACGATGAAGAAATGGAGTTCTCTATAAATCATGGATTTGATCCAAATTTACCATTTATTTTCATTGGAACTCAAGTAGCAGAAATAAGCTTAAATATTTCTTTTGATTTAATATTATCTGATTTAGCACCGTTAGATTCTTTAATACAAAGGGGAGGTCGTTTACATAGAACAATGAGCTTTTTTAATAGTGATGAATGTAAATGCCCACAATGTGTTCGTTTTAATAAAAAACATACCTATAAATTCCATGTTTTTGACACTGGAGAATTTTGTTATCCTTATCACACTAAAAAAGACGATAATGAGTTCATGAAAGAAGTTATCGATAATACAAGAATTCAAATCTCTGAAAATACGAATTTCAACTTTGAAACAGGGATTAAAATGATGGATAAAGTTTATCAGAATGAAGAAATGTTTTCTGAATTTAATTCTGATATTAGCTTTTGGAATGCTTATAAAGAAGATTTGATATTCGGGAAGAAACCAACTAGAAATGAAGAAGAAGGAGGGCAGTTAAGGGTCAGAACCAGAAATATAGAAGTTTCTAGTTATGATGTTTTGCCTCAACAGTTTGAATATAACGATTATTGCATTCAAGCAGAAGATTTTATAAAAAAAATATGCCAAACTTCCAGATTCCTAAAAAAAGATGGTAATTTGAATTTTGAAGGAATAAATGAAATTTCCAAGTATATGATTAAAGTTTCGAGTAAATTATATTTTTCTTTTAAGTTAAAATCCATAGAACTTAAAGATCAGAGATTTATCAAGGTCATTGATGCAGAATATACCTTTGAAAAAGGATTAATTACTTTTGAAAGCCAAGAAACAATATTTTAGTATCTGACCATGGAAAATTTCTATTGAATTCATCAAATACTTTGAAAACAATATATTCAAAGTGGTGATAGTATGACTTCAACAACTAAACTTTCAAATGGGTTCCAGACCGTGGTTCCATCAGAAATAAGAAAAAAGTTCGATATAGGCCCAGGTGATGTTCTAGAATGGAAACCTACAGAAAATGGGGCTGAAATCACATTTCGCAAGAAAGTGAGTTTTCAGGATGTTGCAGGAATGGTAAAATGTGAACCTACAGATGCTGCTGAACTCAAGAAGAAACTTCAGAGGGGAGAAAAGATTTAATTTTCACTCATAAACTTGAGCAACCATTTATAAGTAATCACTCATAAAGTTGAGTAAATATTTATATAAGGTTACTCAGGAAGTGCTAGAACATCCGTGAGAAAGGCATGGAAGTATTATTTTTTATCTCCATCCATAAAAACAAGTATAAATTTCGAACTGGGCAAATATAACCCTTTTGACTCTGATTTTGACAAGATCAATGGAATTAACAGAATTTATTGATAATGATAATATCCTAAAGTGATTTTAAGAGTATTTAGTGATGAAAATGGTCCCTAAAAAGAACCTCAAAATAGGTGGAACTCAAATAAACTACTATTTTATCTGCCATACCAAGCTATGGCTATTTTCACATCATATCCAGATGGAACAGGAATCTGAATTGGTTGCATTAGGCAAAATTATCCATAAAACATCATATAAACGTGAAAACAGGGACTTTGCCCTTGACAACATCATAAATATGGACTTCATTAGGAAAGGAGATGTCTTGGAAATTCATGAGGTCAAAAAGAGCACTAAAATGGAGAAGGCCCATGTATTTCAGCTTTTATACTATTTATACTATCTTAAGCACGAGAAAGGAGTTTCTAATGTTCGCGGATTTATAGATTATCCTAAAATTCGTAAAAAAGAGGGACATGAACTTACTTCTGAAAATGAAACTCAACTAGAGGAAGTATTTGAGAAAATTAAAGAAATTAATGATGGTGAGCTTCCGAAACCTGTGAAAAGGCCATTTTGCAGGAAATGTGCCTATTTTGAACTCTGTTGGGTTTAATTAATTTAACAGTACTGTCTAATGAATGAATCACCTCAAAATTGGGTTTAATAATACAAGTGTCAATCCTTTATCAAAATGACTAGAAAAAATTACTATTTAATGTCGGATGGTATTTTAAAAAGAAAAGAAAACACAGTTTATTTTGTAAATAAAGAGGTTAAAAAGCCTCTCCCAATCAACAAGATTTATTCCATATATGCTTATGGTTCAATAACCTTTTCTTCCCAAGTAGTTAACCTTTTATCTAAAGAAGGAATTCCCATACACTTTTTTAATTACTACGGTTTTTACAATGGGAGTTATTACCCTCGAGAAACTTTATTATCTGGTGATCTATTAGTTAAACAAGCTGAACATTATTTAGATCATGAAAAAAGAATGGTTATTGCTAAAAGCTTTGTAGATGGTGCTGCTAAAAATATGGTCAAAGTGCTGGCCTATTATAATGTGGATAATCCTATTAATGAGATATTAAGTGAATTAACTGGCTGTAATAGAATAACTGAAGTTATGAATGTAGAGGGCCGAATTAGAGCAGATTACTACAATCGTTTGGATGAAGTACTTCCTGAGGACTTTCAGATTGGTAAAAGGACCCGAAGACCGCCGGAAAATATGATAAATTCACTTATTAGTTTTGGGAATTCTTTAATGTATTCTACGGTTTTAAGCGAGATTTATAATACTCAACTAAATCCTACTATATCGTATTTGCACGAACCTTCAGAGCGTAGATATTCTTTATCTTTAGATTTAAGTGAAATTTTCAAACCATTCTTTGTGGATCGCTTAATTCTTTATCTGGTAAAAAAAAGGATGTTAAGTGAAGATGATTTTGAGAAAGATTTGGAATACTGTCTTTTAAATGAAAAAGGAAGAAAAGTCTTCTTAAAAGAATACGATGCCCGACTAAAGAAAACCATAAAACATAGAGATCTTAATAGAAAAGTCTCTTATCGCAGATTGATTCGTTTAGAGGCCTACAAACTCACAAAACATCTTTTAGGATCTAAGGAATATAAACCATTTGTAATTTGGTGGTAAGAAAATGTATTTAATCATTGTTTATGACATAAAGGTGGAAAGAGTTAACAAAGTCAAAGGATTCCTCCGTACCCATCTCTACTGGATACAAAATTCTGTCTTTGAAGGTGAAACAACTACTAGTGGATTTGTAGAGATAAAAAATGGTCTTAAAGAGATAATTGAAGAAGATGAAGATTCAGTGATCATATATTCATTTAGAACTGAAAATGCATTTAAAAGAAAAGTAATGGGTATTGAAAAGGCTCCTATTGATGGAATACTTTGATTTAAAAACATATATTTCAATTCTATCACTTTTTATTTCTTGAAATTGATAGCCACTAAATTTTATCAAGTCGGGCCTGCAATGAAAAATATTGATTATATTAAAATAACTTTAAGTTACTTTTTCTTATTTTTTTAAAACCAGAGATTAAACAAAGATTTAGAGTAATTACCAAATCAATATTTTGATTTATATCAAATAAATTGATTTAAATAACTAATTTTTTCAAAAAAGGAAGATATTTATGTCGTCTTTCCATATAAAAGAATAGCCATATTGGTGATTGACAAAA
>JAUSBC010000013.1 GCA_030652215.1 Sideroxyarcus sp.
TCCTCCCAAGCGTCAAATCATCAAGGATATTTCGCTGAGTTTCTTCCCCGGCGCCAAGATCGGCCTGCTCGGCCTGAACGGCTCGGGCAAGTCCACCGTGCTGCGCATCATGGCGGGCGAGGACAAGGAATACGACGGCGAGGTGCAGCACCTGCCCAACATCTCCATCGGCTACCTGGCGCAGGAGCCGCAACTCGACCCGGCCAAGACCGTGCGCGAGGAAGTCGAATCGGCCCTGGGCGAAGTGATGCAGGCCCAGAAAAAGCTGGAGGAAGTCTACGCCGCCTATGCCGAGCCGGATGCCGACTTCGACAAGCTGGCCGAGGAACAGGGGCGGCTGGAAGCCATCATCGCCACCTCCGGTTCCGATTCCGAGCATCAGCTGGAAGTGGCCGCCGACGCGTTGCGCCTGCCGCCGTGGGACGCCAGGATAGAACACCTCTCCGGCGGCGAGAAACGCCGTGTAGCGCTGTGCAAGCTGCTGCTGGAAAAGCCCGACATGCTGTTGCTGGACGAACCCACCAACCACCTCGACGCGGAATCGGTAGACTGGCTGGAGCAGTTCCTGGTGCGCTTCCCCGGCACTGTGGTGGCCGTTACCCACGACCGCTACTTCCTCGACAACGCCGCCGAGTGGATTCTGGAACTCGACCGCGGCCACGGCATCCCGTGGAAAGGCAACTACTCGAGCTGGCTGGACCAGAAAAGCGCACGTCTGGAGACCGAGAACAAGCAGATCGACGCGCACACGAAAGCGATGAAGCAGGAACTGGAATGGGTGCGGCAAAATCCCAAGGGACGCCAGGCGAAATCCAAGGCGCGTATTGCACGCTTCGAAGAACTCAATTCGCAGGAACACCAGCAGCGCAACGAGACGCAGGAGATATTCATCCCGGTCGGCGAACGCCTCGGCAACGAAGTCATCGAGTTCGACGGCGTGTCCAAAGCCTTCGGCGACCGCCTGCTGATCGACAACCTCAGCTTCAAGGTGCCGCCCGGCGCCATCGTCGGCATCATCGGCCCGAACGGCGCGGGTAAATCCACGCTGTTCAAGCTGATCACCGGCAAGGAACAGCCGGACAGCGGAACCGTGAAGATCGGCACCACCGTCAAGATCGCGCATGTCGATCAGGCGCGCGATTCGCTGCAGAACGACAAGACCGTGTTCGACGCGATCTCCGGCGGCAACGACATCCTCACCGTGGGCAAATACGAAACCCCGGCGCGCGCCTACATCGGCCGCTTCAACTTCAAGGGCGCGGACCAGGGCAAGATCGTCGGCCAACTCTCCGGCGGCGAACGCGGCCGCCTGCACCTGGCGCAAACCCTCATCTCCGGCGGCAACGTGCTGCTGCTCGATGAACCCTCCAACGACCTGGACGTGGAAACCCTGCGCGCACTCGAAGATGCGCTGCTCGAATTCGCGGGCTGCGTCGCCGTCATCTCCCACGACCGCTGGTTCCTCGACCGCATCGCCACGCACATCTTGGCTTGCGAAGGCGATTCGAAGTGGACGTTCTTTGATGGCAATTATCAGGAATATGAGGCGGAGAAGCGGAAGCGGTTGGGTGAGGAGGGGGCTAAGCCTAAGCGGATTCGGTATAAGCCGATTAGTAGGTAATGTTTGCTAAGAATTAATTAGAGCAATTTATCTCGAGTTGGGGAAATCTAAATGAGCGATCCTAATAAGCATATTTACGACTACCTTAACTACTATTGCTCAATGAGTAGCGCCCCAGAATTTGGAGTATTACTCAAGGGGGAATGGGGATCGGGTAAAACTTGGTTCATCAACAAATTTATAGAGGAAAAGAAGGAAATAAAGACACTCTACGTTAGTCTCTATGGCATCACTGCGTTTTCAGAAATTGAGGAAGAGTTCTTTAGACAGTTGCATCCAAGGTTATCGTCCAAAGGGATGCGATTGACCGGAAAGATATTAAAAGGCCTATTGAAAACGACCATCAAAGTCGATTTGGATCAGGATGGGAAAGACGACGACGCCGTTGCGTCTCAGGTACCCGATATCAACTTACCTGAGTACCTAACTGATATTGATAACTGTATCTTGATCTTTGATGATTTAGAGCGGTGCAAAATTGATGTTGAAAATGTACTGGGTTACATCAATCATTTTGTTGAACATCAGGGATTTAAAGTAATCATTCTTGCGCATGAAGAAGAGCTTGAAAAGCGGGCAGATAATTTAGGCGTCGCTTACAAAATAATTAAAGAGAAATTGATAGGCAAAACATTCCAAATCACCCCGCATTTGGAGAGCGCTCTTGATGACTTCATAAGTAAGCTTGAAAGCAGCGTAGCGAAGCAATTCCTACTTGCCAACAAAGCACAGATAACTGAGGTGTATTCACAAAGTAAACTTGAGAATCTGAGAGTATTGAAACAATCTCTATGGGACTTTGAACGGATTTACGAGGCGCTTCCCGAGAAGGCAAAGGGCAAAGAGGAGTTGGTGCAGAAAATACTATCGCTTTCACTTGCGTTTTCGTTGGAGACACGTGCTGGCAAATTGTCGTTTAAAGATATTCTTCAACTAAAGCCTGATTGGTTAACAGGTGGCCTTTTTGGGGGGGATGGTAAGAAGGCAGAAGAAAAAACTCCCACTCAGATATTTGTAGAGAAATATAAGAAATTTGAACCGCAGCGCCCGATCCCTTCTGGATTATTCTGGTCTGAGTATCTTGGGAAGGGGGTGATTGATCGCGGCCTGCTTGATCAATCTATTAACAATAGTTCCTTCTTTGTAAGTGATAACACGCCAAACTGGGTTAGGCTTTGGCATTTCGCGGAATTACAAGATGATGAATTTACCCAGACCCTAAGTTCAGTGCAGGGAGAATTTGATCGAAGAGAATTTGTGCAGATAGGGGAGTTGTCGCACGTGGTTGGAACATTTCTCTGGTTGTCGGAGATTGGTCTCTTTTCCCTTAGAAAGAATCAAATTGTTAAGTCCGCAATGCAATATGTGGATTTCTTAAAATCAAAGAATTTATTGCCAGAAGATAATGGTGATCTCATTAGTTCTATAACGTCGAGAACTGGATATGTTGGCTTGGGTTTTCACGGTAATGACATGCCGGAGTTTCAGTCTTTTTTGGGCTATGTAAGAAAGGTGCAGCAGATTACGAAAGAAGAAGGGATGCCGCAGGCAGCAGATGAGTTAGTTGAAATCATGAAACTTGATTCAAGAAAATTCTTTCGGATGGTCACCCTCTCTAATTCTGAAGACCAGATATATTTTAATACGCCAATCTTAAAATACGCAGATGCGACAAAATTTGTTGCCAAACTTCTCGACGTGCCGCCCAAAGACCGGAGGTTTGTGGCTTACGCTTTGGAAGAGCGCTATAAACTTGATCTACCGAGTGCCAAACTCGTTGAAGAGCTTGCTTGGCTCAAAAAGGTAAATCGTTTGTTAAAAGCCGAAATTGCCAAGAGGAAAAGTCAGCTTAGTGGGTATGCTTTGGGCTATATCGTGTCTACGATTGAGGAGGCAATCAACAAATTGAAGCCGGGGCCAAAGGTTGTAGCATCGCAATAAAATAACAAAACACGGGGTCAGGTTGCGAATCAAACGGGCCAGGCTCTGAGGTCTCCCCTCAAAGTTGCAGCGCAGGATGATCATAACGCAGACTCTCCAACGCTTCTCGAAACTCTCTTGGCGGGAATGCTGCCATCCCATGTTGTACAAGCTGCAATGCCAGCGAAATAACCGAGATCACCGGACGCGAACGCCGTGTGTTGCTCTGGGATCAAAATCGAAGAATGCGCGGGGTCAGGTCTTGCTTTTGCCTGACGATCCTGATCTGGCAGCTATAGCAATAATCTGGGATAGCGCTGTTTTTCCCCAGCCCCCTAAATTCAACTCTCCAAGTCTCTTGACAATACTGTCGCGCGGCGAGAGTATTGCATCCCATGATTACGGATTTCCATGACGAAGAAACCCTCAAGGTCTGGCGCGGTGAGTTTTCTCGCCGTTTGCCTAACCAGATTCAGGATGTGGCGCGGCGCAAATTGCGCATGTTGCACAACGCGCAGCGCATCGAGGATTTGCGTATCCCGCCCAATAATCGGCTGGAGGAATTGAAGGGCAATCGCGCTGGACAATGGAGTATTCGCATCAACGATCAATGGCGCGTGTGCTTTGTATGGAATGAAGGGCAAGTAAGTCGCGTGGAAATTTGCGACTACCACTAAGGAGTAAAGGCTATGAGCAAAACAACCAAGCTGCGCAACATCCATCCCGGCGAAGTGCTGCGGGAAGAATTCTTGATTCCGCTGGGCGTCACCCAGTATCGTTTGGCAAAAGAGATCGGTGTGACCGAGGCGCGCATCTCCGCGATCTGCTCCGGCAAACGCTCGATCACGGCGGATACGGCGTTGCGCTTGGCCGCATTTTTCGGAACGTCGAGCGGTTTCTGGCTGGGCTTGCAGGCGGATTACGATACCGAGGAAGCGGCAAAGGAACTGACCGGCGTGCTGGCGCAGATACATCGCTTTGAGCCCTTGGCGGCTTGAGATGTAGGAGATTTGGAAATGAAAAGTAAAATTCTTGATCCGGCTCATCAAACCGCTTCCGGGTTGCGCAAGTCGGGTGCAATCACTGAAGACACCGAGTCTTTTCTCACAGCCGTTGCGGGAACATTGAGCGATGATTTCCCGGATGAAATAACGGATGATGATCTTGGCGTTGATGCACCACGCCTGGAGATGGATTGGTGAGTAGGGGTGACGGCAAGTGGATCGATTTTTCGTGCTGCATAAGCCTGTAAAATTAGAACGCATTACGAGGAGGCTGAAATGATTCCTTTTATAGTCATCGAAAATGAGCAAACCTTCTAAACATAAGTTGTGCTGCGACCACCCTGAAATAGGGCGTGATACATCTCATCGTCTCGGTTTCATGCAGGGGGAGTTTGCTGTTCCTGAAGATTTCGACCAGATGGGGAGAGATGAAATCGCTCGTTTGTTCCAAGCTACTTCCCTCACTACTTGCGGCTATCGCTTCAATCGGGAAGGCGCAAATAAGCGCTAGCACATCATGGCTGCCCCTGGAGAATCACTGCGGTTCAGTTGCTGGATGAACATTCTATTCGGGTGCGATTTATTGATGGTGTCGAAGGTGTCGTGCGTTTCTCGCCTGCATTCTTTGAGGGCGTGTTTTCTCACTTGATTGATCCTGCCAAGTTTGGCGAGGTGGCGGTTGTTGGCGGTGCGGTCACATGGCCTGATGGTCTCGACCTTGCGCCGGATGCGATGTACGACGAGATTAAGCTGTGCGGCGAGTGGTTGGTCGGAAATGATGCCAGTCACATCGTTGAACTCAGGCCGGGGGCGTGGTCTGATCTGCCTATGGCTGAAGAGGATTGGGTTGCTCCGATCTCTCACTTGGACGATACCGATATACAAAAAGCCCCGCAAGCCTTGTTGCGCGCTGCCAAGAAGGCGCGCCAATTGGCTGCGCAGACTGGCACGCCATTTGTGGTGAGACCTTCTGCTACGCCAGTGCATAAGGAGAAGGACATGCAACGACAGATTAAGGAATCAGATTGGAAGCTGCTGGGTCAGTTGAGAACAATTGCGCTGGAACGATTTTGCCAGCGGATACTTTCTGAGATCGAGCGCATTAACATTAGCGATACCAAGAGCAACCATCAGCGTTATTTGGAAATCTATGAGGTTATCGAACGCCGCGACAAAGAAATCGCGCGCATTTTTAATGACCATCGCCGCTCAGTCGCTTTGATTGAGCTTGCCTTGATTCAATCTCACGGCTTGCTTACAACGGAAGAGTATTTGCGCTTCAGTCAGGAAACTCGCGATGTTGTAAGTTACATTCCGATGAAACAGGAAACCTCAGGACAGGCTTCGCAATAGAAATAATGAGCCCGCGTAGGATGGGTTGAGCAACGCGATACCCATCGCCGCAGTCGGATTAACGGGGGCGTGTTCGAATATTTCTTTCAAACCGTTTTGCTCGGCTATGCCTTCAATCTGAATTACTCCATCAACCCGCTTTCCCGCTGATGCCGTATGGCGAGGATGTCCACCCGGTCTTGTTCCGACAAGTAGCGATACAGTGCGACATAGCCTGTGCGCCCTTTTGAAATCACCAGTTCACGCAGGTTGTCGACGGGTCGCCCGATCAGCGGGTGGCGCTGCGATATTCTGGTGGCATCTACGATCTCGTTGGCTGCCTCGGTGGCAATGGCTGGTGCTTCCCGTGCGAGGAAGTCGAAAACTCGGTCAAGATCGGTGAGGGCGCGCTGGCTGAAATAGACTGCTGGCATGTTTAGCGAATTTTGGATTTTGCGCGTGGTTTGATCTTTGCGATGCTGGCGGGCTTGGGGCGTTTGGCGGGTTTGGCCGCAGCTTTGCTGATGATGTATTCGTGTACGTCCTGCATGGCATAGAGCGCACCGCCCGCATCCACTTCGGCTGCGGAGGCCAGTGCGTCGCCGATGAAGGACTGGCGCATCTCGGCCAGCCTGGCCTGCGCTTCCAGTGCTTCGATCATCCAGGCATGGGGTGTTTTGGCGCTTGAGTCGGCAAGCGGCGCGATGCGTGCCTTGAGTTCTTCGGGTAATTTGAGGGTAGTGGTAGCGGCCATGGTGTGCTCCTTGAGGCGGGTGTTACGAAGGTAGCACCTGATGGTTGGGGTGTCAATGAACCATGATTTTCCCGATTGCTGGAGGAATTGGATTGGAGCTGTGGCGGATCATTTTGTTGCTGTCAGCAGAATGGTTCAGTTGTCCACTTGGCAATACTGTCGCGGCCTTTCGGCTGGGCTGGTGTTAAGTCAATTATTGGTATTAATGGGCGTCGCATCAAGTCTTGCCTGAGCGACAAAAGGCGCCGGATTGAAATTCGAACTGCTGAGTTCTCAGCTTCCACTGCCGGCCAACTCGTGGAGGTCTGCCAATTTAACGCGCTGTATGGCTGCATGGTTGCCATGTGGTTAGTGCGACAGCGCACGGATGCATAGGACTAATTCCAATAAGGTCGCAGCAATTGCACACGTGCTTGGCGTATCGATGGCAACGGCTGGCTTCCTGTTTTGCAGACGTTGTTTCGATCAATTCCCGGCACTTCACATAAACCGACCCGCAATGGAGCAGCCATGGATCAATCTGAGCTTATTGAAAAAGTCGCAAGGGAATTGGCCATATCGAACGCTTCGTCGCAGCGCTTGCTGAAGGCGACACTGCGGGAGATTCGTGACCTGCTCCGGGTTGGACACGCGGTAACCATTCCGCACCTTGGCACCTTCGACACGGCGACCTACGAGGAGCATCGTGGTTATCGGCCGGTCAGTCATGATTTCGCCATCTTCCCAAAGCGGCGCGTACCGGTGTTTCGCACGGGCACTTTGCTGCGCGATGAAGTTTACGATATCGAACCGGACGCAGCAGGTGTGCCGACATGAGCGACGACAACAAGATTGCGCTCCATACTTTTGCTGAGCTGGTGGCCAAGCGTGCCAAGGTGAGTAGTGTCGAAGCAGACACCTATATCCACCAATTCGCGAAGAGCATGAGCGAGGAATTGGAGGCGGGTGGCGATATTCATCTGTATCACTTCGGCCGATTCCATACGACCCATGTTGATGAACAAGCGGGGCACGATCCCAACTCAGGCGCGGCGTTAACGATTCCTGCGCACTCGCGTGTCCACTTTCGCGCATATAGCGCATTGCGTTTTGCTGTGAATGCGCCTTTTAATCAGCTGCGAATCAGGGAACTCACTCCGGACAAAACAGCCTGGCGTACCAGAACCGGTGCCTGGATCTTGCTGGCACTGCTCGCATTGCTACTGATCGTGCTTGGCTTCAGGTCAAAGAGCGGAGAGTCCACTCAGGATGCGTCTCTGTTTCTGTCCGCAACCGTTCCCGCTGCTCCCGTAGAGCCACCCACCCCTTCGGTAGCTGCGGCGACGGGGGTTGTCGTGTCGCCCGGCGATACGCTGTGGGGGATTGCGGAGACCAGATTGGGCGATTCCGATTGGTGGCCGATTATCTATGCGGAGAACAGGCCAGAGTTATCCCTCCGCAACCCGGACCTGATCGACAGCGGCATCACATTGCGCATACCCGAGCTGGCCGGTAGCGTGAATAACCCAAGTGTCGCTGATCTCCGCCTGAAAACGAACGGCTATCAAATAGCGGCCGACGATTACCAGAAACTTGGCAATCCCCGGGCCGCAGCGTATGAGATGGTCGCGGCTCGCTGGACTAACGAATAATCGGGTAGCCTAATTCGTCATTCCGGCCCTTCGATAAACTCTCGACAGGCTGCCCTGGGGACAAGCTGGATTGCAGTGCTTTCAATGAACTGGACACCGGCCTTCGCCGGTGTGACGGATTCAATCAGACCTTCCCAAATGCGGGGGGCGGCATCTCAATTTGGTTTTCAATCAGCAATTCCGCTACACAAAACCCTCCCGAGTCCCCCTTGACAATATTGTCGCGTGGCGAATAATCGGAGCGGCCACAACGCATTAGGTACTGGAGTCGAATCGTTTTCGCGTGAGGCCCCCAGCCTCATCAAACGTTGAATCGAAAGGAGGCAGACCATGACCACAAACACCATCCGTCTTCATCGCGTACTCCGCGCAACACCGGAGCGCATCTACAAGGCATTCCTGAATGCGGAGGCAATCCCAAAATGGCTTCCGCCCTATGGTTTCACCTGCGCTGTCCAGCACCTGGACGCCCGGGTCGGCGGCACCTTCAGGATGTCGTTCACCAACTTCACCACAGGCAACGCCCACTCGTTCGGCGGCGAGTATCTTGAGCTCGTTCCATCCCAAAAGATCAGCTATTCGGACAAGTTCGACGACCCGAACCTGCCCGGAGTAATGAAAACAACCGTAACCCTGACGCCGGTGTCGTGCGGAACCGAGATCGCCGTCGTGCAGGAAGGCGTGCCCGAAGTGATCCCGGCCGAGATGTGCTATCTCGGCTGGCAAGAGTCGCTCGCGCAACTGGTGAATCTGGTAGAGCCGGAGATACCGGATTGAAGTAAATCCAAGTTGCTGTAGTAGAATCGTTTGCAGTGAACCACCGTCGTCAATAACCAGGAGAGATCATCATGGGCAGCAAGGACAAGAAAAAAGAATCTAAGGGCAAGAAACCGCTTCCCAAGCCGGTGCCGGCGGGGAAGTAATCTGGCTATCAGGATTGGCAGGGCGACTGGAATTCTTGGCTTGATAAAGTTCCAGGCAAGGATAACCTTCGACGAAAGTGCAAGAGATGAATGTTTTTTGTTGCAGGCAGAGGGGGCTGGCGGGCGCGATAGTGCTGAGTGTGTTGCTGGGTTTGTCGGCATGTGGCGGGGGAGGTTCCGGGGGTGATCCGGCAGGCGAGGCCACCCAGCCCGTGAGTACGCTGAAGGGAAGCATTACCCAGCAGCAATTGTCCAGCCTGCTTGTATCGAGCGGGTTCAGTTTCACTCAACAGCCAACCTATAGCGTCAATTACTACAAAGTCGCTTATGAGACGACGACGCCTTCCGGTGCGGCCGTCATTGCTTCCGGCCTGTTGATTGTTCCGCAAAAGGCGGCTGGTGCCGCCAGCCCTTTGCTCAGTGTGCAGCATGGCACTATCACCAGCCAGGCACTGGCTCCCTCAAACGCTAACCTGGCCGTTCCCAATTCTGTTCCTTACGATGTATGGGGCGGAGTGGTTGCCGCTTCGTTCGGGTATGTAGTGGCGATGCCGGACTATCTTGGATATGGAGATAGCCAGTCGGTGTTCCATCCTTATGTGCAGGCTGCTCCAACAGCAACGGCAACAATCGACATGATCCGGGCGTCGAAGACGATACTGGGCGGGCTCGGCGTTGCAATCAATCAGCAGTTATTCCTTGCCGGATATTCGGAAGGCGGCTATGCGACGCTTGCCACGCAAAAGCAGATCGAGACCAACCTGAGTTCTGAATTCACCCTCACCGCATCGGCGCCGGGTGCAGGGCCTTATGATCTCACCGCTACAGTGAATTCATTGATGGCCTCTCAGGATATGGCCGGTCAAACACTCCCCGGCTATTTTGCATTTGTGGTTGATGCCTATCATGCCTATTACGATTCCGCCTCCCCGTTGGGCAATTACTTCACCCCCTCGGCACTGGCATGCGCAAATACCTTTTTTGCAGATGGATGGTATGGTTTCAAAACAGGATTCGGAACCTTCGATAGTTGCGTCAGTAGCACCGTGACTGCAGATATTCTTAACGCAACTTTCATTGCCGACTACACCGGAAACAATCCAAGTACCAGCGCGCTCAGGCAGGCATTCGCAGACAATGACATCTACGACTGGGCACCGCAGGTTCACACCCGCTTTTATTACAGCCCCAACGATGAGGCGGTGCCGCCTGCCAATGCCATTACGGCCTTTAATACGATGCAGGCGCGCGGATCGACTACTGTTGAAATAGTAGAATGTCAGCTTACGGGCATCACCAACTATCATGGTTCGTGCAACATCCCGTATTTTGAGAACATGGTGAGTTTCTTCGATCTGTACGCGGCAGATTTATAGTCGGCGGTGCAGCGGATGAATCAAGGTGAGCGCGTTTGGCAGCATTAAGCCTTGCTTGAGCGACATAAGGCGGCAGATTCAAGTTCCTTGTTTTCGCTTTACAATGGGCGATCATGAGCAATCCAGTTCAGTGCCGACTTGCCAATGGTTTTAGCGTGCGCGAAAAACTTTACGCGCAGATTTCATTTTTCGTGATGGGCATCATCGGCATGATCGGCATTGCGCGGGAAGATTGGCGCTGGCTGGTGCCCTACCTCATAGTCTTCGGGTATGGTGTGCCGGGAATTGTGATGCGGCATCTGACATGCCCGCGCTGCCCGCATTTGTACGTGTATGGTGATTGTCTTCAGTTCCCGCCGACCTGGGCGAAGTGGCTGGTGAAGCATCGCAAAACAACACCCTTCAGTGAAACCGAGAGAAGGGTGTTTTATCTGATATTTCTGCTGATACCCCTATACCCGCTCTATTGGTTGCGTACCCAACCAGCCCTGCTGTTCGTTTTTGTTCTGGCTGCCGGGATGTGGTATCTGGGTCAATGGCTTTACTTCTGCAAGCGATGCCGAGTCGAAACGTGCCCGTTCAATTTCGCGCCGGTTTCAATTGATTAGGAAGTTGTTTCGATGAATATGATTATGTACGGACTGGGATTTGCCGGCGTTTCTTCGAGAATGCTTGGCTCAATATGGTTTTCGTAACAAACAGGAAAAGACTTGATCACATTTATGCCCATTCAACTTCCCAACCTTAACAAATCAAATCTTCTTTGCATGACGACGATCCTGTTGGTGATTGCCGCGGTGCTTCAATCCGGTTGTGTCGGGCGTACCCCCAGGCCGGAGCCCGTCGTTGAGGTGCCTGAGGTACCTCAGACCCAATTTCAGTCCGCATTGGGGCGGACTGCGGTAGTGGTGAGGGTGGAGTTGCCCGAGCTTGAATTCATGGAGTTTGCGCGCGACAAGAAATTGGCGGCTTCCGTGGCGAGCAACAATGCCACCAGGAGACTTGGAGGCGGAGGATGCAGCGGAATCGATATTGGGTCTTGCATCCTGGCTCAGGCGGTAATCGGGGCGGCTGTTGGCCTCATTGCGGCCCCCATTGCTGCCGCATCTGCCGAGAAGGGATCTGAGGTAGCGATGAAATCGGAAGCCTCCGTGGCCCCCGTGTTCGGTGCGAACGTGATGCAGTATGCGCTGCGCGATGCCATAACGGCAGCCGCTCAATCGGACGGGGTCAAGCTCGATACTGTTTCGCCGGTGATTGTTAATGATGGGGAAGCCGAGTCCGATTATCGGGCGCTTGCCACAAAAGGATTGAATAGCGTACTTGAAGTGACGCTGAATCAGGTGTTCCTTGAGCCTGCAGTTGACCGCGGCGGTAAGCTAAACCTCGATCCGGTCTTGCCATTGGATATGCGGGTGAATGTACGGTTGGTCAAGGTCAGCGACAACTCCCTGTTGTTCTCCGACGTCCTTGCCTACCACGGCAAGCGCTACCAATATACAAAGTGGGCAGCCAACCACGGCGAGCAGCTTGTGATTGGCCTGAATAAAGGGTACGAATCTCTGGGACGCGATATCAGCGAGAGGATATTCCTGCTTCATCCTTTTGCGGATCGTGTGGGGAAAGGGGAGTCCGGCAATTGCGGACTCGGCGCGCTTGGCCCCAAGGCCAATATGGCGGAAGATCTTTCGCCGTTGCTTTCCTGGCAGAGCTTCCCGCGCGAGTCCGATATCAGCGCGGATACTCAGAATATGAAGCAGGTGAAGAATGTCAGGTATGAACTGGTCGTCGGCTCAGGTGACAACGGCGAAACCCCGGATATGTTTTACCGCGTCAAGGATTTGTCTGAGACATCGCACAAGTTGCCGATGAAACTGAGTCCGAATACCCGCTACTTCTGGAGTGTGCGCGCGAGATTTGAGCTCAACGGTCGCCAGCGCGTAACCGACTGGGCGACAGCCTGCCCTTTTGAAGAGCAACTTATTGTAGGTGCGCGGATATACCGGTTCTACACGCCGAAGGGATAGAAAGGGCAGACTCACCATGGATTTGACAGAACTAGGTTTGGATGACGAGTTTCAGGAACAGGCAAACCATCTGTGTGGCCCAAGCCAGCGCCTGGCTCGGGTGACTGCAGTGGACCGCGGGCGCTATGTTGTTCGTAATGAACGGGGCGAAGTGTCTGCCGAACTGACGGGCAAATTCCTTTACACCGCCGCATCTTCAGTCGATATGCCCTGCGTGGGCGATTGGGTGTGTGTGGAGTATCACGATGCGGATACGTTTGCGACTATCCATGATGTGGTGCCCAGAAGGTCTTTCCTGCGGCGCAAGTCTCCCGGCAAGAACATCGATTTTCAGATGATTGCGGCGAACATCGACGTGGCGTTCATCGTGCAGTCGTGCCATTTCGATTTCAATGTGCGCAGGTTGGAGCGCTATCTGGTGATGGTGAACGAGGGGCATATCGAACCGGTGCTGCTGCTGACCAAGACGGATCTGGTGAGCGCGGTTGAGTTGGAGCGCATGCTCGGCCATATCCGCGCGGCAGGCATCACGGCGCGCATCATTACGCTCAGCAGCATGACCGGCGAGGGCGTGGAGGAGGTGAAGCGTCTGGTGCTGCCGGGCAAGACTTATTGCCTGCTCGGTTCTTCGGGCGTGGGCAAGACAACACTGATCAATCATCTGCTGGGACATGACGTGCTGGAGACTGCGGCGGTCAGCGGCACGGGTGAGGGCAGGCACACCACCACGCGCCGGCATCTGGTCACGCTTGATAACGGCGGGCTGCTGATCGATATGCCGGGAATGCGCGAGCTGGGCATCCTGAGCGCGGGCGAAGGACTGGATGACAGCTTCGCCGATATCAAGGCGCTTGCCGCAAGTTGCCGTTTCGCCGATTGCAGCCACAACAACGAGCCGGGTTGTGCGATTCGCAAGGCCATCGAAAATGGTGAACTGAACCCGGAGCACTACCAGAGTTATCTGAAGCTCAAGGCCGAGTCCGATTTTAACGAGATGTCGTATGTGGATAAGCGCAAGAAGGACAAGGCGTTCGGGAAGATGGTGAAGACGGTGTTGAAGCAGAAGCATAAATGAGTACGCAATAGGCGGCAAAGTTGCCCGCCGGTGGTGGCGAGATGGTTTTCAGTTCTAGCCGCCACTCTTAAATTCCCCTTTTACTTTTTCAGTCGGGTTTCGAATCGAGTCGAATCGAGTCGAGAACCGGTCAACGCTCGTCAGCAATTTGCCATTCACCCGTTGCGTTTGTGCAGTGCGGATTGATCAACCACGCTACAGATATGGATAAAAGAGGCTCTGGCGAGTTTGGCACAGATACTGCTAACCATGATCGTCAGATGGCTAATGCTGCCGGGCGGAAATTGCTGGTGGCTTACCTGACTATTTTATTTCGAACCATTTTCATCGGCTATTCGCCATGAATAAACAGGAAATGGTTGTGCCTGGCGCGGCGAGTGAAATGCGGGTAAGCGAGGCGGTATTGCGGGGGATCTTTTGGAGCTTAAACAGACTGGGGGAAGTATGTTGTGGAGTAGATCGAATTTGCATGCTCGGAGTTGGAGAAAACGGGCCGGTATGCCTTCGGCCTTGATGATCTGCATCGTGCTGATGTTGACTGCCTGTGGAGGCGGCGGTGGCGGGACACCTGCTGCCGAGCTTCCTTCTGCCGACACTCCATCCACTGCTTCGTTTACAAGAAGCAGCCCGGAAAATGGTGCGACAAGCGTTTCTCCCAATGCAAGCTTCACCGTTACTGCTTCGGCAGATATGGATGCAAGCAGCATCAATTCCACGACAGTAGTGCTTGCGGGAAATCGCGCCGGATCAACTACCGAATATCCGGTCAAAATCAATCTGAGTTACGACGCGTCGACGCAGACGATCACGGTCCGGCCCAAAGCGCCGCTGAGGGGCTATTTGACGTATTCGCTTACCTTGACAGGTATCAAGGATACGGCTGGCAACACGCTTGCCACGAACAGGATTGCGTTTTCCGTTTCATTCAGCCGCGTCGAGAAACTTGTCGAGTATGACGCTACAGGGGCGGTAGCATCGTACCGGGTAGTCGCATACGACGCGGCAGGCAACGAGACGCAAAGGAAGAACTACGAAGGTGCCGGCGCCAGCGGCATTGATGGCATCTGGTTCAATTCGAATGATGTCCTGTCCAGTCATGATGTGTCGACATACGATGCAAACGGCAATTTGACACAGTCCGTGCGCTACGCAGGTGCGGGCGCCGATGGCATCTGGTTTACGCCCGATGATGTGCCGTTGATGTACGCTTCCTTCGTCTACGATGGCAGCAATTTCAAGACGCGGGAAACGATTTACATCGGTGCGGGGGATGACACCAACTGGTTCACTTCCGATGATGTGATCATGTTGTATAACACGGCTATTGCCGATGCCAATGGCAACATGACGCGGAGGGCGTTCTACGCCGGTGCGAGCGATGAGGATGCGCCGGACCATTACTTTACGTATGACTATGATGCGAACAATCTCCTGACGCGGGAAGCGTACTATGCCAGCGCCGGCACCGACGGAAACAGGTTCTCGGATGATGATGCTCCAGCTTCCTACATCGCATACAGCTTCGACGCATCAAAAAATTTGTCGCGGGTTGTGAACTACTCAGGTGCTGGTGCGAAGGGAGTTGATACCCTCTGGTTTACGCCCGACGATGTGCCCGTTTCTTATGTTGCGTACAGCTACGATTCGGACGGCAATCGGACGCTTGCCGTGGGCTACTTGAATACGGGATTGGCAGTATTTAATGGAGTCGGGTTCACATCTGACGATGTGCCTGATGCTTATTCTTCATTTGAATATGATGCAAACGGCAACCAGACACAGTTTGCGATTTACGACGGAGCGGGTGCGAAGGGGGGTGATGGCATTTGGTTCACGCCGGATGATGTGCCCGAGGGGTATTCTTCGGCTATCTATGACGCGAATGAAAATCTGACTCGGCTAGCGAGTTTTACTGGTGCGGGCGGAGACGGTGACTGGTATACCGGGGATGACGTGGCTGCGAATTATTCTTCGGCCAGCTATGATGCTAATGGCAATCTAATACAATCGGCGACCTATACTGCGGCGGGTGCGGCGGGATTGGACGGCATCTGGTTCACTCCGGACGATAGAATGACAACTGAAAGCTTGTACATAACGATGCCCTAACGAACAGAATCTGGAGACCAACGGGGCAGCGTCGCATTTGATTTCGAAAGGAGTGTTTCATGAGCACCAATGACGAAACCTGCTGCCCCCGCTTCAATCCCGAACCCTGGGATGGCAAGACCATCACCTGGAAAGGCAAACGCTTTGTGCAGGATCGCGTGACCAGCCTGTTCCACATTCCCCTCAATTACGGCGCCGTGATGAAACGCATGGATGCCGCCATCCGTGCTGCCGGCGCAGAGATGGATGCTCCCGTCATGCTGTCCGACGAAAATTCCGTGTGGGGTGCGGATGTGTTCGTCGAGGTCGGCAAGGATGTGCCGGGGGCTACGATGACCACCATTTCCGGGCAGTTCAAGTGCAAGGTATTCGAAGGTCCGTTCAGCCAGATCGGGCATTGGGTGGAGGCCATGAAGCAGTGGCTGGGCAGCGAGGGCTTGCGCTTCGGCAAACTGTATTTCTACTACACGACCTGCCCAAAGTGCGCGAAAAAGTACGGCAAGAACTATGTCGTGCTGCTGGCGCAGATAGGTTAGCACGCATTAGCTTCCTACACTCCGCTAGCAGGGAGTGTTCAGCCCGACTCATTTAAGCCCCTTAAACTACGATAAGCTTCGCTGCACTGGCTGGGCGGGAGACGCCAACGTCTGTTGCGTCGCCATGTCTTTGTTTGCGGCCTTATCGTCGGTGTGGCGGATCACGGTTGGTGTCACTACAATGGTTTCACCCTTGCGCACGCCGTAATGTGCGCTCAGTAGCTGTGCGATGAGATTCGCATTATCCTGATCGGGAACCAGAGCCAATGTCATGTTATCGCTAGCAGTGTGCAGGCAGACCCGGTAGAAATTGGAAGGAACTCTGAGGTAGGTACGGTACATGTTCGTCCTCCTTGCAGTGTGGTTTTGATTGCAGACATCGACTAGCGAGGCGATGATTCTGCGCGTAAACAATAGGACCAAACAATTCATTAAGGATTCAATATGGACAGTCATATTTTCCCTGTCGATCTGGATAAGGCTTCCCGCCTCATCAACCACGGCCCCACGGTGCTGGTGTCCGCCCGTCATGCGGGTGTGGATAACGTGATGACTGCGGCATGGGTGTGCGCGCTGGATTTTGAACCGCCCAAACTGACGGTGGTGCTGGACAAGAGTTCAAAGACGCGCGAGATGATCGAGAAGAGCGGCGCCTTTGTCATTCAGGTGCCTACGGTGGCTCAGTTGCAACTTGTGAATACGGTCGGCACGTTAACCCTCGCCACAGAGCCGGACAAGCTGAAGAAGTCCGGTGTGGAGTTGTTCGGTATCAAGGGCCACGATCTGCCATTCGTCGCGGGATGCTCGGCGTGGCTCGCCTGCAAACTCATACCCGAGCCGCACAACCAACTGATCTATGATTTGTTCATCGGCGAGGTGGTGGGGGCGTGGGCCGATGTGCGCGTCTTCAGCGATGGGCGCTGGCATTTCGAGGATGCCGATTCTTCCCTGCGTAGCCTGCACCATGTGGCAGGCGGTAACTTCTACGCCATCGGCGAGCCGTTGACTGCTCAGGATTGAACCGTCAACCTGAAAACTTGAACTTCAAGCCGCAGAGTTCATATATCCAGCGACTAAGCGAGCGTCGTTTAGTCGAATGGCTTGTTGTTTCATCAGAGAGCACAGAGAAAGAAAAGGTTTCTCCATGTTTCGCGGATTCACCCGAAAGGTGAATTCAGCCTGGTTGCACTATTCATTTCATTCTCCAGATTTCAAGTGCAGGGATGGGTGCGGCCGTTCTTGTCGCGTGTTTGATAGCGTTGTCGAATTATAATGGCCAAAACGCCGCAGTCGAACGCGGATTCGATATCATCACCAATGTCCAATGATGTGACAAATAGATCGCACAGGAAAATCGCCAATGTTTGAATCGATACGCCGCCTGTTGGGTGGCACGCCGGAAAAGCCTTCCCCTCAGGATTCCTTTCAGCAATTGAACGCAGTGGCACCGCTGAAACCCTCGCAGACGGGGGCTGCAAACGAGAGTCAACATGGTCATTCCTCCTTCATTTGTCGCGAGGCGATCCTGGGTCGCAACGAGCGCATCGCGGGTTACGAGTTCGCCCTGGGGCAGGGGGTGCAGGCTCGCATGATGGACAAGAGCGCGGCGATTCGGCGCGTGTACGACGAGGCGATGTTGAACAATCTTGCGCCGCTCGGCGTGTCGTCATTGCTGGGAGAGCGCAGCGCTTTCATCCGCTTGTCTGTGGAATCGCTAAAAAGTCCGCTACTCGAAGCCCTGGCCAATCCCAACACGGTAATCATGATCACCCCGCGGCCCATCGCCGAGATCGACCTCGCCGGGATGCGCGCCAACCTGGCGCATATCGAGGCACTGGGTTTCAGGCAGGGCTGGTCGCTCAACCAGCCGCGTCCTGAATATGCCGAGTTCCTGCGCAAGGCCGACTTCATCGAGATCGATCCGGCCGCACTCGACGGCATCCAGCTGAAAAAAATGATCGCCGATTTGCGTGCCGCCAATGGCGAGCAGAAACTGATTGCGAGCCGGTTACAGACTGCGGACGACTTCAAATATTGTTTCGAACGTCGCTTCGATTACTTCATGGGGCCGTTCGTTTCCAGCCGGGAAAACTGGCATCCGTCAAAGAGCGACGTCAATCACGTGCAGGTATTCCAGGCGCTGGAGTTGATCCAGTCCGGTGCCGAATTTGATGCCATAGCAGCTTGCTTGCGCACCGATCCCATCCTGACTTTCAAACTGCTGCGCTATATCAACTCGCCCGGTATCGGCCTGCTGCAAAAGATCGACGATATTCAGCAGGCGCTGATGCTGCTCGGCAGGGATCGTTTTTACCGCTGGCTGTCGCTGCTGCTGTTCGACAGCAAGAGGCCCGGCTATCAGGAGAATATCCTGATCGAACAGGCGCTGACGCGCGGGCGTTTCATGGAGATGCTGGCCGGCAAAGGTAGGCTGCCTGGCAATGCAGACCAGATGTTTTTGACCGGCCTGTTTTCATTGATGAGCGTCATGCTGGCGCAACCGATGGAAGAGGTGCTGAAACAGGTCGCGCTACCGCAAACCGTCTCTGCTGCACTCAGAGGCGAGGCGGGTGCGATGCATGATGCACTGGCGCTGGCAATCGCCGTCGAGTCGGACAAGGGCGACATGACTGCCGCAGCAGCCCAATGCGGATTGGGCGCGCCCGAGGTGGTGGGCACGATGATCGAGGCGCTGGGCTGGGCGCAACTGATTGCTACTGCCGGCAATCACTGACGGGACGCCGGTAAAGTCCCCGTGCGCGTCGAGCTTCGCCGGTGCGCTCCCGATTGGCTTAACATTGCGCCATGAGTTCACAGCCCCGTTTTCTTTGCGACGAAATGCTGGGCCGGCTTTGCCGCTATTTGCGCGCTGCCGGCTACGATGCTGTGTGTGCCAGCGGCGGCCGGCGGGATGGTGAATTGCTTCGGCAGTGCCATGACGAGGGGCGCTATTTCTTGACACAGGATCAACTGGTGCACGAACACAAGGCGGCGCGCAATATTGCACTGATCCTGCCACAAGGCGATACCGACCGGCTTGCCGCGCTACTCACCGCGCATTTTCAACTCGATTGGCTCGGCCGCGCCTTCACGCGTTGCCTGGTGGACAACACACCGCTGCTGGCGGCGGATGACGCGGCAAAGGCAAAATTCCCGCAGGATGCGATCAGACCAGACGAGCCGCTGCGCGTTTGTCCGGCATGCGGAAGGGTTTACTGGCAAGGCTCCCACTACAAACGCATGCATGCCCGGCTGGCCCGGTGGCAAGCGGCAAGATTCTGAATTTGTTTTTTTCGTCACCGCCGGTCGGCGATGGATGCCCCGCATCTGAACGACACGGAGCGCCGCGTTTTCCGCTGTTGTGGCTGCTTGCAGAAGCAAGCTTGCACGCGAATGCGGCAAGCCGGCCCCTGCAGGAAAAACTCAGGCCATGATTCCTGCTATCTGCCCATTTGGCTGCAGGCAGGCGGCAGTTGCGCTTCCGTCAGTCCGTCACCGTTGGAGCAGGTCCAGAATACGTCCTGATCCTCATCCACTTGGGGTGTAAAGACGAGTTCGCCGCGCTGCGTGCTGACGGTGAGAATCATGCTCGTCGGATCAAGCAGCAGTTGGCTGCCGTCGGCCAGTTGTGCAGGTTGGTTGGCCATTTCCAGCGTGGATGGGGGAACCTGGTTGGCGAGGTAGTAACTGGCCAGACCGTCGCGCACCGGGGCCGATTCGCTGATGGCGGCGGAGAGCTTGGCCTTGTTGGTGTAGTCCTGATAGGCCGGTATCGAGACGGCCGCCAGAATGCCGAAGTACACCAGCATCAGGAATCCGAAGCCCGCGCCCAATCGTCCGGCGTAAGGTATGAATACTGCCAGCAGATAGGCAAATACGCTGCGCTTGGGCATGGGCGAGTCGGTGTCCATTACACGGGCGACGCGCTTGGTTACCCAGGGGTAGCCCGCGAGCAGTTCGTGGAACGACATCCAGAAACCGGAGGTATGGTTTGCCTGGGTGCGATAGGCGGCGACATCCAAGTCTTCCCAGCGCTCTGCGCCGGCAGAAAGTGCGGCCAGCGCGCGTGCGGCGTTTTCGGGCGAGCTGCTGCAGGCGAGGCCGTGGCGATCGCAAGTGCTTTCGCGTGCGCGGGAATAAGCCGCGCCTAGCAGCGGCAGCCAAAGTACCGGCCAGCGCAGCAAGTGTCCGGTGATGTGTTTCATGCGCAGGTGGCCCAGTTCGTGGCCGATGTAGAAGCGCACGCCGTCGGCATGTTTGGCCATCGCATCCACGACGTCGGAGAACAGCACGACGAACTGAACGCCGAGGAACTTGGTGGCAAACGCGTTGAAGCCGCCGTTGCCGTTCAGGATGTAGGCCTGCGGACGCTTCTCGATCTGTAATTGATCGCAGCAGGCGGCGAATTGTGCATGCAGGTCGGGGAATTGCGCTTCGGACAACTCGACGCCGTTGCCCTTGATGTGGGCAATGAGGGCGGATTGCGCGAAGAGGTACAACACGAAGCCGGCGAGCAGTGCGAGCAATGCGGTGCCGACCGTGCCGATGATCAGGCCGAGCCAGACCAGAATGCCGAGGACGAGCGTGATCGTGCCGAGCGTGCGTTCGCGCGGGTAAACAAGTTCCTTCATGGTTGATTCCCTTTGAGTGGTTGTGAGGGACACTCCAGCCACAGCGTAGAATGCGCCGATGAATGTCGGGCGCGGCCGTGAATGTCCGGGCGCGCACGCTATCACCGAAATCCCGTACTGACAATAGAGGTAATTTAAAGAGACAGAAAATGCGACAAAGAAACAGGAAGGGGCAGTGCTGTCTGCGCCCGCGCTACTTGCTTAGCCCGAAACGGGGCGCGGGGCTGCGTGGCGCAGGCTGGCGACCTGCAGTTTTCGGTTACGCCAGCCTACCTTACCGAGCGGATGCTGCAGAATGCAAATAGCTCGCCGAGCAGTTCGTCGGCTTCGCGCAACGATTGGAAAATCCCCATGAACTTCACTTCGTTGTCGTACAGGCCGCGCCGCGTTTCCGGGTCCGTTGTGAGATATATCTTGAACATGATTGCCTCCGTTGAATTCTATATCGGACGTTTCGGGGGCATCTTTATAGCGATTAATGCGAGCCTGAGGCGGGCAATTCAAGGCTGCAAATCACGTGCTTTGATGCAGCAGAAGGTCAGGCCTTGATGTTCAGATCTTCCGTATAGGGGTTACTGGGGAACTGGAAGGAGATCGGGCCGTCTGGTTCGGCATGCAGGAACTGGTGCACGAAGGGGTCTTGCGAATTGAGCATGTCGTCCACGGTCCCTTGCGCGGCCACCACGCCGTTGTGGATGAAAAACAGATAGTCGACGACCTTGAGCGAGGCCATCAGGTCGTAGGTCACCACGATGGAGGTGGTGCCGAGCGCATCGTTGAGCGTGCGTATCAGGTTGGCGATGGTGTTGAGCGAGATCGGGTCGAGTCCGGCGAAAGGTTCATCGTAGATGAGCAGCGGCGGATCGGTGGCAATGGCCCGCGCCAGCGCCACGCGCCGTTCCATACCGCCCGACAGGTCGCTCGGCATCAGGTTTCTGGCATTGCGCAGGCCGACTGCGTTCAGCTTCATCAGTACCAGATCGCGAATGACCGCTTCCGGCAAATTGGTGTTCTCGCGCAGGGGGAAGGCGAGGTTGTCGTACACCGACAAGTCGGTGAACAGGCCGCTGACCTGGAACATCATGCCCATTTTCAGGCGCATCTGGTACAGCGCGTCGGTATTGAGTTCATGCACGACCTGTCCCATGAATTTCACGCTGCCCCGCAACGGACGCAACTGGCCGCCGAAATGGCGCAACAGCGTGGATTTTCCGCAGCCGCTGGGGCCCATGATGCCGACGATCTTGCCTTGCGGGATCGCGAGGTTGACGCCTTTCAGCACCTTGAGCGCGCCGTAGGAAAAGTGCAGGTCTTCGACCTCGATCAGATTAGCCATGGTTTGATTCCTTGCTTGAATAGGCACCCGCGATTCTCACATGGCGCGCGACGAAAATATACGTGTTTTGATCACACCCTCCGAAACCTGCGGGGTAGACTGCGATCCAACGATCACACCATCCAAATCGCCAGATACTTCTTATGAGCCATCTCGACAAGTCATTACATGCATGGGGCGGCCCCGATTTCGAGGCAGTCCTCAAGGCCGAAGTCGCCCAACTGGGTGCCGACCAGTTGCCGCTGCAGCAGGGGTTGTCTGTCAGCAGCTATGTGGCAGATAGCCCGGTCACTCTGGTGGTCCACGGCGCGACCGAAACGGATAGTTCGCTCCACATCAGGGCCGGAATTTTCTACCAGGGGATTGTCGCCGGCTGCAGTTGTGCGGACGACCCGACACCCACCGGCGAAAACACCGAGTACTGCGAAGTGCAAATAGACATTGATAAAGCAAGCGCCGCGGCCTCGGTTACGTTGCTGGCGGATTGAGTGGTTCGAATAGCCCGACGAACTGGAGGGGCGGCATCGCCATCAAGCCACCGGCTTCCGGCAGGTATAATCGCACACGGATCACGGTTCCCGATCCCTCCGCCGTTTCATAACCCCATCACCGCAAGCAGCCACATGACGATCACAGTAAAGAACGGCGAAACATTCATCACCAGCAAGGACGCCTCGCTCGAATCCTCCATCCGCACGCTGTACGCCAGACTGGAAGCCATTGGCTTTCACGTGGAGGAGCGCTCCTGGCTGAACGAGATCGAGAACATCTGGTCGGTGCATGTGAGCGACCGCGATTGCCCGCGCCTTTTCAGCAACGGCAAGGGCGGTTCGGAGCTGGCTGCGCGTGCCAGCGCGCTGGGTGAATTCTTCGAGCGCCTGAGCACCAATTATTTCTGGACGCATTTCTATCTGGGCGAGACCATCAGTGGGCGCGATTATGTGCATTACCCGAACGAGCAATGGTTTGCCGTCACGAGCGACAAGTGGCCCGCCGCGCTGCTAACGCCCGAGCTGCACAAATTCTACAACCCGCAAGGCGGGGTGCTGGCGAGCCAGTTGATCGACCTCAATTCCGGCAATGCCGCGCGCGGAATCTGCGCCATACCCTACCGGCGCCTGCGCGACGACAAGACTGTGTTATTCCCCGTCAACCTGATCGGCAATCTGTATGTGAGCAACGGCATGTCCGCCGGCAATACGCTCATGGAGGCGCGCACGCAGGCGCTCGCCGAGATATTCGAGCGCGACATCAAGTTCCGCATCATCCGTGAAGGCCTTTGTTTGCCGGATGTGCCGGAGGCAGTCATTGCGCGCTACCCGCGCATTGCCGCTGGCATCGAGGGATTGCGCGCTGCGGGTTACGGCATCCTGGTCAAGGACGCTTCGCTGGGCGGCAAGTACCCCGTGATGAACGTCACCCTGCTGCACCCGCAGGACCAGGGCTGCTTCGCCAGCTTCGGTGCGCATCCGCGATTCGAAGTGGCGCTGGAGCGCGCCCTGACCGAGCTGCTGCAGGGCCGTGCGCTGGACGCGCTGAAAGATTTTCCCGCGCCCGGCTTCGACATGGAGGAGATCGCCGACGCGCAGAATCTGGAGATTCATTTTGTTGACTCCAGCGGGGTGATCAGTTGGGAATTCCTGCGCGATACGCCGGACTTCGAATTTGCGGACTGGAATTTTGGCAGCACCACCGAAGAAGATTACCGCTGGTGCTGCGATGCGATCCACGCCGGCGGACACGACATCTACGTCGCCGATTTTACCCATCTGGGTGTGTATGCCTGCCGCATTCTCGTGCCCGGCATGTCGGAGATTTACCCCGTCGAGGAACTGCAATGGCAAAACAACAGCGCGGGCAATCTCGTGCGTCCCGCCTTGCTGCGCTTGCAGGAGCTGGACGAGGACGAATGCGGCGAGTTGTTCGATACCCTGCTGGATCTTGACCTCGCTGACAATCTCGCGGTCACCACGCTGATCGGCCTCGCGGCCGACCCCGGCAGCGCCTGGGCGGATTTGCGCGTGGGCGAACTGAAGGCTTTGTTGGCGCTCGCCACCGGCGACGAGGACGAGATACTCGACGGCTGCATCTGGATTGCCCAGCTGGGCGAACTCAACGAGAAGCGTGCGCGCGTCTACCGTTGCATCGCGCATCTGGTGCAGATCAAAGACCTGTCGCAGGCCGAGTTGACCGCCCCCTATGCGGTCCATCTGCGCCTGATGTACGGGGTTGAAACATTGCAACTTGCAGAGCAACTGCTGAGTCGTGAGGTTCGATTCTTCGGTCTGGATACGCTGGGGGAGAACATGCAGGGCAGCGACATGCATACGCGCCTGCTGGCGGCCTACGGCAAAGTGCGGGTGGATGAATGACTCCGCGCGCCGGACCCCTGTGGGAATGATTGCAGAGTCAGTTTCCGCAATTGATTTTGCCGGCAAAGTCGATCATCCTTGCCGGCCTCGGCAGGCCGGGCCCGCCATCAACGATTATGGATTCGCATGTACAGCGTAATTTCAGCCCTGATTGCCGCCCTCAAGACGCTCTTCCATCCGAAGATGCTTGCGCTCGTGTTATGGCCCATGCTGGTCGCGCTGGTGTTGTGGGTGGGGGCGGCTGCGTATTTCTGGGCGGACTGGATCGAAGGCATGACCGGCGTGGTGCAGGCAACACCACTGCAGCAATGGATGGAGCAGGGCTTTTTTGCGGTTGTGTCGCATTACCTGATCGCCGTCATCCTGGTGTTGCTGCTGCTCCCCGCGATATACGTGACCGCGCTGGTGATCACCTCCGTATTCGCGATGCCGATGATGGTCAACCATGTCGCGCGGCAATTCTATCCGGAACTGGAGCGCAAGCAGGGCGGCAGCAATGCGGGAAGCGTCGCGAATGCCGCAGTCGCCATCGCCGTGTATTGCGTGGGTTGGGCGCTCAGTTTGCCGTTGTGGCTGTTTTCGCCGTTCGCCCTGCTGTTGCCGCTGTTGCTGATGGCTTACCTGAACCAGCGCCTGTTCCGTTACGACGCGCTGGCCGAGCATGCGAGCCGCGAGGAACTCGCGCAGATCGCCGAACGCTCGGTAGCCAAGCTGTATCTGCTGGGCACGGCGGCCGGACTGCTGCAGTTTGTGCCCTTGCTCAACCTGTTTTTGCCTGTCTATGTCGGTCTGGCATTCATCCACCTGTGCCTTGCCGAGTTGCAGCAATTGCGGCAGCCCGGGACGGGGGACTGATACCGATTGTCAGGGCGGCAAGGCCGTTCAGCCTTTCGTTTGTTTCCGTCTGTGCAGTGCAGTTCGCACGCGATGCGAATTTACAGCGCACGCATGAAAGCCACCAAGTCACTCTTCTCCTGTTCGTTCAGTTTCAATTCCAGCACCAGGTTGAAAAACTCCACCGTGTCCTCCAGCGTGAGCAGGCGGTCGTCGTGCAGATACGGCGGCGAGTCCTTGATGCCGCGTAGCGGGAAGGTCTTGATCGGGCCGTCGGCCGATGCCGTGCGGCCGTTGATCGTGACTTCCTTGAAGAAGCGCTCCACCTTCAGGTTATGCATGAGGTTGTCGGTGTAATAGGGCGGGGTGTGGCAAGTCGCGCACTGTCCCTTGCCGAAGAATACCGCCTGCCCGCGCATCTCCTTTTCGCCGGCCTTGGCGGGGTCGAGCTTGCCGAACACATTGAGCTTGGGCGCGGGCGGAAAGTCGAGCAGCGCCTGGAATTCCGCCATGAAATGCACTTGGCTGCCGCGTTCGAGGACATTGGTGCCTTTGCGTGCGGCGTCGGCGGGGATGCCGTCGAAGTAGGCGGCTCGCTGTTCGAATTCGGTGAAATCCTCCACCGTTTTCAGCGCGCGCTGCGAGCCGAACAGGCGCTGGATGTTCAAGCCGCGCAGCGAGGGCGTGTCGATGCGGTGGCGATGTTCGTTGGGCCGGATGTCGCCGACCGTGTGCGTGGAGGCAGTGGTATGGCCGTTGGCGTGGCAATCCAGACAGGCCACCCCCTGCGATGCCTTCAAGCTGCGGCGGTCCTCGGTGGCGTTGAATTGCTGCTGCGGAAAGGGCGTTACCAGCAGACGCAGGCCTTCGAGTTGTTTGGGATTGAGGATGTTCTTGAACAGATCGTTGAAGTTGACGAGCGTCACAAGTTTGCCTTGCGATACATCGCCAAGGTCCGGCCGCGTTGTCAGGTAGATCGGCGCCGGAAATTCGGGCAGGAAACGATCCGGCAGGTCGAAGTCGAGATCGAAGCGCGTCAGGTCGCGGTCGGTCTGCTGCAGCGTTTCCTTGATGAGGAATTGCGGGAAAATCATGCCGCCCGCTTCGTGGTGCGGGTGCGGCAGCGGCAGGAAGCCGGCCGGCCACAACTGCTTGTTCCGGATCTCATCCGGCGACATGGCGGAGAGCTTTTCCCAACTCGTGCTCTTGGGCAGCTTCACACGCACACCTTCCTGCACCGCTTTGCCGCGCGACATGGTTGTTCCTTTGGCCGGGCGGTCTGCGAGATCGTAGCGCTCCGCGAGCATGGCCTGCTGGCGCTGCGCGAATTTTGGTTTTTCGGTTTGCAGGCGCTTGGTCAGACTGGTGAAGTCTTCGTCGGCAGATGCCATGCCCGGCGCGAGACAGGCAACGGCGGTCAATGTGATCATGAGACGGGATACTCGCGGGTTCAATGCCATGATTGACTCCTTTCGGGGAACACTTCGTTTTCAACGACCGGCATCCTGTATGTTGCGGTGCATCCGGCTTCGGCGGTTGCATACCATACGCATGCGTCGTCGCCGGAACTGTGCGGCAACGAACATTCTCGGGCTGCTCCATCCGGCATCTTTGCCAAGCGAAGTTGGATTGCAGCCGTATTGAACGTGATCGCACCAGTCGGGCGGCAATACCCGCAGCCACCAATTAATCGGAGATGACGATGCCCTTGAATATTTGCGAGCCGGGAGGCGCGCGATGAACCGCATCCGGGTTGCACTGTGGGCGCCCGCGTGTGGCGTCGCGCTCGCGCTGGTTCTTCTGCCGCCCCTGCCTCAGCCGCAGGACTACCATCGTTTCGCCGACGCGCGCGCATGGCTGGGCGTGCCGAATTTTCTCAACGTGGTTTCCAACCTGCCCATTCTTCTGGTTGCCGTCGCGGGACTTTGTGCGGTACGGCAGCGTTCTCCCGGGCGGGCGGAGAGTCTGCCCTATGCGCTGTTCTTCCTGGCGCTGGCCGCAACCGCATGCGGTTCGGCCTGGTACCACCTCGCGCCGGACAATGCGCGCCTGTTCTGGGACCGGCTGCCGATTGCGGTGAGCTTTGCCATGCTGCTCGCGGCCGTGGTCGCGGAACGTACCAGTCCCAAGGCCGGATTGCTGCTGGCGGCGCCGCTGGCTGCGACGGGCGCGGGTTCGGTATGGTACTGGTTGCGCAGCGAGGGGCTGGGCGTCGGCAATGTGCTGCCGTATTTCGCCTTCCAGTTTTATGCGCTTCTCGCCATTCTGCTGCTGATGCACTATTGCCCCTCGCGTTACAGCCGAGGCACCGATCTGTACCGGATGATCGCGCTGTACGGCGTAGCGCTGGTCGCCGAACTGCTTGATCGCAACTTTTACGCTGTCGGCGAATTCGTCAGCGGGCATACGCTGAAGCATCTGCTGGCGGCGCTGGCCGCGTATCAACTGGTCGGGATGCTACACTTGCGCAAGCGCATCTGACTGGCTGGCAACGGAGCGCGACTTTTCCCCAACCGTTTTACCCACACATTCAGACGAAACGTTATGCGCAAGAAAACCTGGCTCAGTTGGAGCAGCGGTAAAGACAGTGCTTGGGCGCTGCACGTGCTGCGCGAGTCTGCAGCGCACGAGGTGACGGGGCTGTTCACCACGGTCAACTCGGCATTCGACCGCGTCGCCATGCATGCCGTGCGCGTCGAGTTGTTGCGTCTGCAGGCGCAGGCGGTGGGCCTGCCGCTGTACCTGATCGGGATTCCCTATCCCTGTTCCGACGCACAGTATGCCGCCGTGATGACGGACTTCGTGGCGCGTGCCCGGGACGACGGCGTGCAGTGCATGGCGTTCGGCGACCTGTATTTGCAGGACGTGCGCCGCTACCGCGAGGAGCGCCTGCAGGGCACCGGCATCGAGGCGATATTCCCCTTGTGGGAAAGGCCGACGCGGGCACTGCTGGGAGAAATGCTGGCCGGCGGCTTGCGCGCCTGCCTTACTTGCGTCGATCCGCGCGTGTTGCCTGCGGAGTTCGCCGGCCGCGAATTGACGGCGGCGTTACTGGAAAGCATGCCTGCCCATATTGATCCCTGCGGCGAAAACGGCGAGTTTCACTCCTTCGTGTTCGCCGGCCCGATGTTCTCGCGGCCGCTCGATATCGAAATGGGCGAAGTGGTTGAGCGCGATGGCTTTGTATTTGCGGATTGCCGCCTGCGGGGGCAGACAGCCGCTATCACGGCCCAAGCCGCACCGTCTGGCGCCTGAACTTGCATCGCCGAGCCGGCCTGCGCCGAAAGTGCGCCTCGACGGTAGGGCCTTGGCCCATATACAATGAACCCGGACCCGTTTATACGCAGGTAATGACTTGATGAAGTTCCCCCCTTTGCCCTGGAACAGATTTCCCTTCAGTTTCAACATCAGATCGCATGCCAAGGCAATACGCATTACGGTGCTGCTGCTTCTGCTGGCGCTGTCAGGCTACGTGTTCTATCTGGACGTCACCATCCGCGAGGCTTTCGAAGGTCGCAAGTTCGCCCTGCCGGCGCGCGTCTTCGGGCGAGCGCTGGAAGTGTATCCGGGGCTGAAGCTTACTCCTGTGCAGTTTGTGGACGAGTTGAAGGCAATCGGATATCGCGAGCACCCGGAGCCGAACGAAACGGGTACCTATAAACATACCCTGAACGGGCTTGAGTTCACGACCCGGGACTTTGTGTTCGGCGACGGCCCGCAAACGGCACAGCACCTGCGCATCGAATTCGCCGACGGCAAGGTGACGCTGTTGCAGGAACGCGGCACCGCCGATACCGACCTGGCTTTGCTGCGCATGGAGCCGCCCCTGATCGGCGGCATTTATCCGGGCCACAACGAAGATCGCGCGTTGTTGCGGCTGGACCAGGTGCCCAAGCCGCTGATCGACGCGCTGATTTCGATCGAAGACCGGAAATACTATTCCCATTGGGGCATAGACCCGCGCGGTATTGCGCGCGCGCTTTACAAGACGCTCACCGGGCAGCGCATCGAAGGCGGCAGCACGCTCACGCAGCAACTCGTCAAGAATTTCTTCCTCACTTCCGAACGCACCCTGACGCGCAAGGGCACCGAAGTGCTGATGGCCCTGCTGCTTGAAATGCGTTACAGCAAGGATGAAATTCTCGAAACCTATCTCAACGAGATTTTCCTGGGGCAGGATGCCACGCGCGCCATCCACGGCTTTGGCCTGGCCAGCCATTTCTATTTCGACCGCCCGCTGGAGCGGCTGGAGTTGCAGGAAATCGCTACCCTGGTTGGCATGGTCAAGGGGCCGGGCGTGTACGACCCGCGCAAGAAACCGGAACTGGTGCTGCAGCGGCGCAACCTGGTGCTGCAGGAGATGGTAAAGCTGAATGTCATCACGCAGGCGCAGTTCGTCGAGGCGCGGCAGAAGCCGCTCGGCGTGATTCACCGTGCACCCGCCGGCACTTCGCCGTATCCGGCTTTCCTGCAACTGGTGCACCGCCAGTTGCAGCGCGACTACCGCGAAGAGGATCTACGCAGCGAAGGTTTGCGTATTTTCACCACGCTGGACCCGCGCGTGCAGCGCCGGGCGGAAGAGGCATTGTCACAGCGTCTTGCGCTAATCGAAAAGACGCGCAAGATGGCCGCCAATACGCTGGAAGGCTCGGTGGTGGTCAGCAGCACGCAGCAGGGCGAGATACTCGCGCTGGTGGGCGGACGCGAAGCGCGCTATGCGGGATTCAACCGCGCCGTGGATGCACAGCGCCCGATCGGCTCGCTGGCCAAGCCCATCGTGTTTCTGACCGCGCTCGAAAAGCCGGATCTCTATACGCTGGTCACGCCGCTGGACGACAGCCCGCTGGTGTGGCGACAGGCGGGCACCGGCGACTGGAAACCGCAGAACTACGATCACAAGTTCCACGATCAGGTGCAGCTGCGTACGGCGCTGGCGCATTCCTATAATGTGTCCACCGCGCGCCTCGGCATCGAGATCGGTGTCGATGCGATACTCGACAAGCTTCCGCTGTACGGTATCGAACGCCGGCCGCCGCCATTCGCTTCGTCGCTGCTGGGGGCATTCGAGCTTTCGCCGGTCGAAGTGGCGCAGTTGTACCAGACCTTCGCCGACGGCGGTTTCCGCACGCCGTTGCGCGCCATCCGCGAGATCGTCACCGCGGACGGCGTGCCGCTGCAGCGTTACCCGCTTAACGTCGATCCCGTCTCTGCCGCAGGCCCCGTCTATCTACTGACCACGGCCCTGCAGGGCGTGGTGCGCGAGGGCACCGCGCAATCGCTGGCCAATTGGCTGCCCGCCGAACTGAATGTGGCCGGCAAGACCGGCACCACCGACGATCTGCGCGACCGTTGGTGTGCCGGATACACCGGCGACCGCGTGGCCGTGGTGTGGGTCGGCCGCGACGACAACAAGCCTTCCGGATTGACCGGCGCCTCGGGCGCCATGACCGTGTGGGGCGAGATGATGAAGAACATCGATCCCGAACCTTTGCAGCCGGATGTTCCGGAGGATATAGAACTGTTTAATGTCGATCCGGTCAGCGGCCTGCGCTATAACGAAGATTGCCGCACCGGCGTTTTGATGCCGTTCATCAAGGGGTCGGAGCCGACCGAAATATCGGCCTGTGCTTTTGCGTCTGCGGAGACGCCGGCGGCCGACGATAAGCCGCTCGCCGGGACTGACGTGCCGACCGCAGCCAAACCGGAAGTCAAACAGGAGCCGGAGAAGAAAAACTGGCTGCAGAGGATGTTTAATTGAAAACTCGATCCCGTCTTTCATTCATCGCTGCATTGCTGCTGTTGCTGGGCGGCTGTGCGAGCGCGCCCACGCAAACCCCCGCCACAACCGGGATGCCCGAACTGTTTCCCCAGGAAACGCCGACCGGTACGCCCGAAGAGGGCGCCATCGCCGAAGCGGTGCCGCCGCCGGTCATGTCCGGCAATCAGGCCGTCATCGCGTTGCTGGACAGGGCCCGGATCGATACCGGGGCAGGGCGGCGCGAGTCGGCAGGCGCATCGCTGGAGCGCGCACTGCGCATCGAACCGCGCAATGCCTGGCTGTGGTATGAGCTTGCACAATTGCGTCTCGCGCAGGGCCAGTACGCGCAGGCAATATCCCTCGCCAGGAAATCGATCAGCTTCGCCGCGCGGGATCGCCGCTTGCTGGCGCTGGATTGGCGGGTGATCGGTAATGCGCGCGTTGCGCAGGGTAACCCGACGGGAGCCGAGCAGGCTTTTGAACGCGCGGCGGAGTTCGAACAGTCAGTCCGATTGGAAACGGATCACGGGTATTGAGTCTGTACGGGAGCGCATACTCCCCTGTAATGGAAGCAACGGCACCCTCTTGCGCATTTACGGGGTTGGCCTGATTGTCACGCGGACCCGTTCTCCGTATAGAATCCTGCAAACACTTTTCGGGAGTGAAATTTGATGACGCTGTTGTTGAAGCAAATATTCGCGCTGCTGCGCTTGCTCAATTCCGACACGGGAAGCAACCAGATCGCCGCAGGTGTGGCCTGCGGACTGATTCTCGGCTTTGCTCCCATGTTGTCCCTGCAGGCCCTGCTGGTGTTCGTGTGCATGTTCCTGTTCCGCATCCAGATCGGCGCCGCGCTGACCTCGGCGTTCTTCTTCGCACTGATGGCCTGGCTGTTTGACCCGGTGTCGCACCAGCTCGGCTCGGCCATCCTCGAAACCGCATCGCTGCAACCGCTGTTCACCGCGATGTACAACATGCCGCTGGTGCCGCTCACGCGCTTTTACAACAGCGTGGTGATGGGCGCGGGCGCGCTCAGCCTCCTGCTGGTGCTGCCGGTGTTCTTCGGCAGCAAACGCCTGATCGCGGTTTACCGCGCGCGGGTGGTGGAGCGCTTCAAGCGCAGCCCGTTCTGGAAGATGTGGAGCGGCACTTCATTCTTCAAATGGTACGCGACCTATGAAAAACTCCACGGCTAAGCCGGTGAAGAAGCAGGGGCCGATCCGCTTCGAGGCCATGATTCCGCTGGCCATCGTCGTCGGCCTCGTCGTGCTGTATTTCTCGCTGTTCTTCGACACGCACCTGCGTCGCGGCCTCGAATATGCGGCCACGCAGGCAAACGGCGCCGAAGTGGATATCGGCCGCGTGCAGACCAGCGTGTTCAAGGCCTCGGTGCTGATCGCCGATGTGCAGATGACCGATCCGGCGCTGCCGCAGCACAACCGCATACAGGTTGGCGAATTGCGTTTCCGAATGCTGTGGGACGCCTTGCTGCGCGGCAAAGTCATGATCGACGAAGCGGTGATCGAGGACGTGCAGATCGACACGCCGCGCCAGCGCGCAGGCTATGTGTTGCCGGTGAAACCGGAGCAGGACGACGGCCCCAGTGCAACCGACAAGATGCTGGCGCAGATGCAGGAAGAGTTCTCCGGCAATGTGGTGGGTGATCTGGCAGCCATCGCGGCAGGGGCAAACCCTTCCGAACAGTTGAAGGTGGTGGGCGAGGAGCTGAAGAGCAGCGCCCATCTCGACGGGCTGAAGAAATCGCAGGACGAGGCCGAACAGCAGTGGCGCGCGCGCATGGATGCTTTGCCTGAGGGAGACGATTTCAAGGCGTTGCGTACAAGGTTGGCCAAGGTGCAACTCAAGGACTTCAAGGATGTGGCGCAGTTGCAGACGTCGGTCAAGGAGCTGCAAGCCATACGCGACGAGTTCGATGCGATGTCCAAGCCGGTCGGCGAGGCGGGCAGCAAGCTGAAGGGAGACATGGGTGCGTTGCGCACCTCGTTCGCCGATCTGGAGAAAATCGCGCGCGAGGATGTGCGCGGATTGCAGTCGCGCTTGCGCCTGCCGTCGCTGGATACCGCCACCCTGTCGCGCGCGCTGTTCGGCATGGATGTGCTGGGCAAACTACAGCAGGCGCGCGGCTACATGAACCAGGCGCGCGAATATATCCCCGCCAAGGGCGCGAAGAAGCCCGAGCCGAAGCGGATATACAAGGGCCGCGACTACGCGTTCGGGCAAGCCAAAGGCTATCCGGCATTCTGGCTGCGCCGCGCGGCAATTACTTCGACGCTGCCGGGCGGCAAGGGAATTTCCGGCGAGATACTGGATGTGACGACCGATCAGGCTTTGGTCGGGCGTCCGCTGGTCGCGACACTTAAGGGCAATTTCCCGCAGCAGGGCGTCTCCGGCGTCAAGGCCGAACTGGTGATCGACCATCGCACGGCCGAGCCGCTTGAACGCGTGAACCTTGAAGTGGGCAACTATGCGGTAGCCGGACGTACGCTGGTGAATAGCGAAAGCGTGATGCTGGCCTTCGCCAAAGCGGAAGCTGCGACCGGCTTCGTTGCAGAGCTGCGCGGCGACAAGGTCGACATGCGTCTGTCCAACCGCTTCAGCGCAGCCGACTTCGAGACCACGGCCAAATCGGCCGTGGTGCGCGAAATGATGGCCGCGTCGGTTGCCGGATTGAATACAGTGACCATGGATGCGCGCGTGAGCGGCAACTGGAGCGATCTTGACCTGAAACTGTCCACCAATCTGGCCGATGCACTGGCCAAGGGCATGGGACGCTACCTGCAAGCCAAGATGGATGAAGCGCGCAAGCGCATCGAGCGCCTGGTCGACGACAAGATCGGCGAGCAGAAACAACGCCTGCTTGCACGCCAGGGCGAACTCGAATCCCGTTTCAAGTCCGTGCTGGCGGAGCGCCAGGCGCAAGTCGACAAACTGCGCGCAGAACTGGACGGAGCGCGCAGCGAACTGGATAAACGCAAGAATGCAGCGGTGGATACGCAGAAGCAGAAAGTGAAGCAGGGGGCGAGCAAGTTGCTGGATAGTCTGCGCAAGTAATCACGGGGAACTTGGGATTTTTTTACTTTATTGCACGGATACTCCAAATCGCTTTGCGAGAAAATTAGTCGGGTATCGCTGGGTCGATGTTTCTTTCAAACTTAATGGTGGTTGCATTGAACAGTCTGAACAATTCTGCTCTAATTAACCACATTAGTTAAGTAACCATTGAGGCTGGATTCGCACGTGCATACAAAAAAGAAAACCATGTATGAACTTCTGGAGGTCCCTCAGAACGCTTCGGATTATGAAATTCTTGCGGCATATCAACGTTTTACTCAGAAGCTACAGTCTGAAAAAAACGAAAACAATAAATAAAAAAT
>JAUSBC010000109.1 GCA_030652215.1 Sideroxyarcus sp.
CCTTGACGTCTTCTTCCAGACCTTCCAGCGTGTCGATCAGCGCCGGACCGGGTAGACCGAGGTTGTTGCCGATCTTGTGCACCTTGCCGATGATCTCGTTGGAATACTTCTGTCCGTAGCCGATGTGGTCGAGAATTTCGCGCGCCGCCATGGTGATTTCGGCGGTGTCGATTCCATAGGGGCAGAACACCGAGCAACGGCGGCATTCGGAGCACTGGTGGTAATAGTTGAACCACTCATCCAGCACTTCGCGCGTCAGATCGCGCGCGCCCACCAGTTTGGGGAACAGCTTGCCCGGCAGGGTGAAATAGCGGCGATACACGCTGCGCATCAGGTCCTGGCGCGCCACCGGCATGTTCTTGGGATCTTGCGTGCCGATAAAGTAATGGCACTTGTCGGTGCAGGCGCCGCAGTGTACGCAGGCGTCCATGAACACCCTGAGAGAGCGGTATTTGGAAAGCAAATCGCCCATTTTGGCGATGGCCTTGTCATGCCAGTCATCCACCAGTTGTCCGGGGAAACCGAGTGCTTCGTTGATTTTGTCACTGGCGACGAAAGGTCCCTTGCCTTCCATCGCGCCCGGCTTCAGCGCGGGGATGACGGGGATGACGCGATAAGCTGGCGCTACGATGTCTGCCATTTCAGTATTTCTCCGATTCCAGTTTGGCAGCCCATGCACTCAGATGGCGCTGATCACGCGGATTGTCTGTCTGGTTGCGGGTCGGCGAAAAGAATACGCCCGGCGCATGCAGCAATTTGCTGAAGGGGAACACAATCAGAAGCATTGCAACCAGCGACAAATGCACCAGCAGCAACAGGTCGGACGGAAGCACCCGGATATCGAGATGCATCAATCCGAGGAAAAATCCTTTAACCGCGATCACATCGGTATGCGCGACGAAGGTCATCAACAGGCCGGAAGCGCCAATGCCGATGAGCAACAGCAGCATCAGATGATCGGAAGGCGTGGAGATGTAACGGATGCGCTCGACGAACAAGCGGCGCCCCCACAGTCCGAGCAATCCCAGCACCATGGTGATGCCGGCGTACATGCCGAACGGCTGTGCGATGGCGACCCATCCCCATACCGGCTCGGTGAAATAGCGCAGATGACGCATGACCACCAGCGCCAGGCTGGCATGGAACAGCATACCCAGAACCCAGATCCACAGGTTGGACTTGAACAGGCTTTCAAAGAACACGACCTCACGCGTCATGCGCAACACCACGCCGCCCGTGGTGGTCGGCGCGGGTGTGGTCGGTATTTTCAGCGGTGCCGGAGTTCGGGCATAGATACTGATGCGATAGAGCGTCCCTACGACAAACAACAGCGTAGCGAGGTAAAACAAAATCGCAAAAACGATGCTCGCCATGAAGATATCCCTATCGCTAGACCTGAATTAAATGCAACCGGTGGGCTTGGGCAAACCGGCGATCTTGCACGCCTGCTTGCCGGGGCCGTACGGGAACAGACCATACAGGTACTCGCTGGTGCCCTTGTCGGCGCCCAGCTTTTTGCCGATAGCCTTGGTCAGCACGCGCACAGCCGGAGCGATTTGGTATTCCTCGAAATACTCGCGCAGGAAGTTAACGACTTCCCAGTGCTGCTCGGTCATGTTGATGCTTTCTGTCTGAGCCATGTAGTTGGCAACGTCGGTATTCCATTCGGCCAGATTGACCAGGTAACCTTCTTCGTCTGTTTCGTAGCTTTTACCGGCGACTTCGATGTTAGGCATTGCGATTCTCCTTCATTAAAAAATGGTTGTTACTTCTGCACTTCCCTCACCCCACCCCTACCCAACTTTCCCCCAGACGGGAGAATGAGCAGCAGGCTGCGCGACTATTGTCCTACAACCAGGATTGGCAGGTTTTGTTATTGCTGGTCAGATCGACGAATCCGGCGTAATCCACCGCGATAACGCCATCCATGAGGCGGTCGCCGAGACCGCGAGCATCCAGATCCGGCATCAGCACGTGCAGCTTGAATTTACCCATTGCAGTCTTCAGCTTGGCTTCCGCTGCGTTCCCTTTGGTAGCCGCATACACAGCATCCTCGATGAGCAGAGTGTCCCCGCCCGCTGCCGTATTCAGGCAAGTGTCCAGCGAAACGCTGCTCAGGGGTGATTTGTTGATGATATGTAACATATTTTCCCCTTAGAAACTCAAGACCACGTCTTGCTCGTCCATCAGCTTGCCCATCTCGGCACGGCTGAGCACAGTGACGTTCACCAGAAAATCTTCCTCGCTCAGGCCGCGCGCTTCCATGGCTTCCTTTTCGACGTACAGCTTCTCTACGTCGTAATCTTCCAGTGCGCGGTAAGCGGGCGAGAAATTCTTGATCTCGATGCCCTTGGTCTGTTGACCCTTTTTCAACTGATATACGCCGTCATCCAGGAAGGCCAGCGACACGTCCTGGTCGAAAGCGGCCGAAATCAGCACCACTTCCAGCGATTCCAGCGCATAAATCGTGCCGTAAGGCGCCTTGCGGTTGACGAACATGAATTTTTTAGCATCACTCATCGCGTCTCTCCTTAATCGCCGAAGGTGACCAGACGGTCACACTTGATACCGGCTTCCACCAATTGCCCCAGCCCGGAGATACGGAAACCCTGTGCCAGATTCTCTTCCTTGATGCCGCGACGCAATGCAGCCGCCACGCACACCACCAGGTCGACCTTGTGCTCTTCCGCCAGTTTGGTCCAGCGGTTCACGATGTGACGGTCATCCTGCGGCGGCTCGGTGAGCTTGGACGCGTTTTGCACGCCATCGTGGTAGAAGAACACGCGCCATACCTCGTTTCCCTTGGCGATGGCCGCCTTGGCAAACAAATACGCCGAATCGCTGGCTTGGTGCTGATAAGGACCTTCGTTGACGACAATTCCGAATTTCATCAGTTAACCTCGCTCAGAAACGGATATGCGTCGACGCATTCAGATTGGCACGCGAACCGCGCCAGTCGTCGATCAGGTACTTGGTGAACGGCAGACCGGTCTTCTCGAAGAAACGCGGCCAGCCGATACGGTCGATCCAGTCGGCGATACGCTCCCATGGGCGTGCATCCGCCTTGTATACGTTGAGGATGTT
>JAUSBC010000113.1 GCA_030652215.1 Sideroxyarcus sp.
GTCTCTTCCACGCTGGCCGCCTGTTCGCTGGACGCCTGCGACAGCGATTGCGCCGTGGCGCTGATCTGCTCGGATGCGCTCGCCAGTGAATCCGCTCCGGAGCGCACCGAGGTGATGATCTCGGATAGCTTGGCGACCATGGTACTGATATCGAAAAGCAGGCTGCTTGCATCTCCGCTCTTGGTCAAGATGCTGACGGACAGATCGCCAGTTGCGATTCTTTTCACGATCCCAGCGGCATAGTCGGGTTCCCCGCCAAGTTGTTTCATCAGGTTGCGCACGATCACATAACCGACGAATATGGCCAGTGCGATTCCCAGTGTGATACTCACGATGGCGATCATGTGGATACGGTCATAGGCGGTCTCGGCTTTCTCGAACTCCTCCTTGGCAACATCCACCTGCAAACCCTTCAGCGCATCGGCGGCTTCCATCGTCTTGACCATCAGCGGGCCGACCACCTTGACCATCGCCTCGTTACCCTCGAAGAATTTCTCCTGCTTGAAGATCGGCATCACCGCCAGAATTCCCTTGTTTACCATCTCGCTGCTGATCTCGTCATAGGTTTTGGCCAGCACCTTTTCCTCGGGTGTTAGATAGGTCGCCATGTACTCCTTCCATATCCTGCCAGCCTCGGCAAGATTCTTCTCCACCACATCGGTATGTCGTGCGATCGGGTGGTCATGCAGTTTGCTCTCCGGCAGGCGCGGATCATGCATGCTGGCCAGATGTAACTGGCGCACATTCTCCGCCATCAGATCCGTCATTTCGGCCAACTGCGCCAGCGGGATGGTGCGATCCAGATACACCGTGCGCAGACCATCATTGGACTGTCCCATGCCTTGTAGCCCGACAAATCCGATGATTGCCAGCAACACGGACATCATGCCTATGAGAGAAAATAGGCGAGTCCTGACGGTTAGGTTATTGAGCATTTTTATCTCCCTTGAAAATTCATCTAATCAGACTCGTATCGCTTCTGCCGTCTGTGCGCGATTCTGCTGGGCGGTGGCCAGTGTCACCAGCGACTGTACGTCCAGGATCAGCGCCACTTCGCCCGAACCCAGGATGGTCGAACCGCCGATCCCCTTGATGTGTTTGAAGATGCTGCCCAGCGGCTTGATGACGGTCTGAAACTCGCCCATCAACTCGTCCACCACTAGGCCGATCTTTTGCCCGCCGTATTGAACCACCACAATGTTTTCTCGCTTACCGCCCGGCTCTGCGACCTCGAACTGCTCGCGCAGCCGCACGAACGGCAAAACCCCGCCGCGCAGATTGATGTACTGGCGGTTGGCTGTGTCTGCCCTGTCCTTCTCGGTGAGCTCGATACACTCGACCACCGTGCCCAGCGGAATGACGTAGGCTGCCTTGCCCACACCGACCAGGAAGCCGTCGATGATCGCCAGCGTCAGCGGCAGACGGATGCGGAAGGTCGAACCCGCGCCTTCCCGGCTTTCCACTTCGACGCTGCCGCGCAGAGCGATGATGCCGCGCTTGACCACATCCAGCCCGACGCCGCGTCCGGAGATGTTGGTGATTTTTTCCGCCGTGGAGAATCCGGGCTCGAACAGCAGGTTGTAAATTTCGCTGTCGCTGAGCGTCTGGTTGGCAGCGACCAGGCCGCGCTCGCGCCCCTTGGCCAGAATCTTCTCGCGGTCGATGCCTGCGCCGTCGTCGATGATCTCGATGGCGATGCTGCCGGACTCGTGATAGGCATTGAGCCTGAGCGTGCCGCGCGCCGGTTTGCCTTTGGCAACGCGTTCTTCGGGCGACTCGATGCCGTGGTCGAGGGCGTTGCGCACCAGGTGCATGAGCGGGTCGCCCAGTTTTTCCACCACGGATTTGTCCAGTTCCGCCTCGCTGCCGCTGATGACCAGCTCGATGTCCTTGCCCAGTTCGTGGCTGGTGTCGCGCACCACACGCTGAAAGCGGGTGAAGGTTTCACCGATCTGTACCATGCGCAGTTGCAGGGCGCTGTCGCGTATCTGCTCCACCAGCATGGAAATGACGGAGGTCGATTCCACCAGAGCAGCTTCGCCGCTACGGTGTGCCAGCATATTGGCGCCGGCGCTGGCAATGACCATTTCCCCAACCAGATCGATGAGTTGATCCAGTTTGGCGGCCTGTACGCGTATGAGTTGCGATTCAAGCGTTTTCTTTTCCGCGACCTTGCTTTGTTTGACTGCAGCCGCTTCCACTACTTCCGGGGTGACCGCACCTTGTTTGACCAGCACGTCGCCGATTTTGGGCTGGGTGGACGCGCTGCCGACCCGGTCGGATTGGGTGTTCAGCGCTTGTTCCAATTCGGCCTGCGTCAAGGCTCCGCACTTGATCAGGATCTCGCCCAGGCGCATGGAGTCTTCCGGCAGCGTCTCGATGGAACTGATGAAATCGGCCAGTTTGCTATGCGGCGGCCAGATATGGATTACGCAGTCGTCGCGCACAAAATCGAACACGCTCTCTATCCTCGATTTTCCGGCGTCCGATTTGTAGGAAATCTCGAAACCCAGATAGCAGGATTCGGGGTCCATCTCGTTGGCATCCGGCATCGCGTCGGGCAGCGTGACCAGGTTGACGATCTCGCCCAGTTCCATCAGGTAGCGTAGGAAAGATGCGGGGTCCATGCCCTTGCGCAGCACATCGCGGCCGAAGCGCAGCGAAAGATGCCAGTTGTCCGTATCCATTTCTCCGCCGCCGCTGACGTGCACAGCGGGCTCGCTGACAACGACATCCCGGCTTGCGGCAGCCGGTTTCCCCAGAAACTGTTGCAGCCTTTCGCGCAGGGAAGCGCTGGCCTTGCCGACCTCTTCGCCCGGCTCGGTCTCGCTTTCAACGCATCCCACGAGCGCATCCAGCTGGTCGGAACAGGCCAGCAGCACTTCGATCAATTCCGGGCTGGGGGCGATCGTTCCGGAGCGCATTTCGTCCAGCACGTTTTCCAGCACATGCGTGAATTCGACAATGAATTTGCATTCGATGACGCCGGCACCTCCCTTGATGGTGTGCGCGGCACGGAAGATGGCATTGATGGTCTCGGCATCGCCCCCGCTGCTTTCCATCTGCAGCAGGTTGTCTTCCATCATCTGCAGCAGTTCGCGGCTTTCGACCACAAAGGCTTGTTGAATGGCGTCCATGATTCCCCCTGTTAGCCCGCTGACTTGCCGTTACCCGGTTTCGCGGCGGCTCTCTCCTCGGCCGGGATGATCATCGGATCGCCAAAGTAACTTGCCATGTTGTACAAATCGATCAGCTCGGTGACCGCTTTGCTATGCCCGGTCAGGCGCACGGCCTTGCCGGCCTTGAGTGCCTCGCGCTTGGTCAGCAGCAATATCTGGAATCCGGCCGTGTCCATCTCGCCCACTTGCGACAAGTCGATATCCAGTTCCTGACATCCGTCCAGCGCATTCAGCAGCATGTTTTTTTGTGCCGTGGCGTTGTAGATGTTCATGTCTTCCCTGATCGCTGTCGTACTCTGCTTTCTTTTCATGCGAACCCCCGCTTGTCCGTATTGAATGCTGCCAAACGCTAAAACAGTTCGATTTTCGCCGGCGCTGCGGAAGCGCCCTGTGCCGGGGCGTTCTCTCCGAGGGCCGAGTGGTGTACGTCGCGCTGCTTGTCCATGACATAGCCCTCGTATATCTGCTCTATGTGCTCCTTGATTGATGCCGCACTGGTGAAATCCTTGGTGCGCAGCATCTCGACCAACTGCGCGATATGGGAATCGAGACGGGTCAGGGCTTTCTGCACCTGTTCGATCTGTTGTCGCGTAACATCCTGGAACTGGATGCTTGCCAGTACTTCCATGAACATGGAAGACAATTTCTGGCTGGTGACGCCCAGTTGCGCGATCATGTCCTTGTCGCGCTGCATCAGTGCGCGATAGTTGCTGCCCATACTGTCGAGATGCTTGGAGAAGTTTTCGAGCACGTCTTTCTGTTGCTGGATGCTGGAATGTTCGAGTTTGTTCTTGAACTGTAGCTCAATGGTGTTGGCCACATTGCCGATGCCGTCGTGGATTTTCGAAACGGCGTTATCCGTTTCGGCGGACAGTTTGCGCACCTCGTCCGCCACCACTGCAAACCCCCTGCCCATCTCGCCCGCGCGCGCCGCCTCGATGGCTGCATTGAGCGCGAGCAGATTGGTTTGCGAAGAAATGTGCTTGACCAGTTCCACCAGGTCGCTCAACGATTCCGCCTGATTCACCACGATCGTGATGCTTTCGCGGTCGGCTTCGAATTCGGCATAGCGCTCCTGAATGTAGCGGTTGAGGTTTTCGATCAACGCCACATTCGACCCGATGCTTTTCTCGCCAGACTCGATCATGACATCGGCCTCTTTGGCACTGGCAGTGACCGTTTCCAGCAATTCGTTGACCACCCCGTCGATGGCCTGCAGCCGCTCCATGATGGACAGAGCGGAATTTTCGGTTTCAGTGGTGATGGCATGCAGTTGCTCGTTGAGCAACCTGGTCAGGGTGGGCAGCTCGCCCAGGTCGCTGGCTGCACTGTTGATGATGCTTTCGTCGCTGACAATTTTCTTGTCGAGCTGCTGTTCTAGTGTGCTCATTCCCACCATGTCGTCGCTGAAGACCGCCATGGAAACCATGTTGCTGATCGAGAAGCTCAGCATGACGATGAAAAACGTCCCAAGCGCATCGACGTAACGGCCATTGTGGCCGAACATGGCGGTCGTCCATTCGTGTATCGGGACATACATCAGCAGCACCATAATCGAGCAAACTACTGCCGCGAACAGCGCGATCTTGAGATGCCTCCGCTTGTACAATTTGATGTCGATTGACACGGGGTCGCCCTGAGCGGCTTCGGTTATTTGACTACCAGCTTGATGGTACCTATCAATTGTTCCGCATTGACCGGCTTGACCAGCCAGCCGGACGCCCCGGCCGCCTTGGCCTCATCGCGCTTGGATTGCTGGGATTCGGTGGTCAGAAACAGGATGGGCATGAAACGGTGATCGGGCAGTTTGCGAACTTCCTTGATGAATTCGATGCCGTTCATGCCGGGCATATTGAGATCGGTGATCAGCAGATCCGGCTTCAACCCGCCTTTGAGCTTGATCAGCCCCTCGTCGGCACTGGAGGCTTTGTCCGCTTCGTAGCCCGCTTTGGAAAGTATGGCGCTCATGCTGAGCAGAATGGTGCTCGAATCGTCAACCAGAAGGATTTTTTTCATTTTCGTTCTTCCCTATCCCAAAATATCTCTACACACTATTCCTGCGGCATTGCAAATGTCGTCAAGGACGAACCCGGGGGAAGTCCCGATTTGCGGGATATTTATATTTATGTTCAGAACCGTACAGCCAATTCCTGTAGTTGGATATACGCACAAATGCGTATTAATTCCCACAATACATTCTCGAATTTTCCTCGCCGCATCGGGAAAGTGTGTCACCGACAATGTGTAAGTCGGTTCTGGCCGTCCATATCAGGCATCATCAATAACACGTACTTCCACGTACGTATTCCTCCGTATTTCGCTTATTGCAGCACAGCAGTAGTTTTGCTCACTCCAAAAAAACCTTCCTTAAGGCAATGTCAAAGGAGAATGAAATGTGCTCGCAGATAGAAACTGGCGCCGCATGCAAAACGGAATTGTCGGCCTATGCAAAAATGCAGCGGTGGGTTGATACAAACCTCGCCGCACAGAACGAACCACCGGCGCTGTCGCTTGACGAGCGCGGCATGATTCAGGATTGCAACCCGCGAATCGAGTCGTTGTTCGGCTTCCAGCGCAGCGATCTGGTCTGGCACCATATTTCCATGCTGTTTCCCCAGCTAACGGGAGTCGAGCTAGTTCAGTCGGGAAAATTCAATCCATCGCTCAGTTATCTTTGTCGTTGCGGCCATTGCTTTAAGGGACTGAAACGCCAGGGCGATGTCTTTTCAAGCAACTTGAGTATTGCCTACATCGGATATGACGGGAGCCGCTCGTTGAGAATTTTTGTTCATCCTTCAGCCGAATTGGCTGCCGCATGATCCAAGCCGCCCTTTCGGCGATGTGCTACGGGGGCTTTGTCCGATAGATGCTTCAATGGGCAGGATTGCCCTGGCGATTTCTTTCAGTCCGATGCGAACTTGAAACATATTTGAGTCAGAGGTTTGGACATGAGCAAGACCACGAAAGCAGCACAGGCTGGCGTCGGCACTTACACAATCGCCCCCGCATCCGGGACGATGAAAAAAATCGGGGGCCGGTCGGCACCCATCCCTCCCCGTATTGATGTTTTATGCGATGCTGGAAAATGCGCTAAAAACGAAAATCGTACCCGGCACATGCCCCAGTTCTATGCCGCATTGAGCGAGTGCAATGAGGCCATTGTGCGTAGTGCCAACGAGGACGAGTTGTTCCAGGCGATTTGCCGGGCCGTGGTGAAGTTCGGCGGGATGGCGATGGCATGGATCGGGCTGGTGGATGAGTACAGCCAACGGGTCAAGCCGGTTGCATCGTACGGCGACGGCTTGGCCTATCTTGATAGCATCGAGATTTCAGTGAATGGCGACGACCCCGCCGGACACGGGCCGATCAGCATTGCCATACGCGAAGAAAAACCGCTGTGGATTCAGGATTTCCTGAACGACCCGCTCACCGCCCCTCGGCTTGATAGCAGTTTGCGCATAGATTGGGGAGCCGCAGCGGCATTGCCGCTGTATCGAAACGGCAGCGTCATCGGTTCCCTATCGCTGTATTCCGAAGTGACGGATGCGTTCGGCGCGGATGCGCGCAAGCTGCTGATCGAAATGGTGTCGGACGTGTGTTTTGCGCTGGACAACTTCGCCCACGAGGCAGAACACAAGCTGACCAACAATAAATTGATTGCTTCGGAGCTGCGCTACCGCCGTCTATTCGAGTCCACCAAGGACGGAATACTGGTCGTGGATGCCGAGACCGGTGTGGTCGTGGACGTCAACCCGTATTTGATCAAGATGCTGTGTTATTCGCATAAGGAATTCTTCGGCAAAAAGATCTGGGACCTGGGATTCTTCAAGGAAATTCTGGCAAGCAAGCAGGATTTCATGGAACTGCAACGGAAGAAATACAGCCGCTATGATGATTTGCAGCTGGTTGCGCAGGATGGTCGAACATTTCATGTGGAGTTCATCATCAATGCTTATCTGGTCGATGGCGACAAAGTGGTTCAATGCAACATCCGCGACATCACCGAACGGCAGCAGGTAAAGATTCAGCTCCTGGAAAGCAAAGCTCGCTACAAGCGCATCACCGAGGGCCTTACCGACTATCAGTACACAGTACGCATTGAAAACGGTCTCGCAGTGGATTCCCGGCATAGCCCGGGCTGCGTGATGGTGACCGGTTATAAACCCGAGGAATTCGCCAGCGATCCGTTTCTCTGGATTCAGATCGTCGCACCGGAGGATCGCGACAAGATCCGGAAACATGTGCATCAGATTCTGGCGGGCGTGGATATTGCGCCTGTTGAATACCGCATCATCCGCAAAGACCGGAAAATTCGCTGGGTTAGCGATACCACCATCATGTTCAAAGATACTTCCGGCAATCTTATTTCCTACGATGGCGTGATCAAGGACATCACCGAACACAAGATCGCCGACGAGCAGATCAAACGTTACGTTGCACAACTCGAAGACGCATTCATGCGCACCGTGAATGTGGCAACCACGCTGAACGAAATGCGCGATCCCTACACCGTGGGGCATGAACGACGGGTGGCCAATGTGGCAGCCGCCATCGGGAGCGAGTTGGGTCTGGATGAATCCCGGATAGAGGGATTGCGGGTAGCCGGGCAATTGCACGACATCGGCAAAATCAGCATTCCGGCTGAGATTCTCGCCAAGCCCGGCAGAATCACCTCTTCCGAATATATGTTGATCAAGGATCATCCCCAGTCCGGATTCGATGCCCTGAAGGATGTGGGTTTTCCCTGGCCGGTGGCGGACGTGGCATTGCAGCATCACGAGCGTATCGACGGCAGCGGCTACCCGCACGGGCTGAAGGGAGACAAAATCCTGCTGGAGTCACGCATCATGGCAGTGGCGGATGTAGTCGAGGCAATGGCATCGCACCGCCCTTACAGGCCCGGACAGGGCATTGACAAAGCGCTTGCGGAAATCGAGCGTGGCAGCGGCTCTGTCTACGATGTGGAAATATCGGAAATCTGCCTGCGCCTGTTTCGCAAGCAGGGCTACAGCCTGCCGGAACGTTAAAGATCCACATTCACTGTGCCATAACCGATGTGTTTTGAATTCTTGACCAGTACGGCAGCCTCGACATGGCAATTCTTGACGGGATCGCAATGATCCTGAGTTAAGCGAAGGAGACGGCAGTGCAAATTATTCTTGTGGAGAAGTATCTTTACGGGCGGGAAATACTTGCGCGACTTTTGAAATCGGACGGCTATGCGGTTTCCATTGCCAAATCCGCCAAACATGCGATCACACTGCTGAAGGAAACTCATGGCAGCATCGTGCTGATGAATGTATTTCATTGCATGTATTCGGCCGAGGTGGAGCCGAAATTGACCATCCGCAGAATTGAAATACCCGAACCGGCACTGTTTGTGACTTGCGGCTCTTGCAACGACGGGCTGGAAGAACTTGAATTTGCAGTCCAGCCATGCAGCGACATAGCCCTGGATATTCCGTCGACGGCTGCAACAGACAGCGATATGAACAGGATACTTCAATTGTGCAGTGCGCTCAGATTAAGCAAGCACTTGTCGCAGTCCGAAGACGATTTCAACTGGCCTTACTTTACGCTGCTCATGCAATTGCCAACCAATGCCTATATGGATGCGACGTTACCCAAAACATGCGGATGAAATTTGCTTCCTCGCGGCATGGCTTCCCCCGGCTCAGCTGATCACTTGATCACTTTTACATCGAAGTCGAACAGATTGTCCCGGAACAAAGCGATGCATTTATCCACCGCCACCGGGTCATAAAGCACGCCGCGTTTGTCGGATATTTCCTGCAGCGCAGCATCCAATCCCAAACTGGGGCGATACGGCCGGTGCGACGACATCGCCTCCACCACATCCGCAACGCCCAGTATCTTGGCCTCGACCAGCAACTGCTCGCCGTTCAGATTGCCCGGATAGCCCGTGCCATCCAGACGCTCATGGTGCTGCAATACCATTTGCGCGATCGGCCACGGAAATTGCGTATCCTTGATAATGTCGTAACCGATCTGGGAATGGGTCTTGATCATCTCGTACTCGATCGGGTTGAGCGCTCCCGGTTTGCTGAGTATCTCGGCCGGTATGCGTATCTTCCCGAGGTCGTGGATACAGGCAGCCAGATAAAGCCCGCGCACGTCATGGTCGGAAAGCCCCATTTCGCGGCCAATCGCACTGGCAAGCGCCGCCACCCGCCGCTGGTGGCCTGCGGTATAGGGATCGCGCGCTTCAACCGTGGAGGCGATGGTCTCGATGGTTTGCATCAGCGTTTGCTCCAGCTTTTCCGCGCTGGCACGGAGCGCCTTCTCGGACTGTTTACGTTCGGTGATGTCGCGATCTATTCCGCGATAGCCCTTGAAAACGTTCTGCATGTCAAAAATCGGCGTTCCGCTGGTTTCCAGAAAAACAACCCGCCCGTCCTTGTGCAGATTGGTATTTTCAAACAGCCGGAACGGCTTCCGCTCTTGCAGAATGGAATCCAGCCTCTCCCTGAAATGCTCCGTCTCATCTGCGGGCATCAGGTCGAACGGCGTCTTGCCGAGTATTTCCTCGACGCTGTAACCCAGCATGGCTTGCACCTGCGGACTGGCATAAGTGTAAACGGCATGCTCGTCGATCTCCCAAATGCAATCGCTGGAAGATTCCACCAGCGCGCGAAACTTCGCCTCGTTTTCGCGCATAGCCTTCTCTGCCGCATTGCGCGCGCGCACTCCCTGTTCCGCCGACAGCGCCCTTTGTACCGCGGGCGCCAGACGGGCCAGCCGGTCCTTCAGCACATAATCCCTGGCGCCCGCATGAATCAACTCCACGGCCTCGATATCGCTGAGCGCGCCGGTGACCATCACCACCGGAATTTCAGGGTGGTCGCGCCGCACGATCTCCAGCGCGTCCATGCCGTTGAAATCGGGCAAGTGATAGTCCGAAAGAATAAGATCCGGACGAAACTCTTCGAGTGCCCGAATGAAAGCGTCCCGCGTCTCCACACGCAACGGGACAAATTCGATGTTGGCCTTGCGCAATTCATGTTGCGCCAATTCGGCATCGGTCGGCGTATCTTCCAGCATTAATATATGTAACGGATCGGTCACTTTATTCTCCTTGCCGGCTGTAATAGATATATGGCCGGTCTCGTTCTGCAAACAGCAATAGGCCGCTTGGGCGGTGTGTCAATAACTGGCACACGGTCTCGCGGATGCGCATGGCGCGTTTTCGAAAAGCCTGATGCGGCGGTTCGAGCGCAACGCAGAAATTAACGTCAACTCGGAGGGCGATTGATCAGCAACCAGTACAGGCCCAGCTCTTTCACGGTCCGGGTGAATTCTTCAAACCCGACCGGCTTGCTGATATAGCTGTTGACGCCCAGCTGGTAACTTTCCGCTACATCCCGGTCTTCTTTTGAAGAAGTCAGTACCACCACGGGTATGGCCCTGGTTCGCTCGTCCGCCTTGATGCGGCGCAGGACTTCTTTGCCATCCACCTTGGGCAGGCGCAAATCCAGCAGGATGACTTTGGGCGTGATCGTCACGTTGCGATCGGCATAGGCGCCGCTGGCAAAAAGAAAATCCAGCGCCTCGGCACCGTCCTTAACCCAGAACAGCTTGTTTGCAAGACTGTTGCTCTTGAGCGTTCGTATGCAGAGTTCCGCATCGGTCGGATTATCCTCGACCAGCAGTATCTCGACTTCCTTGAGTTCGTTATTCATGATTCACCTCCATGCTTGGTAATGCAAAATAGATTGTGGCCCCCTCGTTGAGTTCGCTTTCCACCCACACCCGGCCGCCGAGACGGGTGACAATGCGTTTGACGATGGCAAGCCCGATGCCGGTGCCCTCGAACTCGTTCATGCTATGCAAACGCTGGAACACACCGAACAACTTGTCCGCGTATTTCATATTGAGTCCAACACCGTTGTCTTTCACGTAATAGACGGTTTCGTCCCCCTCGGCAAATGCACCCACCCTGATTGCAGGCGTCTCCTTGTTTCGGCTGAATTTGATGGCGTTGGAGAGCAGATTGACAAACACTTGTCGCATCATGGCACGGTCTCCCCTGGCCGGCGGAATATGTTCGATCTCGCATTGCGCTTTGGAACCCGGATTGGAGGATTGGAGATCCGCAAATGCATCCCGTGCCATACTCTCCATGTCGATCTCCGAAAAAGTGAATTCCACTCTTCCGGTACGGGAGAACTGCAGCATGTCGTCTATCAGTTGCCCCATGCGTCCGGTATTGTCGCGCACCACATTGAGCAGTCGCCGGCCCTCGTCGTCCAGCTTGTCGATATAGCCGTCCAGCAGTATTTTTGAAAACCCGTCGATGGCGCGCAGCGGCGTGCGCAGGTCGTGCGACACCGAATAGGAGAATGCTTCGAGTTCCTTGTTGGCGGATTCCAGTTGGGCTGTGCGCTCGGTGACGCGCTGTTCGAGTTCCTGATTCAGCCTGCGGATCTCTTCTTCCGCGCGCTTGCGCTCGGTGAGATCGTAAGCCAGCCCGATGAAACCCGATATCTGGCCGGTCTCTCCCCGCAGCGCGGTCACGGACAGAAATACCGGCACACGCACCCCGTCCTTGCGGATGTAGGTCCACTCGTTCTCTTCGGGCATCTTGAGCTTCGTACGCGCCACAAATACCTCGAATCCCGGCGTGATGTGCATGCCCAGCACCTGCGACAAGCGCTGGGCATGGCGTTCGATTTCCTGCGGGTCGTGCCAACATAACGGAGTCTGTTTACCTACCACCTCCTTTGCCGAGTACCACAACAGGCGCTCGGCTGCCGGGTTGAAGCTGGTGACTGTCCCGGCGGAATCGGTGGTGATGATGCCGTAAGCCACATTGTCCAGAATCGTTTGCTGGAAAAGCGTAAGCCGGCGCAAATCTGCCTCGCGTTCATGGATTGATTCCAGCATGGCATTGAAGTCCTGGCCCAGCCGCCCCACCTCGTCAGTGTCGGAAGCCGGTACGCGGCGGCTGTAATCGGCATGCGTGCGCACTTGGTCGACAGTCTCGGCCAGGGATGAAATGGGGCGGACGATGGCACGCTGAAGAACCGCCAGCAGACCGAGAATACTGGTAGCCAGCAGGACAAGCATGCCTGCGGCAAACACCAGCAAGGCGCTGCGGGTTTGCCGGTTGAGTTCGTTGAGGTTCATGACGAGATACAGATGCGCGCCGTCTTGCAGGCTGTGCACCAGTTCTGCGGTGTTGTGATCCGGATGCAGATAAACGCCTTCGAGGCCGTCCGGATGGTGCGGCAATTCCGCATTGGAACCGTTGCTGTAGCGGGCCAGTACCCGTTCGTTCGCAAAGTGGATCTGCGCTTCCACGATTTGCGGATTGGCGCGCAAGGTATCGAGAATTTCCTGGGCTCGGCCGGAGTCCGCAAAAGCGACCGCCGCATCCGCCCCTACGGAAACCAGTTGCGCGTAGGGCTCCATGACCTGCCGCGCGCGCTGCTCCAGCGTCAGACGTTCGAACAACATGAACGCCGTACCCGCCACGATAAAGGCCAGGGCCGCCGCCGCCGCCAGCGCAAATACGAGCTTTCTGCGCAGGGTCAATTGCCGGAACATGTTCATCTCCACCTCCTCGGCATCCCGTTCTCCACCACTTCGTGCGAGACTTCCAGCATCTTGGTCGGAATCGCTAATGATGCGGAGCGCGCCTGGTCCAGGTTGATGCTCATTTCCACGTGCTCCCCGACCCGGAAGCGGATGATTCCGCCTTCCCGCAAAAACTCGGGAGCATCGCCCACCGTCAGCACCGGTTGCATCTTCAATCCGGCAAGGGCGGCACGGCGTTTTGCGCTATCTTTGAACCCGACAAACACGATGTGGCAGGACGGCAAGCGTTCCAGTTCGGCCGCGTGAAATATTTTGAACGAGCGCCCCTGCTCCGTTCGTCCATACAGCGTTTTTTCCAGAACACCGTCGAATTGATCGTTACCCAGGATGCAGACATTCCATGAAGAATGCTCATCTGCAAAAGCATGGTCAGGCCACGTCACGTAGCGCGCAAAATTCCGCAGAAATGCGGCTTCGACCTGTTGCGGATTTGCATTCGTCTGCGCCGCTCTCGCTGCCATGGCGGGCAATAAACAGCATAACAGTACCCCCAGAATGACGATCCGGGCATTGTCCCGCGACAGACCTCTCCTGCCCGGCCTTTCCGCTGAAGCAGCCGGACGGAACAGACCCATGCACCGCGAAAGCAGACGGGCCTGGTTCATAAACGGGCCGTGAACGTAAGAAGGAACTCGCGCGGACGACTGCGCGTGCTTTGCGATGGACGGTAGTATGCGTCGGCAAGGTTCTTGCCCGTAAGATCCACACTCATGCGCTGATCGCGCCATGCCCAGGCGTAACCGATCTGGGCATTGACGAGCAGATAGGTCTGATGGGCGCTTGCCGGCGCATCGGGCAACAGCGTCTGGTCGTACACATAATTGAAGCCGCCGCCGACATGCAAGCCACCCCTGAAATCGTAGCGCGTCCACAGGTTGGCGATATGCGGCGCGCTCATCTGTAGCGGCGCGTCATGGAAGCGCAGCACGTTCTTGTAGTTCGCCTGCCCCGCCGCATCGAGCGCAGCCGTGTCCTGCGCAAGGATGGCGTCATCGTTGCCGCTGAACTCGGTGATGCGCGCATGCATGTAGCTGTAGGAAAAGTAGAGTTGCCAGTTGTCGCGCAGCGCGGCCGTGACATCCAGCTCCAGGCCGCGCGAACGCTGCTCGCCGCTTTGCACGTTGTAGATTTCCACCGATCCGCCGGTGTTGGTAAAGGCGACGTCGTTGACGATGTTGCGGTTGCGGATGTCGTAGCAGGTGAGCGTTCCCGAAACGCTGCCGTCCGGCATCTCGCCCTTGATACCGATGTCGAACCCCCTCCCCCGCGTCGGTGCGGCGGGCGTGCTGCTACCGTCGAGATTGTTGAGTATCTGCGTGCCCGGCACGAACGATTCTGCATAGGACGCAAACAGCGAAAATTCCGGTGTGTATTTGTAGAGCACACCGTATTGGGGAGTGACCATGCTGTCGGCCATCCTGGCGCCGGCCTGGCCGGTCAGCCGGTTGGTGAGCTGGCTTTCCGTCGCAGTCCGGCGCCAGCCGGCAAGAACGTGCAAGCGGTCGTCGAAGAAGCCGAAGGTGCTGCCGGCATAAACCGATCTGTCCACATAGTTGGTGGTTTGGCTTGTCTGGTTGGCGGTGAGCGCGGAGAGCGGAATCGAGACGATGCGGTTCCAGGTGGCGGGATTGCTCAAGTCCCACAGCGGTAGCGGCGACTCGGTCGGGTTGGCGCCGAGCGCCGGGTCGTTGGGCGCCTGCCCCGCCCAGTTGTCGAAGCTGCGGTCGACGTATTGCGCACCGAAGAGCAGGTTCAGGCTGGCATGGTCGAAACGGTATTTGCCGACGCCGTCGACCTGATAGGTGTCACCGCGGTTGTCGTAGATCTGGCGGCGGAAGCGGCGGCCTTGCAGCAGTGTGGTGTTGTTGGCCATGCCGAGGTTGCCGGAGAAGACTGCATCGACCGTGTACGCCTGATGCGAGTAGCCGCCGCGCAGGTTCCAGTGATCGTCGGCCTTGAAGTCCAGCCATGCGCTCAGGCTGTCGGTGTCGCTATTGCGGAAGTCGGCGTAGGCCATGCTGTTCCAATTGTCGGGCAGTCCGGGCACATCGACGCCGGACAAGTTGGGATCGGCCGCGGTCGGCACGAGGCCGGACTGCGTGTTGTAACCGGGCTTTTGCATGACTTGCGGCGTTTCGACCTTGCGGAAATTTTCGTATTTGAGGGAAACGCTCACGCGCTCGTTGGGCTGCCACAGCAGGGACGGGGCGATGTCGGTGGAGTGAGCGTCATAAGGGTCCCAGTAATGCATGTCCCGGTCGTAGGAAGCGGCAACCCGATAGAACAGCGTTTCCGACGCCGGCCCGGTCACGTCGGCATCCAGGCGGTATTGGTCGTAGGAGCCATACGCGACATGGGAAACGGCCGCGAACTTCGGCTGCGGGGTCTTGGTGATGACATTGACAATGCCGCCGGGCGCGACCTGGCCGTACAGGAACGAGGCAGGCCCCTTGACCACCTCCACGCGCGATATGTTGGTGAAATCGAAAATCGACGGGCCGTGAAAGCCGTCGCGCAGTATCTGCACGTTGCCGGGCGTGGCGCTGACGGCGAAGCCGCGGATGGCGAGGTTGGCATTGCCCTCGTTAAAGTCGTTGCTGCGGTAAGTGACGCCGGGCGAATAGCGCGCCACGTCGAAGATATTTACCGGTTTCTGATCCTTGATGAAAGATTCGGTAAAGGCCTGAATGGCGAACGGCAGATCGCGGATGGGTGTATCGAAGCGCGAGCCGGACACGGAGTTCGAAGCACGGTAGCCGTTGTCCAGACGGGAAGAAACATCGAAGGGCGAGACGCGCACATTCACCAGCTCGCCGATGTCCATATCGGCCACGTCCCTGGAGATTGCGCTGTCATCAATCCCGTTCGCGACGTTCGGCGAGCCGGTTGTGGACGGACTTTGCACGGGAATACCGAAATCGTCCGCCATTGCAGCAGACAGCTGCGATAGCAGCAAACCGGAAATCAGGGCGATGGTGACGGCCTTGCGCATGTCGTGATTATGCAGCGAAATATTCATATCGTATCCCCATTTCCAGCATGGAAAAATGCAGGCAGTGCCGAAGTGCCCAAAACCCCATTGTGTTTGCACTGAACATGTATGGTTCGCCTCTGCTCGATGTCATGCGCCCGGACGATCCGTATGCGGCAATGCAAAATAGATCGTTGCCCCCTCGTCGACCTTGCCCTCCGCCCACACCCGTCCGCCATGTTTGACAATGATGCGTTTTACGATAGCGAGTCCGATCCCGGCCCCCTCGAATTCCTCCACTGCGTGCAGGCGACGAAATACGCCGAACAGCATGTCTGCATACTTCATGTCGAATCCGACTCCGTTGTCCTTCACGAAATATGCAATTTCCTGGTTCGACGATACCGCTCCCACTTCGATCCGCGCGGAAGCCCGGGTGCGGGTGAACTTGATCGCATTTCCAAGGAGATTGGACAGGACCCGGCGCAACATGGCCCGGTCGGCAATTGCGGGCGGCATACTGTTTATCTTCCATTCGATATCGCGCCCGACGGCTTCCGTTTTAAATTCCGCAATAACCTCGCGCACCAGTTCTTGCATATCGATTTCAGCGAGCACCATCGGCATGCGACCGGTGCGGGAGAAGGCCTGCATATCGTCGATCAGAAGCGACATTTTTCGCGTGTTGTCGCGTATCACTTTCAGCAGTCTTTTCCCGTCCGCATCGAGTTGGTGCGAATGTTCGTCGATGAGTATCCATGAGAATCCGTCGATTGCCCGTAACGGTATGCGCAGATCGTGAGAAGCGGAATAGTTGAAGTTCTCCAGATCGTAGATGGCCGTTTCGAGTTCGGCGGTGCGTTGTGCCACCCGACGTCCCAGCTCGGTATTGAGTGTGGATAACGCATCCTCGGCCTGCTTGCGTTCGGTGATATCGCGATTGCTGATCCGCCGCCCCATGAACTGGCCGTCGCGCCCGAACACCGGCTGGCAGACATGGGCAATCCAGCGTATTCCGCCATCCTTGCGCACGATGCGAAAGTCCAGCTCTGCTTCCTTTACGTCTGCGACATCGTGCCGGTGATTTTCCAGCAGGTGAACATCGTCGGGATGGGTGATGCGCGCAAGCAGTTCCGGGGTTGCCATGAATTCCTGCAAGGAATATCCAGTCACGTGTTCGCACGCGGGCGACATATAGAGCATTTCGCGCCCCGCACCCTCCCAGTATTCCCAGTCGTAGGTATAGTCGGCCACCGTATGGAATTTTTCCTCGTTACGCGCCAACTCCAGTGTGGCGGCCATCTGGAGTTTCCAGCCGCGATAAATCAACCACGATGAAATCAGTGTGGTCAGGAAAAACAGCGTCTCCAGCATTAGCACCTTGGCGGCCTGCGCCCGCCACGGTGCCATGAATTCGTCGGTGGCCGTACCGACCACGGCGTAAAGACGTAAATTGTCGATCCGCCTGACGGCGAATTTCCGCTCGACGCCATCGACCGTATGGCTGGAAACGTAAGTTCCGGCATCACTCCCGGATTGAACCAGTGCTTGCAGTTCCGGCACATCCAGTTTGTGTCCAATAACTTTGGCGCCATCCTCGGGTACCGGAAACCGCGCATAAATTGTCAGTTCCGCGTCGCGCAGCGAAACGCTGCCGCGCCGGCCGACACCAATGGAAGAAAATACTTTCGCCAAATGCTCCAGTGCTACATTGCTATAGACCACGCCTCCGAAAGAACCGTCCGGCAGGCGGAACGCGCGCGAAATGGGAATGACCCAGCGTTTGTCGATGCGAGCGAAAACCGGCTTGGAGATCACAACCCCCGCGCCGGGGTTGTCGCGATGCAGGAAAAAATACTCCCGGTCGGAGTTGTTCAGTCGCCCCCCCGGATCGACACCCTGCCCATAACGGACAATGCCCGCCGCATCGGTCGTACGCATGCTGATGATCTCCGGTACACGTTTTTGCACCCGTTCAAGAAAGGTATTCAGCATTTTCCTGTCGATACCGCCGCGGGCAAGTTGGTGTTCGATTTCGTCAACCGCAGAATAAAGCGTGACGTCGATTTTTTCGAATTCCCTGCCGATATCCTGAGCCAACATCTGCGACAGATTTTGCGCCGTAATTTCGCCACGTTCTTCATATTCGCCGTAACTCTGCTGCAGCGAAAATACCACCATGCCGAACACAAACAGATTGATCGACACCACGCCCCACACCATCCGCCGGATGAAAACCGTGGAAGATGCCGCCGAAGCCGGAAAAGACGATGTGCCGTCACTGGACATTTGCTGTTTCTCCCGGTTGTCGCTATTCGTTCTGAAGCCTTGCTTGCGGCAACGTGAAATAAATCGTCGCACCTTCGTTAATCCTGCCCTCGGCCCACACCCGTCCGCCGTGGCGGGTGACGATGCGCTTGACGATGGCCAGTCCGATTCCGGTGCCCTCGAACTCATCCATGCTGTGCAAGCGCTGGAACACGCCGAACAGTTTGTCGGCTTTCTCCATGTCGAAACCGACGCCATTGTCTTTGACGTAATAAACGGCTTCATCTCCCTCAATGGAACCGCCCACCCTGATGCTGGGGGCTTTCATGTTACGGCTGAACTTGATAGCGTTGGAGAGCAGATTCACGAATACCTGACGCACCATGGCGCTGTCGCCGCTGGCCCCAGGAATTCTTTCAATTTCGAATTGCAGATTGGGAATTTGTGTTACCGAGGTCTGCAGTTCTTCCACAACTTCGCGTACCATCTTCTCCATGTCTATATTGGAAGGTGTCATTTCCAACCGGCCGGTACGGGAAAATTTCAGCATGTCATCGATGAGTTGCCCCATGCGGCAGGTGTTGTCGCGGACCACGTTGAGCAACCGTTTGCCTTCTTCGTCGAGCTTGTCTGCATAGTCGTCCAGCAGTATGAGTGAGAAGCCGTCTACGGCACGCAACGGCGAACGCAGGTCGTGCGAAATAGAATAGGAGAACGCTTCCAGTTCCTTGTTCGCGAATTCCAGTTGGGCTGTGCGGTCGGCGACACGCTGTTCGAGTTCCTGATTGAGCTTGTGGATTTCTTCTTCCGCGCGTTTGCGCTCGGTGATGTCGCTCATAACGCCGGTCAGACCGACAACGCCCCCTTCCTCCAGCAGCGGCCGGCTGGACGTGCGCACATGATAAAGTTTGCCTTGCCTGTCGATCACCCGGAATTCCAATGGTTCCAGATGCCCCGTCAGAACGCGGTCAAAGGCGGTCGCGACAGCGGAGTGATCATCCGGATGAATGAATTCCCAGATTAGCTTTCCGACAACCTGGTCCGGCGTCAGCCCGCCGAAGTTGTGTACGACGGGGCTGATATAGGTAACCGATCCCTTGAGGTCCAAACTGAAAATCACGTCATTGATATTCTCAACCAGCGCACGGTAACGAGCCTCGCTGTCGGCCAATTTGCCGCGCGCTTTTTTCAGATCATCAACCTGATGCTGAAGCTGGGGATAGTAGCTTTTGCGGATCGAGCGCTCTCCCAAGCCAATGATCTTGTCGCGCAGCGATGGCCCGGTATCGTCCGGTTTAGAGCGCCATTTCATATATCCTCTTGATTTCTTGCACGCTGGCTTGACGGGGATTCGTAGCCAGGCAGGGATCGTTGAATGCGTTGATGGAAAGCTGCGGGATATCTTCCCGGGTGACGCCCAGCGCGCCAATGGTCGTTCTGATGCCAGTCCTTTCGCGCAACGTGACGATGGCGTTCAACAGTGCGTCCTTGCGCTTCCCGGCGGTTGTGCCGTTCATTTCAATGCCCATCGCCTGTCCGATTCTGTCGTAGCGCTCCGGAGCGGACGTGTAGTTGAAATCCACCACATGATTCAACAAGAGCGCATTGGCCATCCCGTGGGGAAGACCCAGCAAGCCGCCAAGGCTGTGCGCCATGGCATGCACCAGACCCAGGCTGGCATTGGAGAAAGCCAGTCCCGCCAGCAGGCTGCCCTGCATCATGTTGTTGCGGTATTTCATGTCCTGCGGATTCTCGATGGCCGGGACTATGTCGCCTATCAATAGCGGAATGGCTGCCAAAGCGTTCAGATCGGTGATCGGCGAACTGGCATTGGAAACGTAAGCTTCCATGGCATGAACCAGCGCGTCCAGACCGGTGGCGGCCGTCAATTCCGCAGGCATGGTGGTCGTGGTTTCGGGATCGATTAGCGCAACGTCGGGCACCACCGTCTTGCTGATGATGGCGATCTTCAGTTTCCTGTTCGTATCGTTGATGATGGCGAACTGCGAGACATCGGCCGAACTGCCGGCCGTGGTGGGGACGCAGATCAAGGGCGGACCGGGCATCTGTACCTCGTCCACCCCCTCGAACTCCAATACGTTTTTTTCATTGGCAAAGGCGATGCCGATGCCCTTGGCGCAATCCATCGGGCTGCCCCCGCCCACCGCGATGATGATGTCGCACGCGTTGTCCCGGAAAAACCGGACACCGGCAGCAACCTCGTCATCCTTGGGATTGGGTGTGACGTCCTGAAAGACTACCCAGGGTATATTTTCGGCGTTGAGCGAACCAAGCGCTTTTTCCACCCACCCGGCTTGAACCACGCCCGGGTCGGTGACTACCAATACCTTATGGGCGCCGAAATTCCTGGCGTATCGCCCGATTTGGTTCAATGCACCAGCGCCATAAACAAACTCCGGAACAACAAATTTGCGCAGTTCCAATGTGGTATCAGGATTCATTGTGCTTCTCCTTTCCAGTTGCCATCACCGAAATTGCTGTCGATACCGGCAACCACCGCCGAACACCGATCCTCCTCTGCATGAATTCATCAATTTCCCGGTTCCCCCGGAGAGGTCGGCAAAGAAAAATAGATCGTCGCTCCTTCATTAATCTTGCTTTCAGCCCACACCCGTCCGCCGTGCCTGGTAATAATGCGTTTGACGATGGCCAGCCCGATCCCGGTGCCTTCGAATTCCTCCACGCTGTGCAGACGCTGGAACACGCCGAACAGCTTGTCGGCGTACTGCATGTCGAACCCGACGCCATTGTCTTTAACGTGATAGACGGTCTCGTTCCCTTCGATGGAGGCGCCCAGCTCTATTCTGGGCGTCTCGCGGGTACGACTGAACTTGAGGGCATTGGAGAGCAGGTTCACGAACACCTGACGCATCATGGCGTGGTCGCCGCTTGCCGGAGGAAGACTCCCGACTTCAAATTGCAGCTTCGGAACTTGCGCCACGCCTGTCTGCAGTTCGCCCATAACTTCGCGGGCCATCTTTGCCATATCGATTTCTGCCGCGTTGATCTCAGTCCGTCCGGAACGGGAGAATTTCAGGATATCGTCAATCAGGCGCCCCATGCGACTGGTGTTGTCGCGCACGATTTTGAGCATGCGCTTTCCTTCATCGTCCAGTGTGCCAGCATAGTCTTCGAGCAGAATATGGGAGAAGCCGTCGATGGCGCGCAACGGCGAACGCAGATCGTGCGAGACCGAATAGGAGAACGATTCAAGCTCCTTGTTGGCGGCTTCAAGGTCGGCGGTCCGTGCCGCAACCCGCTGTTCCAGCTCGCGGTTGAGCGACCTGATCTCATTTTCGGCCTGCTGGCGCTCAACGCGGGTGCGCAGCACCACGATGCCGAAGGCCATATCTGCTGCCAACTCTTCCAGCAGGCGTATTTCTTCCGGCGTGAAAGCATTGGGCTCGCCGGAGTAGATGGTGAGTATGCCGAACGTGTTTGTTTTCTCGTCCTTGAGCGGCATGGAGATGCTGGAGCGATAGCCGCGCTGCAGGGCGGCCTCGCGCCAGGGTGCCGCCTTGGGGTCGGTGCTGAAATCGTCAAAGCTGACGCTCTTTCCGCTGCGAATCGCCGTACCGCTGGGACCGCGCCCCCGCTCCGTATCCGCCCAAGTGATTCCTGCCTGGGCGAGATAGCCATCCTCTACTCCGGCCCAGGCAACCGGACGGATGGTTTTGGCCTCGTCGTTCTCCGGATACCCCACCCACGCCATGCGGTAACCGGCATCTTCGCAAACGATCCGGCAAATCTCGTCGAGCAGCGCCTGCTCGTTGTCGGCCCGCATCAGGCTCTGATTGCAGCTGCTGATGGCGTGCAGTTCGCGGTTCAAGTGCAGCAGCGCCATTTCGTCCAGTTTTCGCTCGGTAATGTCGTGCACCGTTCCAAAGGAAAGCAAGGGCGTGCCGTCCTCACGGTAATAGGTCTCGCACTTTTCATTGACATATTTGATGCGGCCGTCCGGCATCTGCAGACGGTGCACAATATCGTAAGGCTCCTTGTTCTTGACCGAATCGGAGTAGGCCCGGTTTACCATGTCGCGATCCTCGGGATGAATCGCGTTCAGGAAGGCTTCGTAGGATGCGCCGAACTTGTCCGGATCAATTTCGAAGATGCGGTAGATCTCGTCCGACCAGATCAGCGTGTTCTTCACCAGGTCGAGTCCCCAGTTGCCCAGATGGGCAATACGCTGCGCCTCGGCCAGACCATGCTCGCTGCGCCGCAGTTTCTCTTCGGCCTGCTTGCGCTCGGTGATGTCGAAGTTGATGCCCGTCATGCGCAGGGGATTACCCTCCGCATCACGCACGAATTGGCCGTAGGCTTTGAGATGGTGGATGCTGCCGTCGGGCCACACCACACGGAATTCGGTGTCATATTCGCGTTCGCCACGCTGTGCCTGCTTCGAGACCTCATCGCTCAGCGCGCGATCGTCGGGGTGTATTCCCTGCAACCATGCTTCATAGGCGCCCGCAAAGTCTTCCCGTTTGACGCCGTAGAGTTCGTACATCCCGTCATTCCAGACCAGCTCGTTCTTTTGCAGGTTCCAGTCCCACACCCCCAGGCTGGCTGCACGGCTGGCCAGCGAGAAGCGCTCGTTCAAGTGCTTCAGGCTTTCCTCCATCTGTTTGCGCCCGGTGATGTCGACCAGCGAAACGATAACCTTGCCCAGCGTTTCTTCGTACCCCGGACACACCGTAAAATAGACGGTCACGTTGCGAAGCTCGCCGCCCAGCGTGCGGACGACGGCGTCCCGCAACATCTGCATTCCGCCGTTCCACAGGCAGACCAATTCCTGGCGGAAGGTTTCGAACGATTCCGGCGTGAAAGTATCGGTCAGTCCCGCCAACAGTTCCTCCTTGCTGCGGGCGCCGTGCAACTCAAGGGCTGCAGCGTTCACATCAACGATTTTCGCCAGTTGCGCACATTGCTGTATGGCTTCCGGATGCTGCTCGAAATAAACACCGGCGTCGGTCACGCCCTCCTTCCGCAAACCGTCCAGCAGCACTTTAACGTCCGAGAAATCATCTTCCCAGATCGAGACCGGAGAGTTCTCGAAGACCAGACGGTAACGCTGCTCGCTCTCCAGCAGGTTGCGGTTTGCCAGCATGATATTCAGGCCGTCGGCCAGCCGGTGGCCGATCTCTTCGAACAGTTTCTCTTCCCGGTTACTCCAGATGCGCACCTGGCTGCACTGGTGAATGCCGAATTCCCATGCGCCGCCGATACGGGGATGGATCGCGACTGACAGGAAGGAGCGGATGCCGAATCTTTCCACCGGCGACAATGGGCCGTCGTCCTCGGGAATGAATTGCACCGGGCCGCTCGCATTCAGCAACCATTGCATCGAATCGGCCCGAGCATCGGTCATGGGCAGCGGCCCGCGTGAGGATTCGGTGCCGTATCCCGGCTTGGCCCGTTCCATCACAATCTGCCAGGAGGGACTCTGCGGATCGCAGGGATAGACAAGACCAACCCGGTCGCAATCGAATATTTCCAGCACCACACCCAGCACGTCGCTCAGCATGCCTTCCAGGTCTTTCGCTCCCTGCATCGCCCGGTTGACTTTGTCCATGCTCTCGAAATAGCCGAGGTTGGCCGAACGTTCCTGCTCCATGCGCTTGCGCTCTGTGATGTCGCGCGCGATGGTGGAGATGCCGCCGATTTTGCCCGATGCATCGCGGATGGGTGAAAGGGTAAGCGCTACATGAATCGTCGTGCCGTCCTTGCGCAACCGTTCCGTCTCATGGTTCTCGACTGTGCCGCCGTCGCGTACCGATTCCAGCAGACCGCGCGCCTTCTCTTGTAACCCGGCGGGAGCAAGCATGGTGATGTGCTTGCCGATCGCTTCTGCGGCGGTGTACCCGTATATCTTCTCGGCCCCCTTATTCCAACTGGTAATGATTCCGTCCAGGGATTTTCCGATGATCGCATCGCTGGAGGATTCCACGATGGCGGCAAGTTGCGAGCTCACCAGTTCCGCCTGCCGCTGCTCGGTAACGTCGCGCGCCGAAGCAAAAACCCCAAGCACTTTTCCTTCTTCATTTCGATAGACGCTGGCGTTGTACAGCATGTTGACACAGTGCCCGTCGCGGTGACGCAAAACCAGCGGATAGTCGGCAACAAAGCCCTTCAGAAACGCCTGACGATAGCCTTCGCGCGCCTTGTCCGGCTCGGCAAAACAATCGGAGAAATCGGTTCCGATCAACTCGGAACGGCTGCAGCCCGTTGCCGCTTCGGTTGCCTTGTTGACGTCTGAAATTTTTCCTTCCGCACTGATGGTCACCAGCGGATCAAGACTCGCCTCGATCAGGCTGCGGGTATAAATCGAAGCCGCCTGCAACTTTTGGGTTATGCGATGATTTTCAGCAAGCTCGGCATCCAGCCGCTGGAATGGCTCGCGCACGCAACTGACGAATACGGCTCGGTAAATAAACATGTAGGCCACAATTTTGTACACATGGCCAAGCAGATTGAAGATGTCCGCAACATCGGAGTACACAGTGAAACTCAGTTCGCTCAGGATGGTTATCACCGTGGCGGCGAACAACCCCTTTGCATCATAGGACTGCGGTTGCCGCGCCTGCCTGTAAAACAGCACGGCAGGAATCAACAGGATAGCGACGATGGCGTATTCCGCGCCGATCTTGAACGGTGTCAAACCTTGTCCCGCGATGAAGGTGCGCGGCCATGCTTGCGGATAGGCCAGTCCCAGCCAGATCACTGCTGCGGAGACAGCAAGACTGGCCGCAAGCATGCCTCGACGCTCCTGCGAACTGTATGATCGTTGCCAGGAACGCATTGCCACTGTCAGCAGCGCCAATGCCGCAATCAGGCGCGCAGCCAGCCACAAGTTGATGGCTTTTTCCGGACCACTGGGGGAAATAAGATCGGGCATGCCCTTGAACGACAGCGTGTGGGCGAAATCGATCAACCCAACCGCAAGCAGCGCGCAGGCAAGAATAATGATATTGCCAGGGCGTTCCGTACTGTAGACATTCCAGGCGACGCCAAAAACCAGCATGGAAACCACGATGGAAAATGTCTCGGCAAACATGTGCAACGGCAAATAGCTGGCTAATCCCTGCACCGTATAGAGCGCAGGAGCCTGCCAGACAATCATGAACAACAGAGTCAGTCCGAACAACAACCAATTCATGTGTCGCAATGTAGCGTTTCCGGTTGGCATGAGTTGGGCTCTGGGTCTGTTAGGTAGGCGCTACATGGAATGAAGCTCTGGCGACACTGCCAGGGCCACTCCCGATTCACACTCCCCCGAGAACAAATGCGCCGCATTTCGCGGCGCATTCATTCGTTATTATTTTTCGATACTCGATCTATCCGTCTCGTCATAATTGCGACGTTGTTCTGCCACTCCCGGACTGCCGGATTCATTGCCGGAGTCGGCATTTTGGCGCGACGTTATCTCATTTTTTTCTTTAGCTTCATTTTTCTCATGCAGGCTCTGGTATATCTCCCGGCGCACCAGATAGCTTTCGTTTGTCATATAAATCCTCTCTGTTGTCGTTCGTTGAACATTGCCCCGTATTCGGGATGCGGTTCCGCCAACGTCTGTGTATTCTGATATTGCGGAATGCCCTATTGTTTCCAGGCAAGGATCACGGGCTCTTTTCTGGGAACGGGCTCCGGTTCTACACTGGGTACGCCCACGATGATGGGTGCAATTGCGGAATACTCATCGGGAATGCCCAGTTCGGCTTTTACCTTGCGTATATTCAGGACGGATGTGGATGAGCCGATCACACAACTTCCCAGGCCCATATCACAGGCCGCCAGCATCAGGTTCTCGGCCGCCAGCCAGCAATCAGCCACAACGAATAACCCGGCAGGCTTTGCGCATATGACAATGAGGGTACCGGCACCGTGAAATATGTCGAAATCCGGTTTGTCAAAATGCTCGAAAGAGTGTCTGTTGCCCTGAGTATTGCGGTGGCGCACTTCCTCGACAAAAATCGGCTTGGCCCGGTCGGACAGTTGCTTCAATACCTGTGCATCCTGAATGACGACAAAAGCCCACGGCTCTTCCTGCATGGCAGTGGGCGCCCGTACTGCGGCTTCCAACAGCGTCGAAACTGTACTGTGCCCGAGTTTGTCCGGTGAATATGAGCGAACAGAACGTCGGGCAAGAATGGCCTCAATTACGTTTCGGCCCAGCGGTTCCGCGCGTATCGTCATATCCATACCGATCTCCCTCATCGCACGTTAGCACCAAGCCATGGCACGATGAAATCAGTATGAATACGTAGAGGGATTGGTATTTATGACAGGGTTTGTTTAGAGGTTATTCGGGCCAGTTCCAGCATATTGGAAGTACCCGTTTTCTGCATGACGTGGGCACGGTGTATTTCCACTGTGCGGTAGCTGATATTAAGACGCCGCGCGATTTCCTTGCTGGTGTGCCCCGCCACGGCAAGCATCATGACTTCCCTTTCGCGCTCGGTCAGCGCAGCCAGACGCGCATTGACTGATTGCGTGGCTTTTGCTCGCTTGCGCAACTCGGAAAGTTGCTGCAATGCTTCTTTCACGCGGGCCAGCAATATTTCTCCTTTCACCGGCTTGGTGAGAAAGTCCATTGCACCAGCCTTGAGTGCGCGCACTGTCATGGGAATAGTGCCCTGCCCCGTCAGAAAGATGATCGGCAGATGCAGGTCGCGATGCGACAATTCCTCCTGCAAAGTGGGGCCATCCATGTCGGGCATGTTCACATCCAGGATGATGCACCCTTCCGTGTCCGGGCTGCAGACGCCCAGAAATTCCTCGGCACACGCAAACGGAGCCGCCGTATAGCCGGCAGCATCCAGCAGCATGGAAATCGAACTCCGCACAGATGCATCGTCGTCGACAACAAATACATTAGTAATATCGTTCATGATGCAAATGTTAAAGCAAGAAAAAATGCAGCGCCATATTTTTCATGCGGTTCAATCCAGGGCCACGAATTCCGCATCAGTTCATTGCTCCGCATTTCTCTCTGCCGCGCAACAAGGTGGCACAAGTGCGCCGCAGTTATACATTTCGTGGAATATGACGGCGCACGACGGGAGTGCAATATTTCTATTTCCAGACGCGCGGTGCCCTGAACTTTATGGTCACAGGCCGGCTTTCCTGATGGAGGTATCAAGATTTCCCCTTTTGTTTGTCGAGCTATGTGCTGTTGAATGAGGCCGCAGCAGCCGCAAACCCGAATTTTCAAGATGAAAACCCGGTGGCGACAAGCCGGAAAATGGCCTGGATCAACACCTCATTGTAATGACCGCGATTCTTGTAGAGACCGCTTAACCAAGACAAATAAAAAGTACTATTCCTCCAGTGGTTAAAGATATACGACTTTTTTCACAACCTGTAAATAGGGGCATTCGTCGGAACCTCTTCGCCCCCTCCCATTTCAGCAGGCATTGCTGATCCTGATAGGCGAAATTCAGCGTCGCAACAAGCCCGCTTCGGGCAAGGGGTTTGAAGCCCCCGCTGTCAGATCAGAACAATTCCGGCACGTGAATAAACCTGTGCAGCTGCATGGGAATTGGTCCAATGGTTTCGTGCAAAGCGCGCAAGAAATATATACTGCCAACATGGCAACAAATTATTGGGTAATCGACATGCTCCGCAAAGTTCTCTTCATGCCCGTTTTCTGGGCCTTTTTTGTTTTCGCTGTTTCACCCCGGATTGCAGTCGCCATCGAGTTGGAAGATACCCGTGCAATTCCGCATATCGACAGCGCCGGACAAGAAAGCTACCGCGATTTTCTGACATTCGACAAGCATCGGGCTTTTGCCATTGCGCCCGGCGGCACATGGGCCTGGAAAGGCAGCGAACCTTCCGCAGAATCTGCAGCACGGAATACGTTGCAAACCTGCCACGAGGAAAGCGGCCTGACGTGCGTTCTGTATGCGCTGGACGACAAGGTTGTGTTCGATACTCAGGCCTGGTCCAGACTATGGGGGCCCTATCTGAATCTCTCTCAGGCAGAGCTGGCACCTGTCGGCCTGAAACGCGGTGAGCACTTCTACAATCTGGCTTTCAAAAATGCATCGGGGAAACCGGTCTCGCTTTCCGATCTGCACGGCAAAGTGGTGCTGCTGCATTTCTGGGGTTCCTGGTGTCATCCCTGCCGCAATGAAATGCCTGAGTTGCAACAACTGCATAAAGCCCTCGGCAATGCACCCGATATTCGCATGGTCTTGCTGCAGGTGCAGGAAGATTTCGGCCTGTCCCGCCGCTGGGCCCAGCAACAACACTTGAATCTGCCGCTGCACGATTCGGGGGTGCAGGGAAAGGCGATGAGTTCGCTGACCCTGGCCGACGGACAGAAAATGCTCGACCGGGACATCGCCCCGGCTTTTCCCACGACCTATATTCTGGACAAGCACGGCATCGTGGTGTTTTCAAATGTCGGGCCCGTATCGCGCTGGTCGCAATACTTGCCCCTGCTGCGCGATGTGGCTGCGCGTTCCGGCAAATAACCGGAACTGCAGCAATAAAAAAGCCGCTACAGGTAGCGGCTTTTTTATTGCGTGATCAACCGGGTTAATCCACTTCTTCCCAGCCAGTAACCATTGTCTTGATGTGCGCCGTCGGCGTATGGCCGGTGGTGGTCAGGTAGACGTGAGCGATGAAGAACACCAGCATCATGAACGCACCGGCAGTATGAATGAATGCCACCGCCTCCAGGGTCAGATAGGCATCAGCGCCCAGGCTCTTCCATGATGCATAGAAGAGGTAGAACAGACCCGACACCCAGATGATAGGCGAAACCATCGACAACAATGCCAGGTACGCCAGACGCTGCAGCGGGTTGTGCTTCTTGGCCGCTGTTTTATGGAACGGGTTGGGTGCATTGAGGAAGATGCCATAAGCGTAATAGCGCACCATGGCATCCACCTTCTTCAGCGTCGGAATGTATTGTTTCCATTCGTCGGTGGTGAACTGCCAGAAGATGGTGAAGGCCCAGAGCGTCAGCAGCGTCCACGCGGCAACAGTGTGCAGGTTGACCGCATTTCCGAAGCCGAGCAGTTTGTATGATCCATGCACTTCGAAGCCGGTGATCATCA
>JAUSBC010000114.1 GCA_030652215.1 Sideroxyarcus sp.
GGCGCAGCACGCCGTCGACGCGGTAGCGGATGCGCAGGAAGCTGCTTTCCGGCTCGAAGTGGATGTCGGATGCGCCCTGCTGCACGGCTTCGGTGAGCAGCGCGTCGATCAGGCGCACCACCGGCTGGCTGAATTCGTTGACCCCCTGCTGGAGGTTCTGGTGATCCATCTCGCCCGGCTCGATCTCGTGCAGGATGCCGTCGATGGACAGTTCGAAGCCGTAGTACTGGTCGAGGGCGCGCAGGATGTCGGATTCGCTGGCGAGCTGGGTGGAGAGGCGGTATTCGTCGCGCAACAGGGCGCGCACCTGGTCGAGCGCGATGATGTTGTCCGGATCGGCGATGGCGATGGTCAGGTTCTTGTTGGCGATGTCTACCGACAGCGGCAGCAGGATGTAGCGGCGCGCGATTTCTTTGGGGATGAGCGTGATTGCTGCCGGGTCGACCAGTACGTTGGTCAGGTCTACGCTTTCCTGGCCGAGATTTTCGGACAGCACGTCGCGGATGGTGGCCTCGGACAGGAAGCCCAGGCGCACCAGCAGCCGGCCTAGCGGCTGCGGGGTCTTGTTTTGCTCCTGAGTGGCGATGCGCAGCTGATCCTCGCTGATCACCCCCTTCGCTATCAGCAAGTGCCCGATGGGCTGCTGGGTCTGTTGTTGCGGTGCAGCCATCATTTTCCTCAGCGGGCGTTGGTCAGTTCATCCAGACGTTGCTGCGCCTGTGTGCGGTCAAACCCGGAATTGCCGGAAGTGTCGAGTTGCACGGCTTGTTGATAGTACTGCGCGGCGAGTTTGCGCTGCCCGAGATGGTCCAGGCTGACCGCCAGATTGAAAGCAAACTGGGCGTTGGATGGTTCCAGCGTGAGCGCGTTGAAGTAATACTGCTGTGCTTCGCTCCATGCGGATTGTTCGACGTAGAAGTTGCCCAGCGCGAAATGCAGCGCGCCGGATCGCGGTTGGTCGGCCAGCATTTGTTTGAGACGGCTTTCGGTATTGCCCGAATCGGGTGCGTAGGTCATCAGGGCGGACTGTGCCACCGGGTCGCGCGGGTCGAGGACCAGCAACTGGCGATAGTAGTGCTGTGCCGACTCGTCATTTCCCTGTTGTTGCGCGATGGCGGCCAGGCCGAGCAGGGCGTCGCGGTTGTGCGCGTTCTTGCCCAGCACCATGCGGTAGCCCTGCGTTGCCGTGACGTAGTCGCCGCGCTGGTAGGCCTGCCAGGCATCGAGCAGGGCCGGCGTGACCGTGTCGGGCGCTGCTTTGCGCTGGAAGTCGACACCTGATGTGGCGGCGCGGCGGCGTGGCTGGGTGGTTTTCGGTGTGATACGCGGCGCGTCGAAGTCGTCGTTGCGCGCGGTGACCATCGGTTGCTCCGGCTGAACAGGGGCCGGCTTTTCCTGCGGGGCGATAAAGGGAACCAGTGCCGGTGCCGCAACCGTGCGCTGTACAGGGGCAGCAGGGGGCGGGGGCGCAGTGCGCATGGCAACCGGCGGCTGGCTAGGCGGCTGGATTTCCAGCCACACGTAATATCCGTACCCGCTCCCCAGTATCGTCGCAATCAGCAGGGTCGTGGGCACCAGGCCGAGAGTCCAGCGAAAACCGGGAGAGGTTTTTTTCTTCTTGGCTGCAAACATGGCTTCTCCCGCAGCGCGGTTCGACGCGTTTGCGGACGCTGCGGACGAAGCCGAGCCGGCGCGCGAAGGCGGGGCGTCTTCCAGCGTCATGTTGGAAAGCCCGGTAGTCTGCTGGTATTCGCCGGACTTCTTGAGCGCGTCGAGCAGCAGGCTCATGGTTTCGCCTTTTCGTTCTCGGGCTTGAGGAAATTCTCGTCCGGCAGGTTGCTGCGGAATTCGCTGAAGTCGCCGTCGAGGCTGGCATCCTTGATGACCACCGGGCGCAGGAATATCACCAGTTCGGTTTTGGTCTTGGTGTCGTTGCGGTTTTTGAACAGGCCGCCTGCAACGGGAACATCGCCCAACAACGGGATGCCGTCGCTCAGGTTGTTGATCTCGTCCTGCATCAATCCGCCCATGACGGCGATCTGGTTGTTCTCAATCTTCAATACCGATTCCATCTCGCGTGTCTGCAATTGCGGGATGCGGCTGGTAACACCCGCAGCAGCCAGCACGGGGTTGGGGTCGTTGACATAGCCGAGCAGGCGCGTGATGGTGGGGCGCAAATTGAGCAATACGGTGTCGCTGTCGTTGATCTGCGGCGTCACGCTCATGGTGAATCCGGTTGGCGTGGTTTTGAGGTTGGACGTGTATGTGGTGCTGCCTACCGTGGTGGGGGTGGGGTCGACAATTTTCACGTCGATGGTGAAATACACCAGATCGTCCACCACGCGCAGCATCGCGGTCTGGTTGTTCATCACGCTGATCTTGGGGCTGGAGAGCACTTTGACATCGCCGAACGAGTCGAGCAGCGAGATGCTGGCGCTCAGATTGCCCAAGGCGCTGGTCGGGTTGACGTAATTGAGGAGAACCATGCTGCCGGTATTGGCGGAGGGCAGACCGGGCGTCCCGGTTTGCGTCACCTGAAAACCTTTGGTGACGCCGGTCGCGCGCAGACGCGACCAGTCGATGCCCTGCTGATAGTTGCTGTTAAGCCGCACTTCGGCGATGGTCGCTTCGATCAGCACCTGACGGCGGGTGTTGCGCAGGACGTGGGTCACGAAATCCTGAATCTTTGCGTGCTGCTTGCTGGTGGCGCGCACGGTGATGATGCCCGCTTCCGGGCTGGAAATGACCGAGGCCGCTTGCAGTGTCTGGTAATCCTTGTAGTCCTGCTCGCTGGTTTTGACCTTGCGTTCATTTTCATCGGTAGCTGGCTTGGTCGCGCCCATATCGAAATAGCTGCTGCTCTTGGGTTCGTCGGCCTTGGTGGATTGCTGTTCCTCGGCGGTCGAAGCGCGCCGGGTGACGACGATCTCCTTGTCGGTTTCGCGCAGAATATCCGTGACATTCTTGACTAGAGTTTCCCAGAAACGGTTTTTGGAGACGTTCTTGATTGCGAGCTGGGAATTGTTGCCGGCGCCGCCGACTTGCGTTGAGTGCGCAACGCCGCCTTCCGCGTCGCGCGCCATGTTCACGTAATCGATCTTGTAAGTCTTCAGGAACGGCTTGTCAGCTTCAACAAACAGGCTGCCATTCTCGATGGAGTAACGCATGTCGACTTGCTTCGAGATGCGATCCAGTATTTGCGGCAATGTCTGGTCGATGGCATTGAGCGTGACGTTGCCCTCGATGCCGGGACCGATGTCGATGTTGATCTTGGCATCGCGCGCGAGCGCGAACAGTATTTCGCGCGCGGAAACGTTGGTCACAACGACGCTGTAGGTATCGACTTTGACGGCAGGTTTAGGCGGCGGCAGAACGACGGCGCGCTTGCTGGGTTGCGGGATGCTGCCAACGGCGGCGGCGGGGGTGTTGTTTTGCTGGATGTGTTTGTCGGAAACGGGAAGTGACTTGGTTCCGCATGCGACGAGCGAAATACAAGCCGAACACAGCAGTGCGTGAGTGAACCTCATTCCCTCTTCTCCCTTGTTGTTTCGGTGAAAGGTAACATCATTCCCCGACAACGGCAATATACCTTTGTATTTATAGGCCTGTTCGTTCAAGCGCTTAGGGCGCTTTCTGCGAGTCGTCCAGCATGTACAGGGTGGGCGCGAAAGCATCCTTGTAACGTTGCGGCAAATCGTTCATGCCTGCGTGCGCCGCGTCGCTATTGGCATACAGGCCATATAGCACGCGGTATCCGTCCCTGCCGTTCAGCTTGATCGGTACGATGTATATTTCGGCAAGTTTGCCCAATCTTTGAGCCCGCCCGAGGAAGCGTTCCATGCGTTCGGGGCGGATATCGTCGGTATAGAACAACTGAATGCTGACTTTTGCGCGGCCGGGGACGGACAGCGCGGCGTTGCTTGTCTCCAGTCGCTGTTGCAGCAGCGGGGGTGACTTTGCGGGAACGGCCGGTTTTGCGGCTGCAGTCTGGCGTGGCGCGGGAGCGGCCACAACCGGCTCGGCCGGCAGCGTGAGCGTCTGGTCAAGAGGCAGGAGCGTGACGCTGGTGTCCGCGACAGCCGAGGCTGCCGCAACCTCGGAAGCGATCACCGCCAACTCTGTTGCTGTCGGCGGCACTTGCATTGCCGCGACGGGCTGCTGAGGCGCGGCAGGCTGCGCTTCCGCCACATTCAGGCGGCTGATGTTCTGCCCCAGGAACCAGCCGGCGCCGGCCAGCGTGGCGGCCAGCAAGAGGATGCCGCCCGCCATCGAGACGCTTTTGCGGTTGATTGCGTTGCCCATGGGCACCATTTCGCTGTCGCGGATGGCGGCCTGTACATGTCGCGATTCTATCTGGTGCGTGTTTTCCACGAAGGCGGCGAGCAGGGCCTTGTCGGCGAGGATGTTGACGCGGCGCATCAATCCCTGCGATGCCTTGCCGATGTGCAGTACGGCGGCAGCGGAAAAGACGTCCGGCCCTTTGTAGCCGGCGGCGCGCATGCGGAACATCAGGTAATCGTTGATCACCTTGCGCGAGATCGGCAGGATGCTGAAGTGATGCACGATGCGGTCTTTCAGCTGGCGCATGTTGCTTTGATCCAGCTTCTCGTCCAGTTCCGGCTGGCCGAACAGCACGATCTGGATCAGCTTGTGTTTGCCGACCTGCAGGTTGTACAGCAGGCGCAACTCTTCCAGGGTTTCCAGCGGCATGGCGTGCGCCTCGTCCACCAGCACCACGCAGCGCTCGTTGCGTTCGTACATGGCTTCAAGATGGTTCTGCAGCGTCTGCAGGATGACGTTGACGCGCTGCCCTTCGAGATTGAGATCGAGGCGGTCGGCGATGGCATACAGCAGCTCGTCGCGTGACATGCTCGGGTTGGCCAGATAAATGGCCTTGATATTGGAGGGCAGACGATCCAGCAGCATGCGGCACAGCATGGTTTTGCCGCTGCCCACCTCGCCGCTGACCTTGACGATGCCTTCGCTGTCCTTGATGGCGTAAATCAGCGCATCGAGTATTTCGCCTCGGTTTGCGCCGGAGAAGAAGAAATCGGTGACTGGGGTGATCTTGAAAGGTGGTTCGGTCAGACCGAAGTGCTCCAGGTACATCTGTCTCCCCTTTACTGTACTTTCTGCGCTTTGTGTTTTTGTACCGCTTCCATGCGGCTGTATAGCGTGGTGCGCGCAATCCCCAACAGCTTGGCCGCCTCGCTGACGTTGCCGTGCGCCAGTTCCATCGCGGCGTCGATGTAACGGCTAGTATAGCCCATCAACAGCTCGTCCAGATCGAAGTTGCCCTGCTGCAGTACTTGCCGGATTTCGGCGGACTGGTCGTTCGCCGCATTCCCTTCTGTTTCGGGTTGCGGTTCCAGTTCGGCTTCCATCTGTCGCAGATTGACATCGAGGCCGGGATACTTGGTGATCAGGCGGATGACGATGTTGCGCAATTCGCGCGTGTTGCCGGGGAAGGAATATTGCATCCAGGCTTCCTGCGCGGCTGAATCCAGCCTGAAAGGCGGGCGCATTGCCTGCGTGGCATAGAACTGCCTGAAGTGATGCAGCAGCAGCAGCTTGTCCTCGCCCAGAGTGCGCAGCGGAGGGACCTGGATCGTGAAGATGCACAGGCGGTGGTAGAGGTCGTTGCGGAAGGTTCCGTTGCGCACGGCCAACCTGAGGTCGCGGTTGGTGGCGGTGATGATGCGCGCGTTACTCTTGCGTGTGCTGGCTTCGCCCACGCGCTGGTACTCGCCGTTCTCCAATACCCGCAGCAGCTTGGCCTGCAGTTCCTGCGGCATTTCGCCGATCTCGTCGAGGAACAGCGTGCCGTTCTCGGCTCTTTCGAAAAAACCGATCTGGGCGTTGGTGGCGCCGGTGAAGGCGCCCTTGGCATGGCCGAACAGCGTGGATTCAAGCAGGTTGGGCGAAATGGCGGCACAGTTGAGCACGACAAACGAAGTGTCGGGTTTGCCGCTGAGTTTTTGCAGGGCGGCCGCGACCAGTTCCTTGCCGCTCCCCGATTCGCCTTCGATCAGCACCGGGTAGGGCGTTCTGGCATACAGCTCGATCTGGCTGCGCATGGCCTGCAGGGACGGGCAGTTGCCTACGATGCCAAGCGGCGGTTGGCTGTCGCTCTGTTCCGCCTGTTCGCCCTGCTGGATGCGCAAGGCGTCGCGCAACAGCGAACGCAGCGTTTCGGGCGCGCAGGGTTTGGCGACGAATTCGATGGCGCCCAGGGTGCGCGCATGCCGCGCATTGCTTTCCTGGTTTTGCCCCGACAGCGTGATGACCTTGATGTTGGGCGAATGCGCCAGCAGTTCGGTGATGAGGCGGAAGCCTTCTTCCGGACGGTGCGGCGTGGGCGGCAGACCCAGATCGACCAGCGCCAGTTGCGGCGGGCTCGCCATGTCGCGTAGCAGGCGGATGGCGTGCGGGCGGTCTTCGGCGAGATGGATGTCGAATTCGTCCGACAGAATCAGACGCAAGGAATCGCGGATAAGTGGATCGTCGTCGACGATGAGTAGAGCTGGGAGTGTCACGCTGTTATCCTGAAAAATGCCCACGGGTCGTGTAACGGGCGCAGGATAGCCCGCATTCGCGCCAAGCTCAAGGTGTAGTCGGTTTCCAAGTTGCAGTGCCGTAGTTTAGAATGCGCCCCTCTTCACCCCGCGATAGGTTCATAAGTGTCCGCACCCCTGGTAGAAGTCCGCGATGTCAATTTTGCCTACGACAACCGCCCCATCCTGAAAGGCATCAACATGTCCTTCCATAAAGGCAAGGTCATCGCCATCATGGGCGGGAGCGGTTGCGGCAAGACCACTCTGTTTCGCCTGATCGGCGGGGCGCTCAAGCCCACCAGGGGCGAAATCAGGATAGACGGGAAAGCCACGCACGAGCTGGACCAGCAGGGTTTGTACGAGATGCGCCGCAAGATGGGCGTGCTGTTCCAGTTTGGCGCGCTGTTTACCGATATGTCGGTGTTCGACAACGTGGCGTTCCAGATGCGCGAACATACGAATCTGCCGGAAGAGGTCATACGCGATCTGGTGATGATGAAGCTGCACGCGGTCGGCCTGCGCGGTACGCACGACCTGATGCCGGCAGAGCTGTCCGGCGGCATGGCGCGGCGCGTGGCGCTGGCGCGCACCGTGGCGCTCGACCCGACGCTGATTTTGTACGACGAGCCGTTCGCCGGCCTTGATCCGATCTCCCTGACTGTTGTGGGGCAATTGATACGCAAGCTGAACGATGCGCTGGGCACGACCTCGGTGGTGGTGACGCACGATGTGCAGGAATCGTTGAAGATCGTCGATTACATTTATTTCATCGCCGACGGCGTGATTGTGGCCGAGGGTACGCCGGACGAAATACATGCGTCCGACAAGCCTTTTGTGCACCAGTTTGTGCACGGCGAAATGGACGGCCCCGTGCCGTTTCACTATCCCGGCGGCGACTACCGCACGGACCTGGGGGTGAGTGCCTGATGCCAGTCGCAAAGAGTTTGAAAACGATAGGTCGCCGCGTCATCAATGCGGTGTGGCGCATCGGCTATGCCGCGCGCTTTTTCGCGATGACGCTATTTTATTCCGGCACCAGTTTCCGCCGTTTCCGCCTGATCGTGAAAGAAATGTTTTCCAGCGGCGTGATGTCGCTGATCATCATTCTGGTGGCGGGCATGTTTGTCGGCATGGTGCTGGGCTTGCAGGGTTTTGAGACGCTGAAACGCTACGGCTCCGAATCGGCGCTGGGTTCGCTGGTGGCGCTGAGTCTGGTGCGCGAGCTGGGGCCGGTGCTGGCGGCGCTGCTGTTCGCCAGCCGTGCGGGTTCGGCGATGACCGCCGAGATCGGCCTGATGAAAGCCACCGAACAGATCGCCGCAATGGAGATGATGGCGGTCAACCCCATCGCGCGCGTGGTTGCGCCGCGTTTCTGGGCGGGCGTGATCTCCATGCCGCTGCTGGCGGCGCTGTTCTCGGCGATGGGTGTGTTCGGCGGCTATGTGGTCGGCGTGGTGGTCATCGGCGTGGACGAGGGTTCGTTCTGGTCGCAGATGCAGGCCTCGGTGGACTTCCAGCATGACGTGCTGAACGGCGTGCTCAAGAGTTTCGTGTTCGGGCTGGCGGTCACCGCCATCGCCCTGTTCGAAGGTTACGATGCGCCGCCCACTGCGGAAGGTGTGTCGGGTGCAACGACGCGCACGGTGGTGCAGTCGTCGCTGGCGATATTGATGCTGGATTTCATTTTGACCGCATTCATGTTTCAAGGAGCTTAAGGTTATGGAACGTACGACATTGGATTTGTGGGTAGGCGCATTTGTGGTGGCGGGGCTCGGTGCGCTGGTGGTGCTGGCGCTGAAGGTTGGGAACTTGAGCACGTATAACGTATCGGAGTCGTATGAGTTGCAGGCGCACTTCACCAACGTCGGCGGTCTGAAGCCGACCGCCTCGGTGCGCAGTTCCGGCGTGCTGGTGGGGCGTGTGACCAGCATCGTGCTGGATACCGAGCGTTATGAGGCCAAGGTGACCATGAGCATCGACAAGCGCTACCAGTTTCCCAAGGACACCTTCGCCAACATCCTGACATCCGGCCTGCTGGGTGAACAATATATCGGTTTGCTGCCGGGCGGCGACGATGTGATGCTGGCGAGCGGGGACGAATTCAAGAAAACGCAATCGGCGGTGGTGCTGGAAGACCTGATCGGGAAATTCTTTACCACGAGCGCCGATACGAAGTGATAAACGGAAAAATTGACATGAAAAAAACATTAGTTTTGCTGTGCGGAATGCTGCTGTTGGGCGCAACGGCGGCTGTGCGCGCCGACGCCCCGGACCCCGATGTGCTGATCAAGAATACGGTGCGCGAAGTGCTGGATATCGTGCGCAACGACAATGAACTGCGCGCGGGCAACCAGAAAAAAATGCTGGAACTGGTGGATGCGAAAGTCCTGCCCCACTTCAATTTCGAGCACATGACCAAGCTGGCCGTGGGCAAGTCTTGGAGAAAGGCAACGGCGGAACAGAAGCAGGCGCTCATGTCCGAGTTTCGCATCATGCTGGTGCGTACCTACACCAAGGCGTTTACTTCATACCGCGACCAGGTCGTCGAGGTGAGGCCGCTCAAGCTGGATGCAGCCATGGCGGAAGTGACCGTGAAGACGTCTATCGTCAAGCCGGGTTCGCAGCAGCCGATACTGGTCGATTACGATATGGAGAAAATGCCGGACGGGTGGAAGGTGTACGACCTGACGGTGGAAGGCGTGAGTCTGGTGACCAGCTACCGCGGCACGTTTGCCGACCAGATTCAGCAAGTCGGCATCGACGGTTTGATCAAGACCCTGGTCGACAAGAACAAATCGGCAGCGACCAATGCCGAGCAGGCGGAAAAGGCAGATTCCAAATGATGCAGCGCGAAGGCGATCGTTTGCGCGTGTCCGGCCGACTGACCATGGATAGCATAGGGTCCTCGTTTGACGAGGCCATGCTGCCGCTGGAAGGCAAGAGCTGGACAATCGACCTGGAGCAGGTTGAGGCGGCGGACTCTGCTGCCGTCAGCCTGCTGCTGGCCTGGCTGCGCAACGCGCAGAATCACGGTGCCAGTCTGGTCTTCGCCAATGTTCCTGATAATCTGCGCAGCCTGGCCGATCTGTACGGGGTGGCCGACGCGCTGCCGTTGAATCACTCACCACAATAAATAAACGCCGCGACGCGGCGAGAAGAATATCCAATGCAAAAACTAGCCATCCAGGGCGGCAATCCATTACGCGGCGAAGTGCGTATCTCCGGTGCGAAGAATGCCGCTCTCCCCATCATGTGTGCGGGACTGCTGACCGCCGACACGCTGCACCTGACCAATCTGCCCGACCTGCACGACGTCGGCACCATGCGCAAGCTGCTGCAGCAGATGGGGCTGACGGCGGAAGCCGGCGAAGGGGAAATCACCTTCAAGGGCGACAAGGTCGACAACTGGGAAGCGCCGTACGACATGGTAAAGACCATGCGCGCGGCCATTCTCGTGCTGGGGCCATTGGTGGCGCGCTTCGGCGACGCCAAGGTATCCCTGCCCGGCGGCTGCGCCATCGGTTCGCGACCGGTCGACCTGCATATCAAGGGACTGCAGGCGATGGGCGCGGAGATCAATATCGAACACGGTTACATTCACGCCAAGGCAAAGCGCCTCAAGGGCGCGCGCATTTTCTTTGACATCGTTAGCGTCACCGGCACCGAGAACCTGATGATGGCGGCGGCACTGGCCGACGGCGTGTCCGTATTGGAGAACGCCGCGCGCGAACCCGAGGTCGTCGATCTGGCGAACTGCCTGCGCGCTATGGGTGCGCAGATCACAGGCGACGGCACCGACACCGTCACCGTTACCGGCGTGGAAAAATTGCACGGTGCATCGCATCGCATCATGCCGGATCGCATCGAGAGCGGCACCTTTTTGGTGGCGGCGGCAGCGACGGGCGGCAGTATCACCCTGCGCGAGACGCGCGCCGACATTCTGGAAACGGTGCTGGAGAAACTCACCGAAGCCGGTGCAAAGATCAAGGTCGAGGGCGATACCATCCATCTTGAAATGAGCGGACGCCCCAAGGCGGTGAACGTGCGTACTGCACCGCATCCGGCATTTCCGACCGATATGCAGGCGCAGTTCATGGCGCTCAACTGCATTGCGGAAGGCAGCGCCATGGTGGTCGAGACCATCTTCGAGAACCGCTTCATGCACGTGCAGGAACTACGCCGTCTGGGTGCGCAGATCGACGTGGAAGGCAACACCTCGGTGGTCAAGGGTGTGGATCATCTGGAAGGGGCGACCGTGATGGCGACCGACTTGCGCGCTTCGGCCTGCCTGGTCATTGCGGGGCTGGTGGCGCAGGGCGAGACGGTCATCGACCGCATCTACCATTTGGATCGAGGCTATGAGCACATCGAGAGCAAGCTGTCGCAGCTCGGTGCTAACATTCGCCGGATTAAATAGTAATAATCGGGCGACACAAGCGTCGGCTGAAATAACAGGAAGTAATGAAATGATCACCATCGCCTTATCCAAGGGTCGCATCTTCGAAGAAACCCTGCCGCTGCTGCAAGCGGCAGGCATCACCGCGCTGGAAGACCCCGAAACTTCGCGCAAACTCATATTGCCGACGAATCGCGACGACGTGGGCCTCATCATCGTGCGTGCTTCCGATGTGCCGACTTATGTGCAATACGGCGCTGCCGACATGGGCGTGGCGGGCAAGGATGTGCTCAACGAGCACGGCGGAGAAGGCCTGTATCAGCCGCTGGACCTGAATATCGCCAAGTGCCGCATGATGGTCGCGGTGCGCAACGACTTCGATTACGAATCCGCAGTGAAGCAGGGCGCGCGTTTGCGCGTGGCGACCAAGTACGTGAAAACTGCGCGCGAGCACTTTGCGTCCAAGGGCGTGCACGTCGATCTCATCAAATTGTATGGTTCGATGGAACTGGCGCCGCTGGTGGGCTTGTCCGATGCCATCGTTGATCTGGTCAGCAGCGGTGCCACCCTGAAGGCGAACAACCTGGTGGCGGTGGAAGAGATCGTGCAGATATCTTCGCGCCTGGTGGTGAACCAAGCCTCGCTGAAACTCAAGCGCGCGACCATACAGCCGATGCTGGACGCATTTGCCGGAGCGGTGAAATCCTAAGCCGTCATTCCGGCGCAGGCCGGAATCCAGCGGTTTTATTCAACATGCTTTTTGGTTTTGTCCTTGCTGCGCAAGGGATAGCTTAATAACTGGATTCCGGCCTGCGCCGGAATGACGTATTGATTAGGTGACAAATGAACATTGCTCGACTTTCAACCAAACAATCGGATTTCGACGCCAAGCTGACCAGATTGCTGGCTTTCGAAGAGACGGCCGACGACAAGCTGGAAGCAACCGTCGCTGCTATTCTGGCCGACGTAAAAAAACGCGGCGATGATGCCGTGCTTGAATACACACGCAAGTTTGACCGTCTGCCGCTGGCCGATGCAGCCGCGATGGAATTGCCGAAATCCGAATTGAAGGCGGCCTTCGAAGGGCTGCCCGCCGACCAGAGGCATGCGCTGGAGCAGGCCGCGCAACGCGTGACGGCCTACCACCAGAAACAAGTGCAAAGCTCGTGGAGCTATACCGAGGCGGACGGCACGATGCTCGGGCAGCAGATCACGCCGCTGGACCGCGTCGGCCTGTATGTGCCCGGCGGCAAGGCCGCCTATCCTTCTTCCGTGCTGATGAACGCATTGCCTGCCAAAGTGGCGGGCGTGGGCGAGCTCGTCATGGTTGTTCCCACGCCGGACGGCGTGAAAAACCAGCTGGTGCTGGCGGCGGCGTATCTGGCCGGAGTGGATCGCGTCTTTACCATCGGCGGCGCGCAAGCCGTGGCCGCGCTGGCTTACGGCACGGCGAGCATCCCCAAGGTGGACAAAGTCGTCGGCCCTGGCAATGCCTATGTGGCTTCCGCCAAGCGCCGTGTGTTCGGCGTGTGCGGCATCGACATGATTGCCGGCCCGTCCGAGATACTGGTCATCTGCGACGGCAAGACCGATCCGGACTGGGTTGCCATGGACTTGTTTTCCCAAGCCGAGCACGACGAGCTGGCGCAGGCCATCCTGTTGTCGCCGGATGCGGCCTTCATCGAGGCTGTGGCGGCGAGTGTCGACAAGCTGCTGGAACAGATGCCGCGCAAGGCCATCATCAAGACCGCGCTGGAGAACCGCGGTGCGCTGATCCACGTTGCCGACCTGGACGAAGCCTGCCGCATCAGCAACCGCATCGCCCCAGAGCATCTGGAGTTGTCCGTGGGCGAGCCGCAGGACTGGCTGCCCAAGCTCAGGCACGCCGGCGCCATCTTCATGGGGCGCTACACCTCCGAGTCGCTGGGCGACTACTGTGCGGGCCCCAATCACGTCCTGCCGACCTCGGGAACGGCGCGTTTTTCTTCGCCGCTGGGGGTTTACGACTTCCAGAAACGCAGCAGCCTGATTCAGGTTTCCCCCGAAGGCGCCAAAAAATTGGGCAAAATCGCCTCGACTCTGGCTTTTGGCGAGGGTTTGCAGGCGCATGCCCAGTCCGCGCTCTATCGAAAGGGTTAGTTGAAACTTTGAGTTGTGTCTTTGCGGCTGTTTATGTAGAATCCGCGCCTCTTTGAAAAATGGTTGGAGTGATTGTCATGGCACGCGTCTGTCAAGTAACCGGGAAAAAGCCCATGGTGGGCAACAACATCTCCCACGCAAACAATAAAACCAAGCGCCGTTTCTTGCCGAATCTGCAACGCCGCCGCTTGTGGGTTGAGTCTGAAAACCGTTGGGTCGCTTTGCGCCTGACCAATGCTGCACTGCGCACCATCGACAAGAACGGCATCGACGCCGTCCTGTTTGAGATGCGTGCCCGCGGCGAGAAGATCTAAAGGAGAACGATTGTGGCACAAGGCGCTCGCGAAAAAATCAAACTGGAATCCTCCGCTGGTACGGGGCATTTCTACACCACCAACAAGAACAAGCGCACCACTCCGGAAAAACTTGAATTTCTGAAGTTTGACCCGGTGGTACGCAAGCATGTCGCATACAAGGAAACCAAGCTGAAGTAATTCGGCGGAGTTTCGGTGTGCAATTAAAAACCCGCCTCGGCGGGTTTTTTGTTGTGTGGTCGAGGTGGGCTTGGGCTATTTTTTCGGCGGCAGCGCCAGTATGAACTTCACGATGTCGGTGATTTCGTCCGCGTGAGCGCCCTTCTGGTCGATATGCGCCATGGGCGCGTAGTCACTCCATTCGCCTTTGCCGCCCTTGGAGACCTTTTTTACCAGCCCCGGCACCAGAGCCAACTCTTCTCCCGGACTGCTGCTGTTGAATCCCTTGTAGACATAACTGGACTTGCTGCGGTAACGGTCGGCAACGTCCTGCCATGAGGGACCGAATTTCGTCCGAGTCCAGCCGTGGCAGGATTCACAGCCCAGCGCTTTGATGTGGGCCTGGGTTTCTTTGGGTATCTGGATATCCGGCGCGTCTGCGGCATGTGCGGACATACCGATCATCATCGCCACCAGCGCAACTGACATTCTTTTCACCATGACGCCCCCCCGTAATTTTCCGATTCGAATCATGCGTTCCGGCATACCCGAACAATATCACTATAGCCGGCATGGTTGGCGAGTGGCAGGGCTATTTCTGCGCCCAGTCCTGTGCTTCGGTGTAATCGCCGAACGCGCGGATGTCGGCATCCACGAACAGGCGCGACAGCCAAGCCTGCCAGGTGAGCCACTGGTCGTCGGTGACGACGGCGATCCGGTTGAAATCGTGGTTGTGTTCGCGGCTGAAGAACTTGATCTCTTCCCACGCGACATCCGCGGTATAGCCGATCATGCCGCGCAGGTCGAACAGCAGGTTGATCTTGCCGGGGGTCTTGAGTTTGAACAGCGCGTGTTCCTCGAACTGCTTGAAATCGGCGATGGTGAACTCGCCCATCACGGCAGCGTTGACGAGGTTGTTTTTATCCTGGATGGTGATCATTTGCGTGCCTCTGCGTTTGTTGGTGCCAGACGCAAGCTTAACATGCCGCTGGCGATGATGAGTGCGATGCCGAACCATGCGCTCGAACTCAGCAATTCATTCCAGAACAACAGGCCGAACAGCGCCGAAAATACGATGGTGCTGTAAGCCAGACTGCCGACCACCAGTGTCTGTCCGGTGCGGTAGGCGCGGGTTAGGGCGAGTTGTGCGAACGTGGCGGAAGCGCCGATGCCGGCGAGCAGGGGGAGGTCGTTTAGTGCGATTGCATGCAGCGTGCCGGTCAGCATCCATGCGCCGCTGCCGAGGGCGGCGATCAGGTTGAAATAGAAAACCACGCGCATGCCCGGTTCGCCCAGAACGCCGAGATGGCGCACATTGAGCAGCGCGACCGATGCGAGGAGGCCGGAGAGCAGGCCGAGCAGGCCGGGCAACAGTTGATTGTGTTCCAGCGTCGGGTGCAACAGCAATATCACGCCGCCAAATCCGACTGCCAGTGCGCTGCTTAACGGGAGATGGAATTTCTCTTTGAGCACCAGCACGGTCAGCGCGGAAATGAACAAGGACGAGGTGTAATTGAGCGTGATTGCGGTTGCCAGCGGCAACACGCTGATGCAATAAAAGAACAGCATCATGGCTACGGTGCCGGACAGGCCGCGCCACAAATGATTGCGCCAGTGGCGCGTGGGTAGCCTAACTCCAGCCCGGCGTAGCATTGCGTACACGATGAACAGGCCGAAGAGTGAGCGGTAAAACACCAGTTCACCGATGGAAAAATGCGGTGCGCCGTATTTGACCAGTACGCCCATGCAGGCGAAGAGCAAGCCCGCGACCAGCATCCATAACGCTCCCACAGCGTTTACTTCAGGTGGGGCTCAAGGTTGCGCCGCAGGAATTCGTGGAAATGCAGCATCCCGTCTTCGGTCGGCGACTGGTAGGGGCCGACTTCTTCCACTCCCTGCTTGTACAGGGCGCGACGTCCCTGGTGCATGCGCAGGCAGATGATGTCGTCCTCGACCGCTGTTTCGCGGTAAGCCTTCTTTTCCGCCTCGATATAGTCGCGCTCGAACAGCACGATGTCTTCCGGATAGTAGAATTCGACGATGTTGGTACAGGCATCCGTGCCGCGCGGCACCACGGTGCTCACCACCAGCGTGTTCGGGTACCACTCGACCGTGATGTTGGGGTAGTAGGTCAGCCAGATCGCGCCGTATTTCGGCAATTCGCCCTTGTTGTACTTGAGCAGTTGCTCGGCCCATTTTCCGTAGACCTCGCTGCCTGCCTTGCGCCTCGGGTCGTTGATGCCCACGGTCTGCACGCTGAAATGCTCGCCGAACGTCCACTGCAGATCGTCGCAGTTGACCAGTTGTCCCAGCCCCGGATGGAAGGGCACGACGTGATAGTCCTCCTGATAGACTTCAATGAACGTCTTCCATTTGAAGTTGTATTCGTCCACTTCCACGCGATCCAGCATGTAGCCCGTGAAGTCGATTTCCTTGAACGCGGGCATGGTCGCCAGATCCTTGGCGATGTCGCGCTGGCCGGCAAACAGCAGGCCGTTCCAGTTCTGCAGCGGGGTCTTGTTCAGGTGCAGGCAGGGGTTTTCGGGGAAGTGCGGCGCGCCCAGCAGCTCGCCGTCGTTCTTGTAAGTCCAGCGGTGCAACGGGCACACGATGCTCTTGGCGTTGCCGCGCCCTTCCAGCATGGTGGCCTGGCGGTGGCGGCAGATGTTCGAAAGCAGCTCCACGCCGCCCTCGTTGCGCACCAGCATCTTGGCTTTGTCCATCCACTCGATCACGTGATAGTCACCGAGGTTGGGCACCATCAATTCATGCCCGACGTATTTCGGCCCGGCATCGAGCAGCACGCGCTGTTCGACTTCAAGGACTTTCGGATCGAAATACCAGCGCAACGGCGGTTGTGCGGACACGGGATTGAATTGCTTCGGCTTCGCGACTTCGGACATACCCACTCTTTCTGGTTCTGTGAATACGGGTTTCAAGGGGCAGGGATTGTCCCCGAAATCAGGGGGTGGGGCAATAAAAATTGCCCGAATGGTGCGTGCAATCAGGGGGATTACAGCCAGCCGGAGCGCTTGAAGCGGTAATACAAATATCCGCAAGTTCCCGCAATTGCACAAAGTGCCAGCGGATAGCCGTAGACGGAGTCCAGTTCCGGCATATGCTGGAAGTTCATGCCCCAGATGCCGGCAAAAGCGGTGGCGACGGCGAAGATACCGGCCCAGGCGGCCAGGCGTTTGTTGACCTCGTTCTGTTCGATGGAGACTGCGGATTGGCACACCATGATCGCGGTGGTGATGGTGTCGCGTACCGCGTCTATCGAGGCGTTGATGCGAACCAGGTGGTCGTAGACGTCGCGGAAATATTCCTGCGTGGTGGCGCAAACCGGCGGCACGCGCCCGCCGTGCAGCTTGCCCGTGGCCTCCATCAGCGGCATGACGGTATGTTTCAGCACCACGATTTTGCTCTTGAGTGTATACAGTTGCTCGATGTTGGAGCGGGCGGCGCCCTTGTCGAACAGGTGTTCCTCAATGGCTTCCAGTTGTGATTCCAGTTCGTCAATGACCGGAAAGTACAAATCCACCACCGCGTCCATCAGCGCATACAGCACGAATCCGGAACCCAGTTGCAGCAGTTCCGGCTCGCGCTCGCAGCGCCCGCGCACGCCGAGAAAACTCTGTTTGCTGCGGTTGCGGATGGAAAGGATGAAGTTGCGCCCGACGAAGATGCTGACCTCGCCGACCGCCAGTTCGGTATCGTCCATCTCCACGATGTGCATCACCACGAACAGTTCGTCGCCGTATTCCTCGATCTTGGGGCGCTGGTGGCCGTGGCGCGCATCCTCTACCGCCAGATCGTGCAGGCCGAACTCCTCCTGCATCAATTCAAGCTCGGCTTCGGTGGTGTCGCGCAATGCTACCCAGACGAAACAATCCTTGCGCTTCAGGTAGTCGCTGACTTCCTCGACCGGGAGGTCGGCAAGCTTGACGCCGTGTTGGTAGGCAACGCAATTGATCAGCATGAAGATTTCGGAAAGTTATGGGACATGCAAAGTATAAGTCAACAGGCGCGACTTTGCCTTTTTGAGCGCGTTTGCCCCGGAAAAGCTGACAGCGGGCCACAAAAAATGGCCTGTCCGTATGCCTTTCGGTAGAATGCCGTCCTTACGCAGAAATTGATGCATACAGGAATTGAGATGGCGGCAAAATCCGGCAAGACACAGAATTTCGAAACAGCGCTGGCGGAGTTGGAGCAGGTGGTGGCGGACATGGAGTCCGGCAAGCTGGCGCTGGAAGACTCGCTGGCGGCCTACAAGCGCGGTGCCGAGCTGCTATCGTTCTGCCGTTCCCGTCTTGACGATGCCCAACAGCAAGTGCGCGTGCTGGAAGACGGCACGCTCAAGGATTTCACCGCATCAGGCGATGCGAACAAAGATTGATGATGTCCGATTTCTCGTCCTGGGTCTCCACCCACCAATCCCGTTTTGAAGATGTATTGAAGCGTCTGCTGCCGCAAGCCGACGCTGCGCCGCAGCGTTTGCACGCCGCGATGCGCTACAGCGTGCTGGACGGCGGCAAGCGCGTGCGCCCGCTGCTGGCCTATGCTGCAGGCGAATTGGCCGGCGCATCGGTCGAACGTGTCGAGATCGCGGCCGCCGCCGTCGAACTCATTCATGCCTATTCGCTGGTGCACGACGACATGCCCTGCATGGACGACGATGTGCTGCGCCGTGGCAAACCGACCTGCCATGTCGAGTACGACGAGGCGACCGCGCTGCTGGTGGGCGACGCGCTGCAAAGCCTGGCATTCCAGTTGCTGTCGGAACGCCGCCTGAGCGACGACGCGGCGAAGCAAATGAAAATGGTGAAATTGCTATCCGTGGCTTCCGGTTCGCACGGCATGGCGGGCGGACAGGCCATCGACCTCGCCAGCGTGGGCAAGCAGCTCACACTGCCGGAACTGGAACAGATGCACATTTACAAGACCGGCGCCCTGATCCGCGCAGCCATCCTGCTCGGCGCGCATTGCGGCGAACTGGATCAGACCCGGCTCGACCGGCTCGACCGTTACGGAAAATGCATCGGCCTGGCCTTCCAGGTGGTGGACGATGTGCTGGACAGCGAAGCCGACACCGCGACTCTGGGCAAGACGGCGGGCAAGGACGCGGACAACGACAAGCCGACCTACGTAACCCTGCTGGGTGTGCAGGCGGCGAAAAAAATGGCGGCCGAGCTGCACGCCGAGGCGCTGGAAGTGTTGGTTGAATTCGGTGCTCCGGCACGGCGTCTGCGCGAACTCGCGGACTTTATCGTAATGAGAAAATTCTGATGTATCCCCTGCTGAACGCCATCGACATCCCGGAAGACTTGCGCAAGCTGGAGCGCGATCAACTGCCGCAGCTCGCGGATGAGTTGCGCGCTTTCCTGGTCGAGTCGGTGAGTAAGACCGGCGGGCATTTGTCCTCCAATCTGGGCACGGTGGAGCTGACCATCGCGCTGCACTACATCTACAACACGCCGGACGACCGTCTGGTGTGGGACGTCGGCCACCAGACGTACGCGCACAAGATACTCACGGGGCGCCGCGCCGCGATGAGCGGCCTGCGCATGGCGCACGGCATTTCCGGTTTTCCCAAACGCAGCGAAAGCCCGTATGACACGTTCGGCACGGGACATGCCAGCACTTCCATTTCCGCCGCGCTGGGCATGGCGGTGGCGGCGCAACTGGCCGGCAAGGACAACCGTTCCGTGGCCATCATCGGCGACGGCGCGATGACCGGCGGCATGGCATTCGAGGCCCTGAACAACGCGGGCGCGATGGATGCGAACCTGCTGGTGATTCTCAACGACAACGACATGTCCATCTCGCGCCCGGTTGGCGCGCTGAACAATTACCTGGCGAAACTGATGTCCGGCCGTTTTTATGCCGCGATGCGGCGCGGCAGCGAGAAAGTGCTGAAGGGCATGCCGCCCGTGCTGGAGTTTGCCAAGCGCGCGGAAGAGCATTTCAAAGGCATGGTCATTCCGGGCACGATGTTCGAGGAGTTCGGTTTCAACTACATCGGCCCCATCGACGGCCACGACCTGGATGTGCTGGTCGAAACGCTGGGCAATATCCGCCAGCTCCAAGGCCCGCAGTTCCTGCACATCGTGACGCAAAAGGGCAAGGGCTATGCGCTGGCCGAAGAGGATTGCGTGCTGTATCACGGCGTCGGCAAGTTCGATCCCGATCACGGCATCACGGCCAAGCCCAGTGCCACCGTGAGCTACACCCAGGTGTTCGGCGACTGGCTGTGTGACATGGCGGCGCAGGACGAGCGCCTGGTCGGCATCACGCCCGCGATGTGCGAGGGCTCTGGCATGGTCGAGTTTGCCGAGAAATTCCCCGGACGCTATTTCGATGTAGGTATCGCCGAGCAGCACGCGCTCACCTTCGCGGCGGGCTTGGCCTGCGACGGCTCCAAGCCGGTGGTGGCGATCTACTCCACTTTCCTGCAGCGCGCCTACGACCAGCTCATTCACGATATCGCCATCCAGAAATTGCCGGTTGTGCTGGCCATAGACCGCGGTGGCCTGGTCGGCGCGGACGGTGCGACGCATGCGGGCAGTTTCGATCTGAGCTATTTGCGCAGCATTCCCAACCTGACCGTGATGGCGCCGGCCGACGAGAACGAATGCCGGCAGATGCTGAGCACCGCGTTCAGCCTGGATACGCCGAGTGCGGTGCGCTACCCGCGCGGAACCGGGCCGGGTGTGGCGATACAGAAGAACCTGCAAACCCTGCCGGTGGGCAAGGGCGAAGTGCGGCGCGCGGGCACCAAAGTCGCCATCCTGGCTTTTGGCTCCATGCTCGCCCCGGCGCTGCAGGCCGCTGCGATACTCGACGCGACCGTCGCCAACATGCGTTTCGTCAAGCCGCTGGACGAGGAGCTGGTGCTAAAGCTCGCGCGCGAACATGCGCTGCTGGTCACGGTGGAAGAAAATACCGTGCAGGGCGGCGCGGGCAGCGCGGTGGCGGAATGCCTAGCGCGACACGGCATCCATGTTCCCGTGCTGCATCTGGGTTTGCCGGACGAATTCCTGGAGCAGGGCGACCCTGTGCAGATGCTGGCCGATTGCGGCCTGGATGCGCCCGGTATTGTCCGTTCCGTTCAAGAAAGTGCCGCACGCTAAGATTGTCCGACAATATTAGTCTGGTAATGGGTATAATCCTGTAACAGACATTACTAATAGAGAGTTCGCCATGAATTCCGCTACACATATCGCAGACGTACAAAACAGCGCCGACACCCGCCAACTGGCGATTAACAAGGTCGGCATCAAGAGTATTCGCCACCCCATCCAGGTCAAGGACAAGAGCGTGGGCGTGCAGCACACCATTGCCACCTTCAACATGTACGTGCACCTGCCGCACAATTTCAAGGGCACGCACATGTCGCGCTTTGTGCAGATACTCAACCAGCGCGGACGCGAGATCTCGGTGGAGTCGTTCGAAAGCATCCTGCGCGAGATGGTGGAAAAGCTGGAGGCGAAATCCGGCTACATCGAAATGGCTTTCCCGTATTTCGTCAACAAGACCGCGCCGGTTTCCGGCGTGCAGAGCCTGCTGGATTACGACGTCACCTTCGTCGGCGAGATCGTCGACGGCAATTACAATTTCACCATGCGCGTGCAGATCCCGGTGACCAGCCTGTGCCCCTGCTCCAAGGAGATTTCCGACCGCGGCGCGCACAACCAGCGCTCCCATGTCACCCTGACCGTGCGTACCAGAAGCTCGGTGTGGATCGAAGAAGTGGTGCGTTTTGCCGAGGATCAGGCTTCCAGCGAGCTGTACGGCCTGCTGAAACGCCCGGACGAGAAGTTCGTCACCGAACATGCCTACGATAACCCCAAGTTTGTTGAGGATATGGTGCGCGACGTGGCGGCGGTACTGAATGCGGACGATCGTATCGAGGCTTATATCGTCGAGTCCGAGAACTTCGAGTCCATCCATAATCACTCGGCTTATGCGCTGATCGAGCGGGACAAAAGCAAAGAATAGGATTTGGGAATTGGGATTTTGGATTTAGTCGCGCGGCACGTGCGGGTAGCATGGGTTGGCTAAATCCAAATTCCTAAATCCCAGATCCTGCTTCTCCCCCTCTTGAAAAGCGGCCACCCATCCCCATCTCCTCCCAGTCTTGAATTAACCCAACAGGAGAAAACAATGACTGAGAACGCCACTGCCAGCCGCGAAACGCTGGGATTTCAGACCGAAGTCAAACAGCTGCTGCACCTGATGATCCACTCGCTGTATTCCAACCGCGAGATTTTCCTGAGAGAACTCATTTCCAATGCGTCCGACGCCTGCGACAAGCTGCGCTTCGAGGCGCTGCACAACGATGCGCTGTACGAAAACGCGTCCGATCTGAACATCCGCATCGGCTTCGACAAAGACGCCCGCACGCTGACCATCAGCGACACCGGCATCGGCATGAGCCGCGACGAAGTGATCTCCAACCTTGGCACGATTGCGAAATCCGGCACGCGCGAGTTTTTCGGCAAGCTTTCCGGCGACCAGCAGAAGGATGCGCACCTGATCGGCCAGTTCGGCGTGGGCTTCTATTCCGCCTTCATCGTGGCAGACAAAGTATCCGTGCTGACCCGCCGTGCGGGCGAGAAAGTTGACCAGGGCGTGCGCTGGGAATCGGACGGCGGCGGCGAGTTTTCCATCGAGATGGTGGACAAAGCGACGCGAGGTACCGAGATCACGCTGCATCTGCGCGAAGGGCAGGACGACCTGCTGGCCGGTTACAAGCTGCGCGAGATCATCAAGAAATATTCCAACCACATCGTGCAGCCCATCCTGATGCTCAAGGAAGAGTGGAAAGACGGCAAGTACGAAACGCTGGCAGAAGACGAAACCGTCAATCAGGCATCCGCACTGTGGGCGCGTTCCAAGAACGAAATCACCGAAGAACAATACAAGGAATTCTACAAACACGTCGGCCACGATTTCGACGATCCGCTGGCGTGGACCCATGCGCGCGTGGAAGGCAAGCAGGAATACACGCAACTGCTGTACATCCCGGGCCGTGCGCCGTTCGACATGTACGACCGCCAGGCACGCCACGGCATCAAGCTCTACGTGCGCCGCGTGTTCATCATGGACGATGCCGAGCAGCTGATGCCGCAATAATGCGCTTCGTGCGCGGCGTGGTGGATTCCGCCGATCTGCCGCTCAACGTCTCGCGCGAGATATTGCAGGAATCGAAAGACATCGACGCTATCCGCAAGGGCTGCACCGGCAAGGTGCTGGGCCTGCTGTCCGACCTGGC
>JAUSBC010000120.1 GCA_030652215.1 Sideroxyarcus sp.
TCACCGTCCCGCACCAAGTGGTAAGGAATCGAAATGCCGCTGTGGACGATCTTCCAGTCCGTCCCTTCAAGACGGAAGATCAGCACCAGGCGTGCGACCTCGTTCGACAATACATGGTCCGCGAAGGGCAAGTGAATGTGGAAGAAGGCAGTGGTGACCACCACATCGTGGCTGATGTCCTGCATCGACACGTCCAGCATCTCGATGCGAATCCGGCCGGGCACCTGCGCAAAATCCTGGCGCGTAATGTCTACCCAGGCTTGCCGGTCTTTGCCCAGAAAATCGCCACCGCCGGTATAGCCGCTGAAGTTGTCACTGAAACGGCTGGTCAGGCGGTCGTCACGCCCGGCGTACATCTCGATGTAGTCATCAAGCAGAGACCGAATAAGCCGATCACGATCAGAATGAACTGTGGGTGTGGTCATTGGGGAATGGAGCAAAGTGATTGGTTATCATATTGAACGATAAAGATAACTTTGGCTACTCTATCGGTAACCCGGAAGCATCCGGTCACCCCAGCGACCTCTCCGCAATCTCAAACAAATCCCGCAACGATCAGGTGCCACAGAACGTGCGATAACCCTCGGTTTGTTCGGGTGTGGCCTGTATGGCATAAAGGTGCACAGCATCGCGTTCGGTATAGGGATCACTTAATACGCCCAGCAGTTGGTTGAACGGGGCGAAGTCGTTATTGATCGTGGCGGCTTCGAGTGCTTCTTCCACAAGGTGGTTGCGTGGGATGACATAAGGATTCACGCGTCGCATGTCTGCGGCGATCTCCATCGCTGGTTTGTTCTCGCGGGCCAATCGCGCCAGCCAGCGCGGGAGCCAATCATCCAGCTTTGTCGTGTCGCTGCGAAACACGCTGCGCAAGCGTGCCGGATTGGATTCTGCTGCGTCCGCAAGGTAGCGCCACGCCAGGGTGTAGTCGGCATGCCCGGCTTGCATCGCATTCAGGAAATCTTGCACAAGCGCGGCATCGTCGGCTTCGGTGCGCACAAGCCCCAGTTTGCGCCGCACCATTGCCGACCAGCTCTTTTCGAATTGCTCCGAAAATGTCTTCAATGCCTCCGTCGCAAGCTGAACAGCCCGGTCACTATCCTCGTCCAGTAACGGCAGCATTGTTTCGGCAAAGCGCGCGAGGTTCCATTGTGCGATCGCGGGTTGCTTGCCGAATGCGTAACGGCCTCTGTCGTCTATCGAGCTGAACACCGTGGCGGGGTCGAAATGTTCCATGAATGCGCAGGGGCCGTAATCGATGGTCTCGCCGGAAAGCGCCACGTTGTCGGTGTTCATCACGCCGTGGATGAACCCGACGCACATCCATCTTGCGATCAACTCCGCCTGCCGGGCAGACACCGCCCGCAAGAATTCGATATAGGGCCTGCCGATCAGCTCCGGGTAGTGGCGCTTGATGGTGTAGTCCGCCAGCCTGCGCAGGCTTTCCACGTCGTTGCGCACAGCGAAATATTCAAAGGTTCCGATGCGAATGTGGCTCGCCGCAACGCGGGTCAACACCGCCCCCGGCAACAGGGTGTCGCGGTATACGGACTCACCCGTGGCAACCACAGCCAATGCACGCGTAGTGGGGATGCCCAAGTGGTACATGGCCTCGCCCATCAGGAATTCGCGCAGCATGGGGCCAATCGCGGCCTTGCCATCGCCTCGGCGTGAAAACGGTGTACGTCCGGAACCTTTCAATTGGATATCGCGGCGCATCCCGTTGCGGTCGATCACCTCGCCCAGCAAGAGCGCGCGGCCGTCACCAAGCTGCGGTGAAAGATTGCCAAACTGATGTCCGGCGTAGGCCTGTGCGATAGGCATTGCGCCCGGCGGAACAATATTCCCGGAAAAGATATCGGCGCCTTCCTGAGTTTCGAGCGCGTCCGCATCCAGTCCAAGCTCCTCGGCCAACTCGTGATTGAACTTGACCCAGCGTGGCGCGGGCACAGCCTCGGCCTGACAGGGTGTGTAAAATCCGTTCAACTCACGCGCATAGCTGTTGTCGAATTTGAACTGCACCCCTTGGAATTCAAAAGCTTTATTCATGACGATCTCGTGAAGGGAATTCCGGTAATTAGTCTGAGTAGTCTGGTGCTGTTGCAGATCAATTTGTCACAAAACCAATCTACACTTGGACTCATGCAATAACAACAATACCGCTGATGAGGCCTTGTCGTGAGTCGGTGTGCTTGTCGTTCAAACAACGCAGGAAACAATCAGACGGAACTATTTTCGGGTGCGTCCCTCTCACGCCCGTCACCGCATTTCCAAGAGTGCGGTTTTCATTCAATCCAGATTGTCCATTAGAACCGAACCCGTTCCTTCCCCCTGCAAGGGGGGAGGGGATGCTGTGGTTCCTAATGGATTATCTGGGCTCAACACACAATGAATACTTGGGGATGAACATACAATGAAATTATTGAAAATATTTCCTACGGCAGCCGGCGTTATTGCGCTTAGCGCGACGGTCAGTTTTGCCAGAGACCTGAGAGATATGGATGAAGAAGATTTTTCCAGAGTGTTGATTGTCAGTGTCAATTCCAATGTTGATGCTGGCCAAGCCGCCAATAATGATGGTCGGAGTCAGCATGCTTATCATGTCGAAATCAATCGGGGTGAAAAAAAGTGGCTGGTGTCGATTGATGCCTTCACCGGGAAGATATTGGAGAAGCGCGACGCTTCGGTGCCGACGGTTTGAATCCCGTCCTACACAAGCAATACCCAGCAGCTTGCAGCGGGGTGGTTTATTAAGCGGGGAGTTCGACCTGGCAACCGGATGTTGTGAGAAGGGCGGGATCAGGGGTGAGCCAGATCCCGCACATGCTCCTAGATCAAGAACCAGGCTTGAAATTGTCCCCACGGAAAACCCTTACCGGGTCCCCTCGCGCAACCTGATGATGAGCCATTCGCCGGTCGGCACGCTGTTCAAGCTTTGCTTCCTCCGACCGTTGCGCCAGACGCCGGGCAATCAGCAGTACAGCCAGTCGCTTGTTGGCGTGTTGGCTGCGCTCTGTCTGCACTTTGACGCTTATCCCGGTACTCACGTGGGTGGCGCGGACAGCCGAGTCGGTGGTGTTGACGTGCTGGCCCCCCGGCCCCGATGAACGCATCGTTTCAAAACGAATCTCCCCTTCGAGTATCGCGGTTGGTGCCGCAAAGCGGGCCACGCCGATGAACCAGTTTTGCCGCCCGTGATTGGGACGGTAGGGGCTGGGACACGACCACTGCACGGTACCTTCCCAGCTTCGTGCCAGTTCGTCGGCCCGCGCGCCTTCTAGTGCCAGTAATACGGAGCGGAAAGTTCCGGCATGTGCGCCGGGCTCCTCCTCGACAACTTGCAATTCGACGGCGTAATCCGTCGCCTCGACCAGCAGGCGGCGCAGTGCCTTCGCCACTGCCAGTTGGCATTCAGCCGGACCTTGTGCCGCAGAAATTTGAAGTAATAGCATCATCAACCCTCCCGCGTCTTATAGGTAAGCAACGGCTTGAGGCGCGCGACCACCCTGATCAAACCGGCCGATTGCAAAGCGCCAATAACCGTATCAATGGACTTGTAGGCCTCGGGTGCCTCTTCGAAGATCAGATCGCGATCATCGCAAATCACGCGACTGCCCAATGCTGTGCGCCCGAGCTGCGCGGCGGTATAGCGTTTGGAGAGCCGATCACGGCACTCGCTGCGCATCCATTTACGACCGGCCCCGTGAGCCAGAGACCAGAGGCTTGTTTCAGAAGCGACAGGCTGAACGAGATAGCTATAGTCACCGCGCGATCCTGGGATTATCACCACACCTTGGTCTGCGGGTGCAGCGCCCTTGCGGTGCAGCCATCCCTCAACGCCGGAAACGGTTATCGGCACCACCAGATTGTGGTTGAGGTCGAGCACGGGCTCTCCTTCCGCTTGCCAGCGCGCCAGCATGCGCCGCGCGATCAACTCGCGGTTGGCGCGAGCAAAACTCAATGCGATTGCATGGCGGGCCAGATACGCGTCGCAGTCCGCACTGTCTGCGAGCAGTCCTTGGTGGCCGAAGCGGTCGACTTGCTCGCGCAGGATCGTTTCCCCGAGTCCGCGTGAACCGCTGTGTACCAGCAGCAACAGGTGCTGACGGTCGAGGCCCAGCGCGAGCAGCGCATCCTCATCATGGTACTCGTCAAGTTGCTGCAATTCGGCAAAGTGATTGCCGCCGCCTATTGTGCCGAGAGCGTGCTCGTGTCCCGTGTGTGGCACACCGAGGCTTTCGGTATAGCTACGCCACGATTCATTCAGCGGGCCGTCGATGCTGCCCAGACGCTTTTCCAGTTTGTCGAGACGCGGTTTGGCGGCAGGAATATCGGTGCGCCACAATGCCATGCCGCAACCGATGTCGTTACCTACCAATGCCGGGTAGAGTCGGCCCACGGAAAAAAATGCAGCGCCCACGGGATAGCCGCGACCCGGGTGGAGGTCGGGCATGCCGACAACGCGATGCATGCCTTCCAGACGTGCTGTAGTTTCAAGTTGTTGGATCGCTTTTCCTTCGATCCATGTGTCGTCCGAGGCGACAATAGAGACGCCTTCGGACAAATGCTGAACGCAATTGCCCATATACCAATTCCTTTGAGGTTGGTTACAAAATAAACAGGAATAGGCAGGCCGAAGCCAGGCAATGCAGAACCGCTCGGAAGCGGGAAATGATTACGCCAAGCGTGACCTGCAAAGAGTGATCGTTGTTCGCATGTTGATCTCCTTTACAGTAGGTTGAATGAAGGCGCGGATTGTAGTGCCCATCTTTAAAAAGTCAAGCCGGGATTTTATTTGTGGGGATGCCTGTGATTAATTGGCAACGGTCTTCGCCACTCTTCAATGAAAGATGGTTGATATTGATTAGGGAAGGTCTGATTAAGTCCTCCGTTCGTGGTGAGCTTGTCGAACCATGAACGGCAGTCGGCAAACCAGCGGCTTGCAATGCTCACCCTTCGACAAGCTCAGGGCGAACGGACATAATCAGACCATTCCTTAATGGTTGAGCTTGAAGTACATGTGGTGGACGCGGCATAGGTTATTGCAGGGGGAAACTGTCGTAATTGATGAACCGCACGCTTAAGCGTATTATTCGGCACACTATAAACAACTCCATAGGAGCCAAGTCATGTCCACTCTGACTGCTAACGATTTGAAAACAAAAGGCATCGCCGCCATCGAGGCTGTGCTGGCGGATCGCCCGGAAGCAATCGTCTCGGTACGCGGCAAAGAGCGTTTCGTGGTGATGGAAATCGCGCAGTATCACCACCTGCGCGAATGCGAACTGGAGGCCGCACTGGCCGAAACGAAAGCAGATATCGCCGCCGGCCGATTTAACAAGGGCACGGCGGTAGCGCATGTGAAGCGGGTGAAAAAGACCGCCGCATGACCTTTCAGCTCATATACACGGAGCAGTACGAAAAGCGCGCTGCGCGTTTTCTCAAACGCCATCCCGAGCTGGAAAATCAATATCTCAAGACACTGCAACTGCTGGAGATGAATCCGCACCATCCTTCGTTGCGATTGCACGCCCTGAGCGGCAGGTTGCAGGGGCTGCACTCAGTTTCCATCAACCTTTCATACCGCATCACGCTTGAGTTGCTAATACAGGACAAAGAAATCATCCCGATCAATGTGGGCGATCATGATGTGGTGTATTGAAGAAAATTCGCAGGATAGCTCCCGGTATTTGCTGATCAAGACTGGTGAGGAATTACCGCGATTAGTCAGTTGCTATGTATTGAGAGGGATCCCATGAAAACATTAGAAGTCGTCGCACTGACCAATGACATACCGGAAAAACACCTCCGCCGTGGTCAGGTTGGAACAGTTGTAGAGAAACTCGCGCCCGGCGTAGTTGAAGTTGAATTCTCCGATTTGGAAGGGGTACCTTACGCCATGTGTGCAATACCGGAAAATAACTTGATGGTGTTACATCACATCCCGGATGCGATTGCGGCATAGGCATGGAAGATTGGTCTGGATCGATGGAGACTGACCCAGTGGTGCCGCCGGAACGCCACGAAGCCATGCTGGAAGAGCTCGTCGACCTGCAACTCCTGCACCTTGCCAAGGAGCGCCTTAAGCAAAAGGGCCGGGCCGTCGAGGTGACGATGGATGACCTCTAAGCAGGCCGGTAGCACAATCGCTAAATACCGCCTCAATTCGCACCAGCCCAAACGCCGCCGAATACATCATGAGCGAAAAATAACGCACAATTCTCACATCGGCATATCGAGAGTAGCAGCCATGTCAGCAATCACAACCAATGAATCGTCGCGAATCAGTTTGCGCACCAGCGCCGAGGTCAAAGCCATGATCGAACGCGCCGCCGCGCTGATGGGGTTGTCCGTTTCCAGCTTCATACTGCAAAGCGCATACGAGGCGGCGCGGCGCGTGGTGTCGGACTACGACACGCTCATGCTCACCCAGCGCGACTTTGAGGCATTTGTCTCGTCCATGCAAAAACCGCTCAAACCAAGAGTTGCATTGCGTAAACTCATGGCGCGCCGGTAAAAGTGGCGGTCATCGGCTCCGTAATATGAGCCAATTAAGGAGCAACAAAATGGCAATGGAAACGATACTTTCCGACCTCTCGGTCAGCATGACGGAATTCAAAAAGAACCCCAAGGCGGCGCTCAGAAAGTCGGGCGGTCAGGCTGTGGCCGTACTCAGCCACAACAAACCCGCATTTTATATGCTCCCTCCCGACCGTTATGAAGCCATGCTGGAAGAGATTGACGACCTGCAACTCTTACGCGAGGTCAAAGAATGCCTGAAACAAAAGGACTGCGCTATTGAGGTAACGCTGGATAAGCTCTGACGACGACCCGCAGTACAATTGACATAACCCGTCCCATACCCCTACAGTTCGTCCCACTTGCAACTCCGCCACACGCACATCGCACCGCACGCACGGTGCAAGGCTCACAGCGGTCTCCCCCAGGATAGGAGCTGGCGCAAGGATAGATTCCCGCACCGACGGGAAGCATCGCCAGCGGCACACTTGTTCAGCAAAGGGGAAGCACTTGATTGCAGGTCTCACCGAACATTCTTCGAACAGGCCAAATAAACGGTGGTCTGATCCTTAATGTTCTTCTTCTCATATTGCAGGCCGAAATTTCAAACATCAAGTCACTTCTCCTGCGCCACTGGTTCCATAACCACGAAAGGATTTGCTCATGAAAGTATATAGAGACATAAACGGTGATTCGGGGATATCCGCCTACGACTGTGGCGATGATTGGATAAAGGTCCAATTCAAAGGTGGTAATACCTACGAATACCACGCTTCAAAAATTGGGCAAGCAAACATCACCGCTATGAAAGGTCTTGCAAACGCAGGTGATGGGCTTAATTCCTTTATTATGCGGAACCCAGCCGTAAAAAATGGCTGGTCGTCTAAGAGCTGATGGCACCCTTTGTGCCCTTAGGCAATCATCTGCAAGAAGGGCTGATAAGAGTGGTCTGTTCCTTCGGTGCAAGGCCTAAGGAGTTGTAACGCAAATGAAGATTCAATCCGTTCGAATCAAAAACTTCCGCACGTTAAAAGACGTGTCGATACCCTTCGATTCCATCACGACTTTCATCGGGCCAAATGGAGTCGGCAAGTCAACTGTGCTACGTGCGCTCGACTGGTACTTCAACGGCAAGCCTTGCTCTCTGACAGAGAAGGACTTTTCCTTCGGCGCGATTGATGAATACATTGAAGTTCAGGTTACATTCGATGACCTCTCCGATAAGGACCGCGCTGCACTTGGCAAATACGCGCCGGTGGGAGTCGACACATTCACTGCATGGAGGCGCTGGACACCTGCTGGTTCTGATGTGATCTCCGCAAATGCAAAGAGCTTTCCAGATTTCAATGCGATCAAGACGACAAACGGTGCTGCCGCTAAGAAGGACCTGTACGCCGCGCTGCGGCTTAACCACCCAGAACTGGCGCTTCCAGTAGCCACCACCGGCGCAGCCGTTGAGCAAGCTATGATCACATGGGAGGCATCTCACACTGGTCAACTCGTTGATGCCCCCGAGGCGCTACAGACCAACTTCTTTGGCTTCAACAGCGGTGGCAAGATGAGTGGCCTATTCGACTTCGTCCTGGTTACTGCTGACCTTCGGGCGAGCGAGGAGTCAATGGACGGTAAGGCGAGCATTATTGGCCGAATCCTTGAACGTTCTGTTGACCGTACTGCTGCTGATGAGGCTATAGCAGAGATCGTCGAAGATTCACGCGCACGGCAGCAGAAAGTCTACGACGAGAAATTCAAGGCGCAGCTTGATGCCATGACGACGCAGCTCAATGCGTTCGTCACGTCTTACACGCCAGGCCGAACTGTCACGGTTTCGCCTGCCGAGGTGGAACTCAAGGCCCCTCGGACAACCTTTCAGGTGGCAGTGCTCGATGGCACAACCGTGACTGATGTAGAACGACAGGGGCATGGCTTTCAGCGCACGCTTCTGATTTCAGCGCTCCAGCTCTTGGCGGAGACGGGTGCGGCTTCAGCAGAGGGCGTCATATGCCTTGCAATCGAGGAGCCGGAGCTCTATCAACACCCGATCCAGGCTCAGACTTTCGCGAAGGTGCTTCGGTCGCTTGCTGAGGACGCCGGTAAGCGCGTCCAAGTAACGTATGCGACTCATAGCCCTTACTTTCTTGAGGCGCGACATTTCGAGCAGATCAGGCGGCTGACTAGGTCGTCAGACGAGACACCTGTGGTCACTGTCCACCTCGCCACTGTCGCGAATGTGAAGACGAAGCTCGATGGGACGATTGATGCCGACCAAGTGAGCCGACAACTCGATCGCCTCGTCACGGATCGCCTCTCGGTCGCGTTGTTTGCAACAAGTGTGTTACTGGTTGAGGGGGACACAGAGGCGGCAGTGTTCTACGGAATCGGCGATCGTGACACCATAGGTCGTCTCGAATCCGTGGGGCTGTCGATTGTCCCAGCTGGAGGCAAAGGTGGAATCCCGCTAGCTGATGCCATCCTTACCTGCCTCGGGATTCCGACTTACGCGCTCTTTGACGGCGACAGTGGTTTCGAGGCGCGAGCGAAATTGGCTGGCAAAAAGAAGGCCGATATCGACAAAGACCAGAATAAATATTCAACAGAAAATCGGCGACTGTTGAAGTACTTCGGCGAAACCGAAGTTGATTTCCCACCAGAACAAATCGGAGAGCATGTGGCAACCCTGAGCGACCACCTGGAGAGTTATCTTGAGGCCGAGTGGGCCGAGTGGACCACGTCATGTGCGGAGATTGAGGCCGCTGCTGGTATTCAGCTCAAAAAGAATCAGTACGCTTACAGGGCTGCGACGCTCGAGGCGAAAGGGACTGTACCAGAGATGCTCAAACAGATTTTGACTAAGGCGGTAGGAGCCTAGACATGAACGAGATTAAATGCCCGCACTGTGGGAAAACATTCAAGATTGATGAGGCTGGTTACGCGGATATCCTGAAGCAGGTTCGCGACAGCGAGTTCGAGCAGCAGTTGCATGAGCGGCTTGAGCTAGCCGAGCAGGATAAGCGAAATGCAGTCGAGCTCGCCAAAACCAAAGCTGCCAGTGAATCACAGAAAGCGGCCGCAGCTAAGGACTCCGAGATCCAAGAGCTGAAGGCTAGGCTCGAAGCTGGTGATGTGGCGCGAAAGCTTGCCGTGACCGAGGCGTTAAACACAGTGGAAAAAGAACGTGACGCGCTCGCGAACGAGCTTGCGCAGGTGAAGCATGACAAGCATGCCGCCGCCGAGCTAGCCGAGGCAAAGCGAGTAAACGAACTTCAGAAAGCTGCTGCAGTGAAGGACGCGGAGATACAGGGTCTGAATGCAAAGCTCGACGCCATCGAGGTTGCGAAGAAGCTCGCGATTACTGAGGCAGTCAGTGCGGTCGAGAAGGAGCGCGATGAGCTGAAGAATGGCCTCCAGCGAGTTGAGCTTGAGAAGCAGCTCGCCGAGAAGTCTCTTAAAGATAAGTATGATACGCAGATCAAAGATCGCGATGATCAGATCGAGCGTCTCCGGGATATGAAGGCTCGTCTGTCGACCAAGATGGTTGGCGAAACCCTTGAGCAACACTGCGATACCGAGTTCAATCGCATTCGGGCGACGGCGTTTTCGAGGGCTTATTTTGAGAAGGACAACGACGCGCGGAGTGGCAGCAAGGGCGACTACATCTTTCGTGACTCGGACGAGGCTGGTACTGAGATTGTCTCAATCATGTTCGAAATGAAGAACGAGAGCGACGAAACAGCTACCAAGAAGAAGAACGAAGACTTTCTCAAAGAGCTCGACAAGGATCGCACTGAGAAGGACTGCGAATACGCAGTCCTCGTTTCACTTCTTGAGCCTGATAGTGAGCTTTACAACTCTGGAATTGTCGACGTGTCCCATCGTTATCGGAAGATGTATGTCGTCCGTCCGCAATTTTTCATTCCGATCATTACGCTGCTGCGAAACGCTGCACAGAACTCACTGAAATACAAAACCGAACTTGCGCTAGTGAAAACACAGAACATTGATATCACGAACTTCGAAAACGAGCTTGATGAGTTCAAGACTGGCTTCGCCCGGAACTACGAGCTGGCATCCAAAAAATTTAAGACGGCTATTGATGAGATCGACAAGACCATCGAGCATCTCCAGAAAACAAGGGAGGCACTGCTCGGTTCAGAAAACAACCTACGTCTTGCTAACAACAAGGCCGACGACTTGACCGTCAAGAAATTGACCAAGGGTAATCCCACAATGGCCGCTAAGTTCGCTGAGCTTAATAATCCCGGATCTTCTGATGCAGGATGAGTTAGGCCTGTGAGCTATTTTTCAGCAAATCAACAAATCAAAGGTGTCGGAGTCCAATGTCACTAACTTCAAAGAATATAAAAAGCAATTAAGGGTTTCACGCCGCCTTGAGCATGAAGACCACATGGATGGCGTCGTAGGGAAAGACGATCATCCCATCGCTGGCCTTCGACAATAGCCCCTGCACGGGTTAACGATTTAATTCCGGAACTGTTTGGTGTCGCGAATCAAAGTTATTAGCAATCAATAGGGTGGGCGCTTTGCTTTGATTTTGGCTTGACTGGGATGTTTGGATGTCATAATGTCCGCAAAAATACCCAGAGACAGGAGCCATTCATGAATGCCACTCTAACCATCGTTAGTGATGAAGATCAATCACTTACCTATCTGACGGAAGCACGTAAGCACCATACCCAAGCAGTTATAGCCAAACACCTCGGGGTTGGTGTTCGAACGGTTAGCCGATGGGAGGCTAGACAGAGTCGACCTCCAGCCTATCTGTCCCATGCGTTGCAGCAACTGTTACCGTTCCCGGAAACAAGTACAGAAGCGGGCAGTTTTGACTTCATCGATCTGTTCGCAGGTATCGGCGGCATCCGCAAGGCTTTCGAGCAAATCGGCGGTCGCTGTGTCTTCACCAGCGAGTGGGATAGTTACGCGCAAAAGACCTATGCCGAGAATTATCGTGATGGTCATCCCATCGCAGGCGACATCACACAAGTGGATGCGGAAAGCATTCCGGATCACGACATGCTACTGGCGGGCTTTCCATGTCAGCCCTTTTCGATTGCCGGTGTTTCCAAGAAGAATGCGCTTGGTAAAGCACACGGTTTTGCCTGCGAAACGCAAGGCACGTTGTTCTTCGACGTGGCGCGCATCATCAATACAAAACGCCCGCGCGCCTTCCTGCTGGAGAACGTAAAGAATCTTATCTCACATGACAAGGGCCGCACCTTCGACGTTATCCGCCGCACCCTGACCGAAGATCTCGGCTACCACATCCACTACAGAGTCATCGACGGCGCGCATTTCACGCCACAACATCGCGAGCGCATTCTCATCGTTGGTTTCCGCGAGCCTGTGGCATTTGATTTTGATGCCCTGCCCATGCCGCCAAAAGGTGAACACAAGCTCAAGGAAATCTTGCATCGCACCGACGGGACCGAGCCGGTTCTGGAATGGGATGAAAGTCGATTCTTTGATCACAAGAAAAAACGGGTGTTGGACAAATACACCCTGACCGACAACCTTTGGCGCTACTTGCAGAACTATGCCGAGAAACACCGCGCTAAGGGCAACGGCTTCGGCTTCGGCTTGGTTACACCGGAAAGTGTCACGCGCACACTTTCTGCACGCTACTACAAGGACGGATCGGAAATTCTGATTTATCAAGGCAAGAGCAAGAACCCGCGCAGACTGACACCAAGAGAATGTGCCCGTTTAATGGGATTCCCGGATACGTTCAGGATTCCGGTGTCGGATACGCGTGCTTACAAGCAATTCGGTAATTCTGTTGTTGTTGATGTCATGGCTCATGTTGCAAGGTTGATGCAACCAATGCTGGAAGCTGATACCCTGGAGCCTGAGCTGGCCCTTCGTTTCGCAACTGCTTAAAGGAGAAATCATGCACACCCAATCACGTATCCCAAAACTTCGCGACACAACTTTTGATGGTGCCCTGATGTGGTTCTCGGAGATGCAATGTAGCAAGCTGCTTTTTCATCCAGAAGATGATCCTGCCGACATTTTTCTTATTTCAAACGGTGAGCGGATGTTCTCAACTGACGAGGTAATTGAACTGCGCTATGTGCTAAACGAAATTGAGGAAGACTTGGGGCATGAAAAATTGATCGAGGCCGCTTATCCGATTTTCATGAAAGCTTTTGGCAACCAACTGGATGCCTGATGGTTGATGTCGTTGATAAAGCGACACGCAGCCGGATGATGGCTGGCATTAAGTCTAAAAATACAATACCGGAAAAACAAATCCGATCAGCACTGCATCGGCGCGGATTCCGGTTCAGACTGAATCAGGCGACCCTGCCGGGGAAGCCTGATCTTGTTCTCAGAAAGCATAACGCTGTCATATTTATTCACGGGTGCTTTTGGCATGGGCATGCTTGCCCACTATTCAAATGGCCGACTACCAACCCATCCTTTTGGAGAAGTAAGATTGAGCGGAATCGGGCCAAGGATGTTGAGGTACTTGCAGAACTCAGAAAAGGTGGATGGCGTGTGCTGATTATTTGGGGGTGCGCGCTAAAGGGCAAGGCGCAAAAAGATCAGCTCCCCCATACTGTTGACAGTGTTTGTTCTTGGCTGTTACGGTCAAGAACCTCATTTAAAGAAATATCGGGAGCATAGCTGCATGGCACAAAATCTTCATGTGGAGACACTCGGCAATCTCATACAAATGTTCGCCGACAAGGGTGTTACCCGTCTGTACATGAAGATTCTTGCCAAGAATAATAACAGGAAGCAGCAAATCTACTTTGGCACCAGCTTTTCTGTTCTGACACTGTTTCCTACCTTGGGGATTCAGCCTGACCCAAACGGTGATAATCCCATCTTCAAGGCCAAGCTCAACTTCTGGTGGATGATGGGTGCTGGCGAGATTTACCACGCACCAGGATCCCAGCTTATTTTTTATCCACAATATCCAGAAGTGCGGTTTTCCGGCTTTCTCGATGGTTGCGAAAATGGCCCGTCTGATTTACTGGATGAAGCAACCTGTGTTGCCGGGCGTTTATTATTCTTGGGTGTGCATCCAGATGGCCGGATTATTGGCGCTGTGTTGCCGCACACGCATCCTATCCGGCAGGAAATAGAACAAGCGAAGCATCTCAGCAAAATTCGAATTTTCTATGAGATACCCGTTATAGGTGATACCCGCAGGGAACTCTTGGAACGATTAAAAGTTATTCATGAAAAGGGTTGGATTGATTCAAAGCGCCTTGATGGCAAGGGCAATATTCTTCCATGTACCGCAGCACAGTGTGGTGGTTACACCTTGGAGGCCGAGTTCGGGATTCCCCCTAATGGCGATGCCGCCCCCGATTTCAAAGGCTGGGAATTAAAGCAATTTGCAGTTGACCGGTTTGATCTTGTAAACAGCTCTGTGATCACCCTGATGACACCAGAGCCCACCGGGGGCCATTACAAAACGCATGGGGTAGAGAGTTTTATCCGGAAGTTTGGTTATCCTGACAAGATGGGGCGCGTGGATCGTCTTAACTTTGGCGGAGTTCACAGAGTGGGTGAAAAACACGCCACCACCGGGCTTACCTTAACCTTGGTGGGGTTCGATGCCGATGACGGAAAAATACTCACCAAATCTGCTGGCATCTCGTTACTTACGGATCATGGGGATGAGGCTGCTACATGGACCTATGTGGATTTGATGAACCACTGGAACCATAAACACGCGCAAACCGCTTACGTTCCATCCTTGAAGCATACTGACCCATGCCTTCAGTATAGCTATGGCAATACGGTTCGTTTAGGCGAGGGGGCTGATTTCTTGCTGGTATTGAAGGCAATGTTTAAGGGCAAGATTTACTATGATCCCGGAATTAAGCTGGAAAATGCTTCGAGCGCCAAACCCTCCACAAAACGCCGTAGCCAGTTTCGGGTTAAGTCTGGAGATTTGTCATCTCTGTATTTAAAAATGGATACAGTCGACTTGCTAGAAAGCTAGTGTTGGGTGATATGGGGTAGCAACGATATACCTGCCGCAATACAAAGCCCAGCATCGCTGGGCTTTGTATTTGCTGATCAAGTAAAAAACCTGTTCAGGTTTCACGCCGCCTTGAGCATGAAGTCCACGTGGATGGCGTCGTAGGGAAAGACGATCATCCCATCGTCGGTCTTCGACAATATCCCCGCATTGATTAACGCGGTCACGTCGCCGTGCACGGCCTTGACGTCGCGTTCCACACGCCTTGCTGCTTCGCGGATGGAAATGGGGCCAGCGCCGGTCATGGCGTTCAGCAGTTCCCATCGCTTGCCTGACAGCATTTTGAACAACAACGCTGGCGATTCAAAGCTGATGCGCGGCGCGGAGGTCTTGCCGCTCTTCCAGATCGAGCAAAATGCCCCCCCTGTTGACATCAGAACGTTCGTTCTCTACGATGCGGCTGTCGTTTCGCCACCGGTAACACAAGTCACCGACTGAAATTTCCCGACATCCCCGATCAAGGAGTCCCGATCATGCAGCCCCAGCCAGCCATCTTTGAAGAACATGAGATACGTCGTGTGTATGACGAGGCCACGGAGACGGGGTGGTTTTCGGTTGTGGACATCGTGCAGGTGTTGACGCAACAGCCGGACTATCAGACCGCCAGAAAATACTGGAACAAGCTGAAACAGCGGCTAGGCAAGGAGGGTAGCGAGTCGGTGACAAATTGTCACCGACTGAAATTGCCCGCCGCTGACGGCAAGAATTACCTGACTGATGTCGCCACCGCCGAAACCTTGCTGCGCCTGGTGCAGTCCGTGCCCAGCCCGAAAGCGGAGCCGATCAAGCTGTGGCTGGCGAAGGT
>JAUSBC010000009.1 GCA_030652215.1 Sideroxyarcus sp.
TCAGGAAGCGCGTCACCACCAAGAACACACCTCACGCGAACTGGATGCGGCTCAAAACCAATTGGAGGCGCTGGGCAACAATCTGGTAAAGCACGAACAGAAAGTGAACCGCTATCTGGAGTGGCACCGCCTCAATCAGGAACGCACCGACTTGTTCTCGGAAACGCGCCCCCGCCTTGAGCATTACCTGCTGCAACGCGAAACCGACAACGCGCGGCGCACCCTGCAATCCATGCGCCGTGAATGGCGCGCCAAACGCATCGAGCGCAAGGAGTTGCAACTGGAATTGCAGATGCAGCAACAGGCGCTGGAAGCCGCACAGCTGCGCCGTCAGGCCGCCACCGACAGCGAACAGAACCAGCAACGCGCACTGAACGATCTCAACCGCGAACTCGGGCGCTGGGAAACCATCGTCGAGCAGCAAAAGCGGTTGGAACAACAGGCACAAGCCAGCGAAGGCGGCAAGCTGGCCGATGCACGCGAAATCGAACACATGGAAAGCGAGCGCGCCAATCTGCTGGTGCGCATCGCCGAGCAGGAACAAAAATTGCGCCAACTCGACGAGATGCTGGAGAACCTCGCCGCCGGTCGCCGCGCCGATCCGCTGGATGTGGCAGCCTTTCGTCAGGCTTTGACCCAGGCCGGTATCGCGCACGACCTGCTCGCCGATGTGGTAGAGATTGCCGATCCCTCCTGGCAAGCCGCCGTGGAAGCCGTGCTTGCACCGTCCGCACACATCGTGCTGCTCGCAAAAGAGAAAGATACCGAAGCTGCGATGGCGCTGGGCGAGAAGCTGCGTTACCGCCACTTCATCGTGCCGGACTGTATGCCTGCAGGCTTGCCGCCCAAGGGTTCGCTACTGGAAGTGGTGCGTTTCACCAAGCCGGTGCCGGAATGGTTGCTGCGCACGCTGGAGCGCACGCGCCGCGTGGAAGATGCCGTGGCCGGTGCCAAGCTGCCGCGCGGCGAGGACTGGATCACGCGCCAGGGCTATTTGCGCGAACGGCGCGGCGGACGCTACGCCGCACAGGAACAGGCACGTTTCGGCAAAGCACGCCTGGAAGCGCTGCGCGAACAACGCAGCAGCATCGAGAAAAGCATCGCCCCGTTGCGCGAGCAGCGCGACGACCTGACTGCCCGCATCCGCAACCAGCAGGCGCAACTGGCCGGGGTTAGCGCCAGTGCGCAACTCGCCGCCCGTGCGGCTGAGTTCGCCGAGGCGCGCAAGGAGTACGACGCACTGGTACTGCGCCGCCGCGACAACTCGGTATTGCAGGCACAACAGGAACGCGAACAGGCCGACAAGGCCGTCACTGCGGCCTATACCAGCTCGCAGAAGATCCAGTTCGCGCTGCAAACACTGGAGAAGGAAATCTCCAGCAAAGAGAACCGCTCAGCACGCGAAGAGCAAATCCGCCGCCTGCAAACGCTACGCCACAACCGCAAGCAATTCCCGGCAGGCTGGTGCGACGAAGCAGCCAACCAGCAGATCGCCGAGAAATACCGCGACACCACCAATATCGACCGCCGCATCGAGGAGATCGAATACCGCTTCAAGGAAGAGTCGTGGGAGACCGACGACACCGTGGTCGCGCTGCGCGACAAGATCAAGGACGACTACCAGCGCATGGAAAATGACTTGTCCACGCGCCGCCGCGACAACGAAATGGCACGCAGCCAGACCGACACCGCGCGCGAACAATACATCGCCGTGCTGCGCCATACCGTTGGCCGCTACGTGAAGAACCTCAAGGTGCTGGGCGATCTGGCCGGGATCAAGGTCGAACACGAGCCGGTCCTGCTCGACAGCAACGACCTGTCGCTGGCGCAGGCCGGACTCGCAGTGCGCTTCAACTTCGACGACAAGGGCTTCATGGGCATGAATGACGGCGATGCTTCAGGCGGACAGCAGGTGATGAAATCGCTGATCCTGCTGGTGGCACTAATGATGGAAGAATCGCGTCCCGGCGGTTTCGTCTTCATCGATGAGCCCTTCGCCCACCTCGACATCGCCAACATCGAGCGCGTCGCGAAGTTCCTCAAGGCCACCCGCGCCCAATACCTGCTGACCACGCCGGTCACCCACAACGTCGGCGTATACGACCCGTCCATGCTGACGCTGGTTACTTTCAAGAAGAAACCGACGGATGCCTGGGCGCCGGGGGTGAAAGTACTGGTGCGCGAGCGCAATGGCTGAGTGGCTTGATAAGCGCCAAGCATGTCAGAAGCGGCGGAAAGCGCCTCGTTTTCGCGCTCTTTAAGCTTGGCAACATCAATGCGCTCAGCAATACCGAGTAGAACTCCGCTAGTAAGTGTTGCCGCCAGACCTCACTTCCTCATCAACGCAATTCTCTTAATAACTGGTCGCATGACTTCGCCCAAGTAAGATTTTCCTCCAAAATCTTGCGCAGTTTGTCGGCTCGTCTGATAGCTGCCTCGATGTCACTGAACTGGTACTCGATTCTTTCCCGCCAATTTTTGGCCGCCTGTTCGAGATCATCTGGCGTATCCACAACGTAATGCTTCAACTCATGCGACTTGAGGAAGGTAACGAGCAACTCAGCAAGACCGCTCCGGCTACTGATCAGTACCGGCGTACCGTAACTCAATGACTCCAGCGCAACCAGCCCGAAGCCTTCGCTACGTGAAGGCATCAGGGTAAGCGCCGCACTGCGGTAATCCCCTGCAATCTCCTCCGCATCGCTGGCATACTCGCGCACGCGGCTGGTTAGCCCTTTGAATTTACTTGTAAGCTCTATTTGCATCTTGGTTCCCGTGCCAGCCGGCGCGCCCCTGATAACCAGCTCCGGTTTGTACTGCATCAACGATTCGTCAACTTTCTGCAAGGCGCGCGCCGCGATATCTATTCCCTTGAGCACTTCGTCCTCCGCGCGCCCCACAAGCAGGCAATGCAAACTGGCGGGTGGCAAGCGTGAGTCCTGACAAAGAAAGCCAGGATTGAACTGATGGACACGCGGTCGCTTTTCGCTCGGCATACGCTCAATCAAGGTGGAGATTTCTCGAAACAGCAGCGGCCCGACGGCGGCGACCAGTTGTGCGCCCTGCGCCAGTACCAACTCCTCTCTTTCTCGTTCGACCGCCTTTTGCGCTGCGTTGTCCTTGCCCTTGTGCCACTCGATCTGGCCGGGAGCCATGTGGATGAAGTGCACCCGCTTTGCTTGGCGGAAGTGATCAACCTGTTGCGCCTTTGCAGCCTCGCCTGTGATACGCCCATGTCCGACGATGATGTCGGGTGCAAAACCATTCGGTAGCGGTAATGGTCGCAACAGTGTTGCATCATTGCTTAAGACCAATATTACGTTTTGCTTTTTCGCTTCTTCGACCTCGTCCGCACCAGCCTGCGGCATGGCACAACACACAGTCTTGCCCATGCGCGCTAACGCCAGACAAAGCTCACGGTTAAAGGTGGAAAGTCCGCCGTGGCGCGAAGTCCATTCGGTGGCAAGCAGCAGGATGTTTTGCTGGCCAGTAGAAAACGCTGCAAGCACGCCAACATGTGCCATCGCCCCCGCCGCATTTCCCTTTGCCTCCGGAGCAACGCCTGAGAACGGCTCTTGCACCGCCTCACGTTGCTCCGAGTGGCGTTGCACCTCATCTTGCTGCCCGCGTTGCCACAGAATTTGCGAGACCTTTCCGATGCGCAGAGACTCGATGGATTCAGCTAGATGCCGCGCCAAACGGCTCGCCTGTGATCCAGCCACCATCAGCGTGATGCGCCCCCGCCGGGTGACGTTCTGCCCTTCATCCCATGCAGCTCGGATCAGCACCGCGCCATGTGCATCGCGGTCGTAATAGCACAGGCCGCTGCGCCAGTACACGCCGTTCGCCCCGGCCTTCTCTCCGATGCGTGCCAGAATGGATTTGATCACACCGTCGTGCAGAAAATCGTAATGCAGCTCCACCCATGCACCAAATTCAGCATCGCGCCAAACAGCCTCAATGTCCCCTTCCATGGCACGCTCCGAAGGCAGAAGGTCGGTGGCGATGTAAAAATCCTTGTCCAGCGGAAAGCAGGCGCCGCACTGCGTCATCATGTCGAGGAATAATTTCTGCTCGTCCTCCCCGTAATCTTTCCACACCCTCGCCTGGAGTTGCGCGCGATGAAAGCGCCCGTGCCGTTCGCGTATCTGCGGCAGGGTGTCGTTCCGCTCCAACAAAGCGTAGATGCCTTTCAGCGCCCATTCCTGTTGCAACACCAAGTCGTTTCCGAAAGCGCCATCGCGCCAGAATACATGCCCAGCCCGATGCAGGAAACCGGCAACCAGCGCCGGGGAAGCAAACGAATTGCGCTCCTTGCACAGGGCTGCAAAATCTTCCAGAGACAGGGTTTTCCTGCCTTTCTCGCGCAAGGCTCGCAACGAACTCTCCATATCCACCCAGCTTTGCGGTACCTCCACGGCAGCATAGCGCTTACGCAGCAAGCGCGCGGCGCTACGAATTTCGGGTAACAGCCGCTCCATGCCATGGCTCGATTTAGCGCTGCTCGCGGTGCTTTTCAGGTGGCCAAAGCCGTGTTCCGACAACAGGGGGGGAGGTATTTCCTCAACGCCCTCGTCACACTGCGTTTGCACCACAATGATAGGAGCATCGTTCCCCGCCAGCGAACGAATGTAGGCCAGCCAGTAGGCCAGCGGACGGTTGCGCATGGGAATGCAATTCTCGAAAAACTCGCGGTCATTTTCATGGTCAGGATGCCAGGCCACTACATAGATCGCGCGGTCGTCGAGAAACAAGCCATGGGTGCCAAGGTAGATGTCCTGCCCACCGAAATCCCAAAGATTGAGCTGCATGGCCGGGTACTCTCCCTCCGTCTCCAACACCGGAAAGCGTCCCAGCGTCACGCCGTGGGTGCTGGGTATCTCCGGGTCAAATGACTGTCCCTGCAGACGGCGGCTGATCTGGGTCTTGCCTACACGCCCATTACCCAGCACGAACAGCTTAAGCTCGGTGTTGGGAGCAGCACCGCTGAAGAGAATGTCCTGCTGCCAGGGAATAATGCGGTCGAGTAGGTTCTCGTATTCCGCTCCTTCGAGCAACTCGGCGGGAACATCCCCAATGGTTGGCTGTTCCTCTTGGTAGTATATAAAACTAGTTAAACGCGGGAGCTGAAATAACAGGCTTGATTTTTCGACGACATTATTGACCCTTAACCTGCTCAGTTTGAGCAGGTTAGTTAAGCAGGAAGAGTGTGAATTATTAAGATTCCACAATACCAACTCTTCTAGGGCATCCAGTTTCCCCAATGGTGCAAGGTCGCTGATTTGTTCGCACCCGGAAAGATCGAGCCGCTGCAGCGCGGTGAGCTTTCCCAGCGGCGCAAGTTCGCTGATATGTCCGCACCCGGAAAGATCGAGCCGCTGCAGCGCAGCGAGCCTTCCCAGCGGCGCAAGGTCACTGATTTGTTCGCACCCGGAAAGATCGAGCCGCTGCAGTGCGGTGAGCTTTCCCAGCGGCGCAAGGTCGCTGATTTGTTCGCACCCGGATAGATCAAGTTGTTGCAGCGCGGTGAGTTTTTCCAGCGGCGCAAGATCACTAATTTGTTTGCACCAAGAAAGATCGAGTTGTTGCAGCGCGGTGTGCATTTCCAGCGGAGCAAGGTCGCATATTTTGTCGCACCCGGAAAGACCGAGTTGTTGCAGCGCGGTGTGTGTTTTCAGCGGCGCAAGGTCGTTGATTTGGTCGCACATGGAAAGTTCGAGCCGTTGCAGCGCGGTGAGCTTTTCCAGCGGCGCAAAGTCGCTGATTTGATCGCACATGGAAAGATAGAGCCGTTGCAACGCGGTGAGCTTTTCCAGCGGCGCAAGGCCACTGATTTGTTCGCACCCAGAAAGATCAACCCATTGCAGCGCGGTAAGTTTTTCCAGCGGCGCAAGGTCGCTGATTTGTACGCACCATGAAAAATCGAGCCGCTGCAATGCGATGAGCTTTTCCAGCGGCGCAAGGTCGCTGATTTGTCTGCACCCGGAAAGATCGAGTTGTTGTAGCGCGATATGCTTTTCCAGCGGCACAAGGTCGCCAATTTGTTCGCACCAGGAAAGATTGAGCCGTTGCAGCGCGGTAAGCTTTTTCAGCGGCACAAGGTCGCTGATTTGTACGCACCCAGAAAGAGAGAGTTGTATCAGCGCGGCGAGCTTTTCCAGCGGCGCAAAGTCGCTGATTTGTACGCACTCGGAAAGATCGAGTTGTTGCAGCGCAGTGAGCTTTCCAAGCGACGTAAGGTCTCCGATTTGTCTGAGCCCGGAAAGATCGAGTTGTCTCAGCGCGGCGAGCATTTCTAACGGTACAAGATTGCTGATTTGATCGCACCTGGAAAGATCGAGCTGATGCAGCGCAATGAGCTTTTCCAGCGGCACAAGGTCGTTGATTTGTTCGCACCCGGAAAGATCAAGTTGTTGCAGCGCGGTGAGCTTTCCCAGCGGCGCAAGGTCGCTAATTTGTCTACACCTGGAAAGATTGAGCTGTTGCAACGAGGTGAGTTGCGCCAGTATCGAGATATCAGAAAGCCAATGACACCGAGACAAGTCGAGCGATTCGAGCGACGTCAGTTGCGCCAGCGAAACCGGCAAGTCCACGATGCGCAGGCTGTCTAGCGCCAAGTGTTTCGCCCCCTCCCTGCGTGCGTCTTCGATGAGGCGCTCTGCCTCTCGGTAGGAACTTTCGTTGGTCATATTTCTTGCCGTCATGTCGGTCTCGCAATTAATTTTTTATAGAAATCAGCACGGTTACAACCAAAACAAAAGCATCCTAGCCCGCCACGCCAATAATGGTCAATTTCCGTACAGAGCTGCACATCGAAAACAGAGGGTGTTATGCTACCTCGCCTCTGTACTCGCCCCCCGCCCGACTTCCCCTCGACATGACAGGTGTTCCGCCTGCACCCAGCAGCAATCCCCATATCAATACAGCAGCAGGGAATCCGTTGTATTACCCTTAGCCTTCGGCCAGTACCTGCAAGAAGAGAAAACAGAAAGGGTATGAGTAGCCCTGCAAACCCCGCCCCTGTGCTATATTTCACGCCGCATAAAATTTAACCCACTATCCAGATCATCATGAGCAACGAACCCGTTATCCCAGTCCAGGACGAAAACCAGATCATCGCCGAGCGCCGCGCCAAACTGAAGGCGATCCGCGAGAAAGGCGTCGCCTTCCCCAACGATTTCGACCGCAAGAACCTCGCGGGCGAGCTGCATGCCGAGTTCGGCGAAAAATCACATGACGAACTGGAAGCGCTGCAGATTCCCGTCGCGGTTGCGGGACGCATGATGCTTAAGCGCGTGATGGGCAAAGCCAGTTTTGCCACTGTGCAGGACATGAGCGGGCGCATCCAGCTCTTCATCAGCAACAATGAAGTCGGCGAGGAAGCGCACGCCGAATTCAAGCATTTCGATATGGGCGATATCCTCGGCGCGGTCGGCGTGCTGTTCAAGACCAAGACCGGCGAGCTTTCGGTGCGTGTGACGCAAGTGCGCCTGCTGACCAAGGCGCTGCGCCCGCTGCCGGAGAAATTCCACGGTCTCACCGACCAGGAGCAGAAATACCGCCAGCGCTACCTCGACCTCATCACCAACGAGGATTCGCGCAAGGTCTTCATTGCGCGCACCCGGATCGTCCAGGCCATCCGCGACTTCTTCGTGCGCCACGGCTATCTGGAAGTAGAAACGCCGATGATGCACCCCATCCCCGGCGGCGCCTCGGCCAAACCGTTCGAAACGCACCACAATGCGCTGGATATGCAGATGTTCCTGCGTATCGCACCCGAGCTGTATCTGAAGCGACTGGTGGTGGGCGGCTTCGAGAAGGTGTTCGAGATCAACCGCAATTTCCGCAACGAGGGGGTCTCCACCCGCCACAACCCCGAGTTCACCATGATCGAGTTTTACGAAGCCTATCGCGATTACAAATACCTGATGGGTTTCACCGAGAAGCTGTTCGCCGAAGTGGCACTCAAGGTGCTGGGCACGACCGTCATTTCCTATCAGGGCAAAGAGCTGGATTTGGGCAAGCCCTTCCACCGCCTGACCATGGTGCAGGCCGTGCAGAAGTTCCACCCGCAATTCACCGACGCACAGCTGAATGACCGCACTTTCCTGGTCACGCAACTCAAAGACCTGAAGGCAAAATACAATCCGAAAGACGCAGTCGGCGGCCTGCAGTTGTCGCTGTTCGAGGAACTGGCCGAATCCCACCTGTTCGAGCCGACCTTCATCATCGACTACCCCATCGAAGTCTCGCCGCTGGCGCGCAGCAGCGATGCGCATCCCGAGATCACGGAGCGTTTCGAACTGTTCATCGTCGGCCGTGAAATTGCCAACGGCTTCTCCGAGCTGAACGACGCAGAAGACCAGGAAGCGCGTTTCGACGCCCAGGTTGCGGCGAAGGATGCGGGCGACGAGGAAGCCATGTTCAAGGACAACGACTTCGTGCGCGCGCTGGAATACGGTCTGCCGCCCACCGCCGGTCAAGGTATCGGTATCGACCGCCTGGTGATGTTGCTCACCGACAGCGCCAATATCCGCGACGTCATTCTTTTCCCGCACATGCGCCCGGAATAAATGCTGAACACCGACCTTCGCGCTCGCCTGCTGCAGTTCTACCCCACGCTGGCCGAGTTGCCTGCGGCGGAGCTGGATCAGTTGCTGGCGAATGCGAAGGTGATGCCGATTCCGGCCGGCACCGTGGTGTTCGACGAAAACCAGCCTTGCCAAGGTTTTCCCATGCTGATTGCCGGCAGCATCCGCGTCATCAAGTCCGCGCCCAGCGGGCGGGAATTGCAGCTGTACCGGGTTTCGCCCGGCGAAAGCTGCATCCTCACCAGCAGCTGCCTGCTCGGACATACCCGTTACCACGCACGCGGCGTTGCGGAAGAAGCACTGGAAATGGTGCTGTTGCCCGCTCCTGCGTTTCACGCGCTGCTGGCCAAACACGAGTCATTCCGCGAATATGTGTTCCACCTGTTCTCGGACCGGCTTACGGATTTGATGCAACTGGTCTCCGCCGTCGCCTTCCAGAAACTCGACCAGCGCCTGGCCGCCCTTCTGGTCGCCAAACCCAGCCCGCTGCACACCACGCACCAGGCCTTGGCCGACGAACTCGGCAGCGCACGCGAGATCGTCAGCCGTTTGCTGAAGGGATTTGCCGAACAAGGCTGGGTGAAGCTGGCCCGGGAACAGATAGAAGTCGTCGATACGCCCGCGCTCAGGCGATTTGCCGAACTTTAGGCTTCTGTGACCATTGTCACAGACACGCCCGCGCTTAACACCTATCCTCGCGGCTCCTCTAACCTCATTCAAGGAGCAAATATGAAACTTAACGTTGGCGGTATCGATCGCATCCTGCGTATTGTTGTAGGCTTGGCACTCATCGGCGCAACACTGGCCGGCATGCTTCCCGTGTGGGGCTGGATCGGCGTGGTTCCGCTGCTGACCGGCATTTTCAAGTTCTGCCCGGCCTACGCGATCTTCGGCATGAACACCTGCCCGATGGAAAAGAAGTAATACTGCGATCAACTTATAACGCCCGCGCTTGCGCCGGGCGTTTTTTATTGGGAGATACAATGCGTAAAAAAATCATTCTGTCCGCCCTGCTCGCGCTTGCAGCCGTTCCCGCCGCAGCCGACGACATGGGTAAATACCTGGAAGAGAGCCGCGCCATCATCGGTCCGTTCGCTCAACAACTGCAGGCTGAAAACAAGAAGGCCATCAAGGAAGGCGGTCCGGATTCGGCAATCAAGGTGTGCAAGGATATCGCCCCGAAGATGGCCGGCGATCTCTCGCGCCAGCACGGCATCAAGCTCACCCGTGTCAGCCTGAAGGTGCGCAATCCTCTGCTGGGCACCGCAGACGAGTGGGAACAGAAGACGTTGAAGCAGTTCGAGGAGCGTATCGCCAAGGGTGAGAAGCCCGAGACGCTGGAAGCCGCCGAGATCGTGACCGAACCCGCCAGAAAATATTACCGCTTCATGAAGGGAATCGTCATGCAGAAAGGCTGTCTGGGCTGCCACGGCAGCGCCGACGTCATCGACGAGAACGTGAAAGCGCGCCTCGCCGAGGATTATCCGCACGACCGGGCTACCGGCTACGCCGAAGGACAAGTTCGCGGCGGCATAAGCATCAAGCGCCCCCTGTAACCTGCCCCCCCCCGGAACCGACGCGTTCCGGGGGGCTCAAGATCGCAAAATCAGATCGAACCTTCGCGTCTTTTCAGCAGGAACAGGATCAGCGAACGCAGTTTGGCCGGGCGCACGGGCTTGTGCAGCAGGTGGTGTCCGCGCTCATTGACGGCCAGCAGTATTTCCGGAGAAGTATCGCCGCTCACCAGCACGAAAGCGGGTGGGATGTCACAATGTTCCCTGATGCGGTCGGCCAGTTGCAGCCCGTTCCCGTCCGGCAGGCGGTAATCGCAAATCACCAGATCGAAGTGCGATTCGGAGTACTCTTTCCAGACTTCTTCAAGACTTTCCCCGACCGAAACATTGCACCCCCAGGATTCAAGGATACCCGCAGTACTGGTGCGCACCAGCATGTCGTCATCCACCACGAGCACCCGGAGGTTATCCAATTTGTCGTGCTTGGGCATCGACCCCGCCGATACAAAACCGGGTTCCGCCAGCAAATCGTCCACGCCGAACACACGCGGGACGGTCACGGCAAAGGTCGATCCGCGGTCGGGCGAGGAACGCAGGGTCAAGGAATGGCGCAGTAGCCTTGCCAATCTGTCCACGATGGCGAGCCCCAGTCCGATTCCCTTGCTGCGATCGCGCGCGCTGTTCGCCAGTTGCACGAATTCGCGGAACACGTTCTGCTGTTCTTCCAACGGGATGCCGATGCCGTTGTCGCGCACTTCGATGCGCAGATCGCCTCCCCGGCGGCGGCAGGCCAGCAGTACCGTGCCGTTCTGCGGTGTATAGCGAATTGCGTTGCCCAACAAATTGAGCAGTATGCGTTCCAACAGCACGGGGTCGCTCAACACCATTTCCTTCATGCAACGCGCGTGCAAAGTGATGTTCTTGCGTTGCGCCACGGGAATGAAATCCTGCACCAGACGCCTGATCATCGCATCGATATCGACTCCCTGTATCTGCGGAACCACGATACCGGCATCCAGTTTCGAGATATCCAGCAGCGAATCGAGCAGACTGGACATCGCTTCCACAGATTCCTCGACTTTGTGGGCAATCTTGCGCTGTTCCGGCGTGTCCAGCCTGCTGTGCAATTCGCCGACGAACAGGCCGAGCGCATGCATGGGCTGGCGCAGATCGTGGCTCGCGGCGGCCAGAAAACGGCTCTTGTCGAAATTGGCCTTTTCCGCTTCCTCTTTCTTGTTGCGCAATTCCTGCGTGGCTTCCTCGACGCGCTGCTGCAGGGTATTGCGGTCCTGGTACAACTGCAGCGCCATGTCGTTGATCCCGTGCGCGAGACGATCCAGTTCCCTGACCCTGGCCCCGCCGATGCGCGTGCCCAAATGGCCTTCCCCGATGCGGCGGATCGCATGGCTCATTTCCAGAATCGGGATGGTGATGCGGCGCGACACGCGCATGGCAATCAGCATGGTGGTCAGCAACACCAGCAGCAGCATGAACAGATTGAGGCCCAGCATTTCCAGTTTTTCGCCGTTCAGCCTGTCCTTGCCGATTTCCACAACCACGCTGCCCAGCGTCTTCCTGGGCGGGTTCTGCGCATGGCCATTGCCCAACTCATCCAGTTCGATTTGCGTGGCCACGATGGGTTGGTAAAACCAGATGACGCTGTGGTCTTCCTGAACGGAGATAAGGTCTCTCGTCTTGTACGCCAGGTTCTCGAACATGGTGCGCTCGCGGACATTGAGTGTCCCTCCCGCAACGGCCAAATGTTTCAAATCCGCATCCAGCACCACGATGGAATTGACGTCCTGCTGCGAAAACGCGATATCGACCTGTTGCTGCAACAACCCCTGATTGCCCGAAAATACCGGATACTCGCTGGACGAAGCCAATTGGCGCACGATCAATTTGGCACGCTCAAACAAAGCCTTATCCAGATCCGCAAAGCGCGTATAGGTGAAATAACCCTCCAGCAACAAGGCCAGAATCAGGACAGGGATTACCGCGACCGAAAGCGTCTGCCTTTCTATCCCGTGCTGCTTCATGGGTTCCTCCTGATTTCGTCGCGCAGTTTGTCCGCGTCTTTGATGTGTATATCGAGCGATCTGGCCACCTGCATATTGACCGACACTTCGAATTCTTTGGGGTACTGGGCGGCAGGCAGTTTTGCCGTCGCGGCAAACTGCCTGACCGCTTCCGCTGCCTGTGCCGCGATCTGGGCCGGCGTGCTGTAAATCGCGCATAACGCCCCCGCCTTGACATAGGCCTGGGAAATGCCGATCAGGGGAACTTGCTTGCGATACGAGGTCAACAGGATGTTACGTATCGTTCCCGCGTTATAGATGTCCGTATCCGGCAACACCAGCAGCGCTTCGCTCACTTCCAGCACGCTGTCCAGCGCGTCGGCCAGATTGCGTTCCGGGCCGACAGCCTTCTCGTGCAGCAACAGTTGCCTGTCCACCGCCAGTTGGCGCAAGCGCGACAAGCCGGGCGGCGGCTCCGTGTAAAGTACACCTATGTGATTAACCCTGGGCAGCACGGCGAGCAGCAGGGACAGTTGGCGTTCTATCGGCTGATCGAGATAGATGGCGCTGGATTGACGCGGCCCGGCAGGTTTGGGCAACTTGTCGTAGCCGGCCTTGGGCACAAACACGCTCAGCACCGGTTTGTTGGCCGCAAACTCTGCGCCGGAAGATTTCATGCCGACGGCGATGGCGAGATCGGCCTCGCCCGCGCTCTCGCCGGATTCTCCAACGCTCATTACGACATCCTGCGACTTCAGCTCTTCGCGCAACGCATCGCTGAATGCCTGATAGGCCCCGCCGCGCTCGCTCAACACCACATGCACCCGTAACGGCTCGGCATGCACCGACGACAAACAGCAGAGCAAACCGGCCAGCGCGACGGACGTTATCCGGCTGGCGGGTAGAAGAAACAGGCGGAAAAAGTTCGCCCGTCCATAACCAATGACTTGCCGCTTAAGCGGCTTTGTCAGATGGCTAGTCGTTTCATCAGAAGTAAATGGAAGCTGTAAGATAAGTCCGCCGTTTGAACAAGAGATTTCCTCGCTGCGGTACATTCCCGTATCCGTTATAGTTATCCTGGAATGCGTTTTGCAGCACCAGAGCCATCTCTCCCCCTCCTGGTTTTTCTTTTTGTCCGATTGTCTTGGCGATGCGCATATCCACCCTGTGCATCCGCGATTCCGGCGCCTGGCCGGACGAAACATCGGTGACCCTGACCTTGCTTCTCAAATAATAACCGATACTGAACTGGAACGATTCGGTTAACTGCTGATTCAACAACAGGCTGCCGCTGTGCCTGGGCACGGATTCGCTGCACTGGTTCAGGTAATTCCTTTCGTAAATTGGGGCGATAAAGGGGCCGACAACCGGGTGAAAATACTGGGTCGGATACGAACTGAAAGCACAGTCGGCGCTCTGGCGCGAATAATTCACTACCACCCTCCCGTCTTCCCAGCGGTAATTTGCGGACAAATCCACCCCCCTGAATGTCGCATCGAAGAGATTCTTGAAGCTGAATTTCGGATCGGACGGATCGCTGATATCGGCATAGCCGTCCACCATGATGATGTCCCGCACTTTTTCGTGGTAGATACGCCCGTCCACGCTGTATGCCCCGAACTGACCGATGTAACCGAGTTCCCTGGAGAGTATTTTCTCGGGCCGCAGATCTTCGGCTGGCGGCACATATGCGTCCCGCCAGTATGCGTCTTTGGCTGTCGTCAAATACAGTTCGGCCATGACCGGGTTCCGCGTTGCCGACGAAACCGCAACGCGCAGCGTGTGCTGCGGAAGCACATGGTAGTTCATCGAGACTCTGGGCGAGGTGCTCCTGTGCCCGGCGCCGTCGTCCTCATACATGGCGCCCAGATTGACCAGGGCCGACTCGGTCACACGCCATTCGTCATGGGCAAATATGCGCGACTGGCGCAAGGTTCTCGGCATCGTGAAAATAAACGGCTGCTCGACGTAGTCGTGTCGAATTCCGCCGCCCCACACTGCGCGGTTATTTGTGCTCAGTTGGGTGGTATTTTGCAGCTCCAGTTCCTGCCTGTAGGTCTGCATCTCGTCCAGCCCGAAACCCTCGGCCACAGGCTGTACAACCCCGTTGCCGTTGCAAACCGGGTAATCGATACACATGTAAGGATCGGCGGAATTGCGGCTGATCCGGTAATAAGTCAGTTTGCTTTCATCCCGCCCGGACCAAAGATGCGTCCAGCTCAACTGCTGAAAATCATTCCTGGTGCGTATATCCCTGAAGGCTTCCTCCGGCCGTCCCGCAGTCCCCTGACCGTACACGCCGTTATTCACCCCGAGCTGAAACTCAATGCTGTTTTCGTTATCCACGCTATAGCTGGTGCGCAGATTAAACAGACGGTTGGTGCTGGTATCGTCGGTCACCTGCGCGTTATCGCCATCGTCCGCGCGGTAACCGAAGGAAAGCCGGTAATCCAGTTTTTCACCCGCCTTGCCGAGATGTGCGTACACATCGGAAATACCCATTTCGCCCCGGTTCACAGACACCGACTTGGCGTTCACGCTACCCGCATCGCGCGTGATGATGTTGATGACGCCGTAAAAGGAGTTACTGCCGTGCGAGGCGGCAGCCGGGCCGCGAACCACCTCGATGCGCTCGATATCGTTGATCATCACCGGCAAATCCTGCCAGTCGACCCCGCCGAACGGCGGCAGGTAAACGCTGCGGCCGTCAATCAGCACCTGCATGCGGCGCGAATACTGGTCCGATACGCCGTTCAGGGAAACGATAGGCCTGTTCGCACCCACGTATCCCACATACATGCCGGGCACCAGGCGAAACAGTTCGGCAATCGTGCGAAATCCGGACGCTTTGATCATCTCGCGATTAATCACTGTCATTGCATTGGGTGCTTCAGAAAGGGGCTGCGACAAGCGCGACGCGCTCAGGACTACGGGAAGGTCTTGCAGATAGGCTTGCTCGGACAGGAAATCATCGGCGGCGGCAACTGTAATCGGGATGAGAAGGAAAGCACCACATAGCAGCGCAAAAACACATTCTTTCAGCATCTCGAAGCTGTGACGCATGACACCCCGCACAAGCTGATTTAAATCTGGGGTGGCTGAACGGGCTCGAACCGTCGACAACTGGAATCACAATCCAGGGCTCTACCAACTGAGCTACAGCCACCGTTGAACTGTCAAAATTTGTGGTGTGCCCGACAGGAATCGAACCTGTAACCCCCGCCTTAGAAGGGCGGTGCTCTATCCAGTTGAGCTACGGGCACAATTCATTCGGCAACAACCAACAAACTTCTTACTACTTGAACCTGGTCGGGGTGGAGAGATTCGAACTCCCGACATCCTGGTCCCAAACCAGGCGCGCTACCAGGCTACGCTACACCCCGAGAGCGCGGCATTATACAGACAGAGCGCCAAAAATCAATTTTGATTGCGCGATTTCTCCAATATTTGCGGCATCGCCAGCATCATGTAGTAAACCATGGACCACAAAGTCAGGATCGCGGCCAGATAGATCAGCATTGTTCCCCACTTTAGCGTCGATATGCCGAACAAGGGCTCCTGGTACAGCAGGAAAGTTATGGCAATCATCTGGAAAGCGGTCTTGAATTTGCCCAGCATGGAAACCGCCACGCTCTTGCTGCTCCCGAGTTGCGCCATCCATTCGCGCAGGGCCGAAATCGTGATTTCGCGCCCGATGATAATGAAAGCAATGAACACATCGACCAGGCCCAGCCTGACCAGCACGATGAGCGCCGCCGCCACCATCAGTTTGTCCGCCACCGGATCGAGGAATGCGCCGAAAGCCGAACCCTGATTCAGGGCGCGCGCCAGGTAGCCGTCCAGCCAGTCGCTAAGTGCCGCCAGCACGAACAGGGAAGTGCTGAGCAGGTGCTTTTGATGCAGGCTGAGGGTCTCGTCCGACACATAGAACACCGCGACGAACACTGGGATCATGAGTATCCGGAACCAGGTCAGCAGATTGGGTATATTGAGCGGCATCGTTAATGTAAGTGCTGGTAAATTAATACAGCGAGAGCGGGACTGATCCCTTCCACCCGCGACAATTCCTCGATACTGGCTTGTTGCACGCCCTTCAATCCGCCGAAATGCGTCAGCAGGCTGCGCCTGCGTTTCTCCCCCACGCCCTCGATATCTTCCAGCGAGGAAGCGGTGCGCGCCTTGCCGCGTCGGGCGCGATGGCCGCTGATGGCGAAACGGTGCGCCTCGTCGCGAACCTGCTGGATCAAATGCAATGCCGGGCTGTCTGCCGACAATTGTAACGGCTTTTCCACACCCGGTCGTAACAATTGCTCCATTCCGGGCTTGCGTTCCACGCCCTTGGCGACGCCCACCAGCGCGATGTCGAAAAGCCCGAATTCGTTCATCACTTCCACGGCAATCCCCAACTGCCCAGCCCCGCCGTCGATCAGGATCAGATCCGGGCGCTTGCCCTCCCCCCTTTGACCGGGCTCAGGACAGGCTGCCTGCAACTTCTGGTAACGCCGCTGCAAAGCCTGTCGCATCGCGGCGTAATCGTCACCGGGCGTGATGCCGCTGATGTTGTAGCGCCGGTATTCCTGAGGACGGATCGCCAGTTCGTCGTACACCACGCAGGACGCCACGGTCGCCTCGCCCATGGTGTGGCTGATATCGAAACACTCGATGCGTTTCAGATCGGGCAAAGACAAGGCGCTGCGCAACGCATCCAGGCGCAGGGTCTGCCCGGCTTGCAGCCCTGCCTGCTGGCGCAACGCGAACAGCGCGTTGGCCTGCGCCATTTCCAGCCATTGGCGGCGCTCGCCGGTCACCGCGTGGCGTATCTGCACCTTGTGTCCGGCTTGTTCGCTCAGAAGCTGTTCCAGCGCCTCGTCGGCGATTTCGATGCTGGTGATGATCAGCGGCGGCACGCTGCTTTCCAGATAGTGCTGCGCCAGGAAAGCCTCCAGCACTTCGGCGCTATCCTGCCCCTGCACGTTCTGCGGAAACATCGGTTTGTCGCCCAAATGCCGTCCGCCGCGCACAATGGCCAGGTTCAGGCACAGCGCACCTTCAGCTTCGACCACCGCGACAACGTCGGCGTCGGTGTCGCGGCCGCTTTCCACGAATTGTTTTTCCTGCACCTTGTGCAGCGCCTGCAACTGGTCGCGCAGCGCCGCCGCATGTTCGTATTCCATGGCTTCCGCCGCACGCTCCATCGCGGCACGCAGACGCTTCTCGACTTCGTCGAATTTGCCCTGCAACAGCAGTCCCGCATTGCGCACGTCCGTGGCGTAATCCTCGGGGCTGATCAGGCCGACGCAGGGCGCACTGCAACGATGGATCTGGTGCAACAGGCAGGGCCGCGTGCGGTTGCTGAACACGCCTTCCTCGCAGGTGCGCAGTTTGAACACCTTCTGCAGCAGGTTGACGCTCTCCTTGGCCGCTTGCGCGTTGGGATAAGGTCCGAAATACTGGTTGCGCTTGTCGGTGGCACCGCGATAGTAGGTCAGGCGCGGCGACGGGCTGCCGGTGAGCACAATATAGGGATAGGATTTATCGTCGCGGAACAGAATGTTGTAGCGCGGCTTGAGTGTCTTGATGAGGTTGTTTTCCAGCAGCAGCGCCTCGGCCTCGGAGCGTGTCACCGTGACTTCGATACGCGCGATATGCGACACCATCAGACGGATGCGCGGCGACAGGTTGCTGATCTGGAAATACGACCCGACACGCTTTTTAAGCTGGTTCGCCTTGCCCACGTACAGCACCTGCCCGGCCGCGTCCAGCATGCGATACACGCCCGGCTGCAGGGGTAGCGAAGCGACGAATTCGGGGATGGAAAATTCGGACGGCACACGCTCGTCCCCTACCCTTTCGGGCGCGGCCGGGCTTGTCCCGGGATTGTCGAGGGAGGACGGGGGTAATTCCTTAGGACTTTTGCTGTTCAAGAATGGACTCGAAAACCTGGTGGAACATCGCTTCAGTCAAACGTTTGGTCTGGGTATTGTAGCGGCTGCAATGATAGCTGTCATAAAGCTTCAAGCCGCCCGGCAATTCGTGGCGCGCATTGTGGGCAAACTTGAAATCCCCGGCCTTCAGGCCGCAGGCACGCAACACCGCCGCGTGCGCAATCAGTCCCAGCGCCATGACTGCCGCGCCTTGCGGCAGCGCCGCCAGTTCCTGCACGAGATAAGCGTTGCACTGCCTGATTTCAGCGGGTTCCGGCTTGTTCTGCGGCGGCAGGCAGCGCACCGCGTTGGTGATGCGGCAACCTTTGAGCGACAGTTTGGGATTGGCATTTTTGTTGACATCCAGCGGCTCGGCCGCAGTGGCAAGACCGTACTTGTGCAAGGTTGAATACAACAAATCGCCCGCATAGTCGCCGGTGAACGGCCGTCCGGTGCGGTTTGCGCCGTGCATGCCCGGCGCCAGACCGACGATCAGCAACGGCGTTCCGGCCTTGCCGAAGGAGGGAACCGGTTTGGCAAAATAATCGGGGTGCGCCGCACTCACCTCGTCGAGGAAAGCGGCGAGGCGCGGACACAAACGGCATTCCGTGGAAAATTTGTTCGTCTTCATTCAATACCCCGTTGGCGAAAAATGCATGAAATCCTTTTGCCCGCCCTCAATTTCCCCGCCCCATTTGAAGCCGGCTTGTTTGAACGCCTTCACGACCGCGCCGTCCGCCTGCAGGCTGTAGGGGTCGTCGCCCGGACGCCAGGGCCCTGCACGCAACAAGCTGCACTGCGGCCCGAAGCGGACGCAGTTGCCGTACAGCCCGTTGTGTTTTGTGTTGATGTCGATTGCGATCCCGTACGAGTGGTTGCTGAAACCGGTGCGGTTGCCCTGCGCATCGATTCCGCCGCGCGTGCGTCCGACCCGATAGCCGATGACGGATTCGATTTTTTCGCCTTGCCGGATAAGATCGGCCAGCGTGTCTCGAACCAGCGCTGCATACTTCCTGCATACCGAGAATTCCGGCACCCCATCCAGCCGGATTGCCTGCTGATCCTCGGCACAAACCGTGCAGCCGCTTTGCGCATCCACTTCATCAGACCGGAGCATGGCCGCGTCCTTGCTGACGGCAATCTGCTGCACCGCGCGTTGTTGCGCAACGTTCCAGCGCCAGTCCTGATAGTGACAGCTTTGCGCAATCCCCGCGTTGCTCGCCAATGCCAGCACGAAAAACACCATCCAGCGAAAATCCAAACTCAAGACCCGCACCATTACTGGAAGCGCAAAGCGTCGATAGGCTTGAGCTGCGACGCTTTGCGCGCCGGATACCAACCGAAGAAAATGCCGACTGCTGCCGCCACGCTAAAAGCGGTGACGATGGAAGCCGTGGTCACCACTGCCTCCATGCCGGTCAGCTTGCTCACCGCCATCGCCCCGCCCACGCCGAGCAGCACGCCGATCAGACAGCCGATGACGGAGATGATGATGGCTTCCAGCAGAAATTGCAGCAGGATGTCCTTGCCGCGCGCGCCGATGGCCATGCGGATGCCGATCTCGCGCGTACGCTCGGTCACCGACACCAGCATGATGTTCATGATGCCGATGCCGCCGACCAGCAGGGAGATCGAAGCGATGGCGCCCAACACCAAGGACATGATCTTGGCGGTCTGGGCGGCGGTATTGGCCATGGCGGTGAGGTTGCGCACGGAAAAATCGTCATCGGCGCCGTCGCGTATGCGGTGCCGCTGGCGTAGCAGGTCGTTGATGTAACTCTCCACGCGTGTCATTGCTTCGACAGACTCGGCCTGCGCCATAATGAAGCGCACCGTGCCGCCGATGCGGGTACCGAACAACTTGCGTTGCGCCGTTGTCACCGGAACCAGCACGGTATCGTCCTGATCGCGACCGTCCAGGCTTTGCCCTTTCACCGCCAGCACACCAAGCACGACATAGGGGCTGTTCTTGATGCGAATGGTTTTGCCCAGCGGGTCTTCGTCGCCGAACAGATTGTCCACCACGGTCTGCCCCAGCAAAGCGACCTGGGTCGCCGAACGCACATCCGAATCGGCAAAGGGGTAACCTGCGGCAAGCTGCCAGTCGCGCACGGTCAGGAAACTCGGCGTGGTGCCGGTGATCTGCGTGCTCCAGTTATTGGGGCCGTACACCAGTTGTGCCGTACCGGGCGACGAAGGCGCCGCAGCCGTTACCGAAGGCAACTCCTCGATGGCCTGCGCGTCCGAGATGGTCAGCGTGGGTGCCGCGCCGCCGCCCATGCGGGCGCCGCCCGAAGTCGTCGAACCGGACAGGATGATGAACAGATTGCTACCCATGGATGTAATGGCCGCCTGTATTAGCTGCTGCGCACCCTGCCCCACGGCCAGCATCAGGATTACCGCGCCCACGCCGATGACCATGCCGAGCATGGTCAGCACGGTGCGCAGGCGGTTCGCCCACATCGCCATCCAGGCTTCGCTGAGCATGGGGCCGATCATGAGGTCTTCTCCAAGTGTTCGGGCGCGGCATGCTCGATGGCGCCGTCGTAGACGATGCGTCCGTCGGTGAGGCGTACCAGGCGCCGGGCATGGGAAGCAATGTCCGGCTCGTGCGTGATGAGGACGATGGTGATGCCGTCGCGCTGGTTGAGTTCGTTGAACAGCGCCATGATCTCCTGACTGGTGTGTGTATCGAGATTGCCGGTGGGCTCGTCGGCCAGCAGCAGCTTGGGATGATTGACCAGCGCGCGCGCAATGGCCACGCGCTGCTGTTGTCCGCCTGATATCTGGTTGGGCCGCGAACGGCTGTATTGACCGAGACCGACTTTCTGCAGCATTTCATTGGCGCGCGCCAGACGTTCGACGCGCGGCGTGCCGCGATAGATCAGCGGCAGGGCAACGTTGTCTTCCAGGCTCGCGCGCGGCAGCAGGTTGAAGCCCTGAAACACGAAGCCGATCACCTGGTTGCGCAGCAGCGCCAGTTCGTCGCGGCTCAACGTGTTCACATCGCGGCCGTTGAGCTGGTAACTGCCGCTGGTTGCGACATCGAGACAGCCGAGAATGTTCATGAAGGTGGACTTGCCGGAGCCGGACGGCCCCATGATGGCGACGAACTCGCCCGGCATCACCGAAACGGACACGTCCTTGAGCACCGGCACCGTGCCGGCGTCGGTCACGTACTCCTTGTACAGCCGCTCGATATGAATAACGGAATCGCTGCTCATCGTATTAGAACATTCGCATGCCGGGGCCGCTGTTGGCCTTGGCGGGCGGCTGGCGATCCTCGACGATGACTGCATCACCCTCCTTGAGCTCGCCTCCCACGACTTCGGTCATGCGGTTATCGGTGATGCCGACGGATATGCGCACTGCCTTGGGCTGGCCGTTATCCAGCACATAAACTGTTCCCATGGGCGTCGCATCTCCCTTGTCCTTGCCGCGACCTTCGCCCCTGGGTTTGTCGCCGTTGGTTCGCGCCTTGCCAGCATTGGCGGGACGAAAGCGCAACGCGGTGTTCGGCACCGTCAACACGTCCTTGCGCTGCGCCACCACGATGTTCACATACGCCGTCATGCCCGGCATCAGCGCCTGGTCCAGGTTCTCCACCGATACCACCACGTCATAAGTCACCACGTTCTGCTGTGTGGTCGGATTCAGGCGCACCTGGTGCACCTCACCCTGGAAAGTGCGATTGGGAAACGCATCGACGCGGAATGTTGCCTGCTGTCCCATGCGGATATTGCCGATGTCCGCTTCGGCATAGCTGGTGTTGATCTGCATGTGCGAAAGGTCCTGCGCAATCTTGAACAGCACCGGCGATTGCAGCGAAGCCGCCACGGTCTGCCCGACATCCACCTCGCGCGACACGACGACGCCGGAAACCGGCGAACGGATCACGGTGTTGTCCAGATTCCTGCGGTCGCGCACCACCTGCGCCTGCGCCACGGCGAATTGCGCCCGGGCTGCCTTCATCGCCTGCACGGCAACGTCCAGATCCTGTCGCGTCACGTATTCCTGCGCAAACAACCCGCGCGCCCTTTCTTCGTTGGCCTGTGCCAGATCCAGCGAGGCCTGGGCGCTCGCGAGGTTGGCCTCGCTTTGCTGCAATTGCGCCTGGCTCAGCGTGGGATCGAGTTCCAGCAACACCTGGCCCGCTTTGACCTTGCCGTTGAAATCGGCATACAACTTCTTGACGATACCGGAGACCTGGCTGCCGACGCTGACCAGCACCACCGGATTCAATGTACCGTTCGCCGCAACACTTTGCGTGATCGCGCCGCGTTCCAGCGCCTCGGTTGTGTAACGCGTTCCCGACTCGGCCTGCTTCGGCAAAAACCACCAGACAACCGCCCCGACCGCCAGCAGCGCCAGCGCTCCGGACAACAATTTATTTTTCATGATTGCTTGCATTCCCATACTCCCGTTCAATTCCCCGCTTCCAGGCGGGTCAGATCAAGTTGTCCGATGGCCTGCGCCAGCGCCAGCCGGCTCGCCTGAAAGTTGTACAAAGCAGCCACACGCTGCTGCCGCGCACCGGCCAGCGTGCTTTGCGCATTCAGCACGTCCAGTATGGACATGTTCGCCACCCCCGCCTTGTAACGTCCCAGCGTCATGCGCTCGGACTGCTCGGCGGACGCCACAAGATCGGTGGCGGCCAGCAGCGACTGGCTGTTGGTCAGCAAGGTCTGATAGGCGCGCCACACATCCAGCGCAACCTGATTGGCCAACAGATCGCGTGCCGCCACCCGGCTCTCTATCTGCTGTTCTGCGGCGCGGTTCTGGTAGGTGTTGCGCGTGCCCGTGAACAAGGGCACGCTGAGCGTCACGCCGATACTGCTGCTGTTGCTGGCGGGCGAACCAGATACGGACTGGGTTCCGGTTGTGGCCGCCAGACTGACAGTGGGCCATCCTGTGGCGCGGGTCGCCGCCAGTTGTGCTTCGGCGGCTTTGATCTCGGCCTCGGCCGCCTGCAGGTCCGGACGCTGCTGGCGGGCATCCGCGATCAGTTTGCCGATGTCCTGCTCCGCTGCAGGATCGGGTGTCGATTCGGGCAAAGGCACAAGGGAGAACGGCAGGCTTGCGTCAAAGCCCATGATATTCGCCAATGCACCTTCGGCCGTGCGCGCGTTGCCCTGCGCCGTGATCAGGTTGAGTCTGGCCTGGGATAAAGCCGTCTGCGCCTGCAATTTATCGGCCGGGGTCGCGATGCCAGCCACGTAGCGGGCATCTGCTGCCGCCAGGCTTTCCCGCGCGGAAGCTTCGGCAACTTTCAGTGCGTCCACGCTGGCGCGCGCGGACAGCAATGCGTAATAGGATTGCACGGCAGCCAGGAAGTTGGCTTGCAGTGCCGCATCGCGCGTCGCGTTCGCCGCCACCAGCAGTTGTTTGGCGTTTTCCAGCGTCGCGGAACGTCCGCCGAAGTCGAACAGCAAATAGCCCGCCGTCAAACTGGCACTTCGGCTGTTCGAAATTGCGGTATTCCCGGCGGAGCCTGAGAAATTGCGCGTTGCATTGCCCTGCGCCGACAAGGTCGGCAAATAGGCTGACATGCCGACACCCACATTCGCCGCCTGGGCGCGCGCACCGGCCCACAGCGAGCGTGTTTGCGGATTGTTGCACAGGGTCAGGTCCACCACGTCGGACAGGGACAGCGGCTTGTTGATCTTTTCGCGGTCGCAAAGTGCCGGATCGGCCGTTCGGGGAAAGATGCCGGGCTCGACGTAATCTTCGGTCGACAACGGGTCCGAACCAGCCTGCGCTGCCTGCGGGAAGAGCGCGATCTGGAACATCAGCAGCAGTAGCAGGAATCGGTATCGAGTCACGTTAGCAATCAAGTTGAAGTTGAGACGGTGCATGCACGGTCTCTACCCTATCGCAAAAATACCGAATTGGGTGCGCTGATACAAATTTCTACAATACGGGCAATTGGATTTTCCCGCCAAGTCATGTGGACATCGGGGGGCTTCCCTTTCGGCACACTCGCTTACCAAATAAAAAGCCCCGCGCGAGGCGGGGCTTGAAGCACATCTTTACTTATTTATTCGGCAGCAGGTGCATTTGCATCGGATGAATGCGGCACCAGTGCTTTCATGCTCAAACGCATACGGCCCTTGTCGTCCAGCTCCAATACCTTGACCTTGACCACTTGGCCTTCTTTCAGGTGATCGGCAACATTGGCGATACGCTCGTGCGAAATCTGCGAAATGTGCAGCAAACCGTCCTTGCCCGGCAGGATGTTGATCAGCGCACCGAAGTCCAGCAGCTTGACCACGGGGCCTTCATAAGTCTTGCCGACTTCGACTTCCGCCACGATGTCCATGATGCGCTTCTTGGCCAACTCGCCCGCCTCGCCGCTCACGCAGGAGATGGTGATGTTGCCTTCGTCGTCGATATCGATGGTGGTGCCGGTTTCTTCGGTCAGTGCACGGATTACCGCACCGCCCTTGCCGATCACGTCGCGGATCTTTTCCGGATTGATCTTCATCTTGAGCATGCGCGGTGCGAAGTCGGAGACTTCCGGACGCACGGACGGCATCGCCTGCTTCATGATGCCGAGGATATGTAAACGGCCTTCCTTGGCCTGGCTCAGGGCGACCTGCAAGATCTCCTTGGTAATGCCGTTGATCTTTATATCCATCAGCAGGGCGGTGATGCCCGTCTCGGAACCGGCCACTTTGAAGTCCATGTCGCCGAGGTGATCTTCGTCGCCCAGGATGTCGGTCAGCACGGCGAAACGGCCGCCGTCCTTGATCAGGCCCATGGCGATACCCGCCACGTGCGTCTTCAGCGGAACGCCGGCATCCATCATCGACAGGCAGCCGCCGCACACGGAAGCCATCGAGCTGGAGCCGTTGGATTCAGTGATCTCGGAAACCACGCGGATGGCGTAGCCGCATTCTTCTTCGCTAGGCAGTGCGGCAACCAGTGCTCGCTTGGCCAGACGGCCGTGGCCGATTTCGCGGCGCTTGGGCGAACCCACGCGGCCGGTTTCGCCGGTTGCATACGGAGGGAAGTTGTAATGCAGCATGAAGCGGTCGTTGTACTCGCCTTGCAGCGCGTCGACTTTCTGCGCATCGCGCATGGAGCCCAGTGTTGCCACGACGATGGCTTGAGTTTCGCCGCGAGTGAACAGCACCGAACCATGGGTACGCGGCAGCACGCCGGTACGGATGGTGATCGGGCGCACGGTGCGCGTGTCGCGACCGTCGATGCGCGGTTCGCCGCTCAGGATCTGGCCACGCACGATCTTGGCTTCCAGCGCGCCGAACAGCTCGGCCTTCTGGTTGGCGGAGACGTTCTCGAATTCCGGCGTAGCCAGTGCTTCGAGCGTCTTGGCGCGGATGGCTTCAACCTGGTGGGTACGCGCCTGTTTCTGGCGCACGGCGTAGGCGGCCTTGAGGTCGGCTTCGGCCAGCGCGGAAATCTTGGCGATCAACGCTTCGTTCTTCGCTGCAGGCGTCCAATCCCAGTCGTCCTGGCCGATTTCGTTCGCCATCTCGATGATGGCGTTGATCACGACCTGCATCTGTTCGTGGCCGAATACGACCGCGCCCAGCATGACTTCTTCGGAAAGTTGTTGCGCTTCGGATTCAACCATCAGCACCGCTTTGGACGTGCCGGCAACGACGAGATCCATCTGCGAGGTCACCAGTTCTTCCTTGGTCGGATTCAGCAGGTATTGGCCGTTGGCATAGCCCACGCGCGCCGCGCCGATGGGGCCGTCGAAGGGGATGCCGGAAATGGCCAGCGCGGCGGACGCACCGATCATCGCGGGGATGTCGGAATCGATCTCGGGATCGGACGACATCACGGTCGC
>JAUSBC010000040.1 GCA_030652215.1 Sideroxyarcus sp.
GTCTATGGCCTTGTCCTGACCGAACACGGTGGCTTTGAGGTCGCGGTCGAGATTTTTCAGCGCATTGCGGTCGTCATGCGACACGGTGCGGGTCGGGATACGCGCGATCTTGGCGATGATCTCCTCGATCTCGTGCTTGCCCACGATCTTCTTCTGCTTGGACTTGGGCAGGATGCGTTGTGCCGCACCGGCTTCGTCCAGCACATCAATGGCCTTGTCCGGCAAGTGGCGGTCGTTGATGAAGCGTGAAGAAAGTTCGGCGGCGCTGGTGATGGCGGCGGCGCTGAACTTGATGCTGTGGTGTTCCTCGAAGCGCGATTTAAGGCCTTTCAAAATTTCGATGGTCTGCTCAACAGAGGGTTCGGACACGTCGATCTTCTGGAAACGGCGCGACAGCGCGGAATCCTTTTCGAAGATGCCGCGATACTCCTGATACGTAGTTGCACCTATGCATTTCAAAACGCCGCTGGAAAGCGCGGGCTTGAGCAGGTTGGACGCATCCATGGTGCCGCCGGAGGCCGCGCCCGCGCCGATCAGGGTATGGATTTCGTCAATGAACAGCACCGCGTTCGGGGCATCCTTGAGTTCATTCAGCACGGCTTTCAGGCCCTGCACGAAATCGCCGCGATATTTGGTGCCGGCCAGCAGCGAACCCATATCCAGCGCATAGATGTGTGCATCCTTCAAAATATCCGGTACGTCGCCTTCAACGATGTTGCGCGCCAGTCCTTCGGCGATGGCGGTCTTGCCCACGCCGGCTTCGCCCACCAGCAGCGGATTGTTCTTGCGGCGGCGGCACAGCGTCTGGATGACGCGCTCCAGTTCCATGTCGCGCCCGATCAGAGGGTCGACCTTGCCGGCCAGCGCATGCGCATTGAGGTCCAGCGTGTAATTCTTGAGGGCGCTGTCGCCTTTGGTTTCCTGTTCTTCGTCGTTTTCGTTCGCGGTCTTGTGCGTGGCAGGCTGGATTTCCGCCGTTTTGTTGATGCCGTGTGCAATGTAGTTCACCACGTCGAGGCGGGTGACGGCGCGCTGGTTGAGGAAGAACACCGCATGCGATTCTTTCTCACCGAACAGCGCGACAAGGATGTTCGCTCCGGTCACTTCTTTCTTGTTGGTGGACTGCACATGCAGGATGGCGCGCTGGATCACGCGCTGGAAGCCTACCGTGGGTTGCGTATCCACTTCGCCGACGCCGGGAACGATGGGGGTGTGGGTTTCGATATGTTGCACCAGCACGGCACGCAACTCCTCGATATCCGCCCCGCAGGCGCGCAGCACATGCGCAGCGGAAGGATTGTCCAGCATCGCCAGTAGCAAGTGCTCGACGGTGATGAACTCGTGCCGCTTCTGGCGGGCTTCGACAAATGCCAGATGAAGGCTGACTTCCAATTCTTGCGCGATCATATTTAATTCTCCTCCGTGTGGCACCGTAACGGATGCCCGTGCTGCTTTGCGAACGCAGATACCTGATTTACCTTGGTCTCGGCGATGTCTTTGGGATAAAGGCCGCATACGGCCGAACCCTCATTATGTATTTGGAGCATGACTTGCGTTGCCCGTTCCTGACTCATTGCAAAAAAAGTCTTCAATACTTCGATGACAAATTCCATTGTGGTGTAATCATCGTTCAGCAGTATCACCTTGTAGAGTTTGGGCGGCTTGGTTTTGCTGCGCTCCAGCAGGTTTACGTTTTCTTGCTTCGTTGCCATCGTTTGTCATTCTCACCCTGTTCTCAGTTGCATATTTGACGATTAACGCGGCTTTTTCAAGTCAATTCGCGAATAAATTGTATTTAGCCCTTGACGGTGTAAGTTCAACTGGGGTAAAAAGCGCCTCGGGTGTTTGAATCAAAGTATCTGCTAGTGCTGGTTTTGCCATGTGCGGTCCCATTTGCGATCTTGGAATTCAAACAATTTGACGGGCATCCACCCGTCGTTTTTTGTAAGGAAGTAAAGCATGGCAAACGGTACTGTAAAATGGTTCAACGACGCAAAGGGTTTCGGTTTCATTACTCCCGATGACGGCAGCGAAGATCTGTTCGCGCACTTCTCCGCGATCAACATGAGCGGCTTCAAGTCTCTCAAAGAAGGTCAGAAAGTGACTTTCGAAGTTGTTCAAGGCCCGAAGGGCAAGCAAGCCTCCAACATCCAAGCGGGTTAATTCCTGTTTGAGTTGTAAAAAAGCCCGCCACGCAAGTGGCGGGCTTTTTTACGTGAATTGCGATTGCACTCCCCTATTGAAAAAGCGGTTTTGCCGCACGGGATAAATATTAATGAGCCAGGCTTTACTGTTCAACAAACCGTATGGCGTGATTTGCCAATTCAGCCGGGACGGACTGCATCCCACGCTGGCGGATTATATTTTGCTTCCGGATTTTTACCCCGCAGGCCGCCTGGATACTGACAGCGAAGGCCTGTTGTTGCTCACCGACGATGGTAAGTTGCAGCATCGCATTACCGATCCCCGGCACAAATTGCCCAAAACGTACTGGGTTCAAGTAGAGGGCGTGCCGGACGAGCCGGCACTGCAGCGGTTGCGTTGCGGCGTGCAACTCAAGGATGGGCTGACATTACCTGCCGAAGCCGCCCTGATGGAAGAGCCGCCCGGTTTGTGGCAACGCGATCCGCCGGTCCGCTTTCGCAAAGACATTCCCACCAGTTGGCTGAAGCTGACAATCCGTGAAGGCAAAAATCGCCAAGTCCGCCGCATGACGGCGGCGGTTGGTTTTCCCACGTTGCGTTTGATTCGCTATGCGATCGGCGAGTGGTCACTGATCGGAATTGCGCCCGGAAAATGGCTGGACACAGATATATAAGCCCCATATTTAATAGGGGCAGAAGGCTGTCTGCCTGCCGTCAGAAGCTGTCCGCATATCCCCGACATTCAATCAGGCCATAGGCCGAGCACCCCTGTTTTGTGCATTCCGCGCATTGGCACGCTTGTTGCGTTTAAGCATGCAAGGCCCGGCGATTTGAGGGCGTATGAACAGGAGTGAATATGAAACCGGTTTGGATTGGAATTGCCTTTTTTCTCGTGTACGGGGTGTTTTCGATGAAGAGTCATGCTTCGGAGGTGGCGTTGAATATTCCCGGCATTCTTGTTGAGGATACATGCCGGTAAATCGGGGGTGGTAACGGGGGGCCGTTTTCAAAATCCGCAAAACCTCCGCGCCTGACGGGCGTGATTTCTTGGTGCAAATTGCCAAGGTCCCCGGCGGGAATGTGATCCTTTTTCGATCCCGAACATTTTTGCCGCAGACAACCCTTTTTCATGCAGAGCATCCTTGTGGTCGCGGCATTCGGCCCGGGACGCGCTGCGTCCAACTGTAATAAAGCAACTTCTTCGAATGCGAGGGCGCAGGGTATAATGCCCGCCTTTCAAATGTCGGAGCGGTGAATGCCTATCTACGAATATCGTTGCAGCAGTTGTGGTGCGCAAAAGGACGTGATGCAAAAAATCAGCGATGCGCCGCTGACCACCTGTCCCGAATGCAGCAAAGAAACCTTCTCCAAGCAGATCAGCGCGGCGGGCTTCCAGCTTAAAGGCAACGGCTATTACGCCACTGATTTCAAGAACAAACCGGCCCAGTGCGAGCCGTCGACCTGCGCGACCTGTCCTGCGGCGGGCACCCACTCGTGAAGAAGTACTTGCTGACCGGTCTGCTGGTGTGGGTTCCCCTGGGTATTACCCTGTGGGTGCTGAACCTGCTCATCGGTACGCTGGACAGAACCCTGACTTTGCTGCCGGAGCACTGGCATCCGGACGAACTGCTCGGTATTCATATTCCGGGCCTGGGCGTCATCCTGACGGCAGTCGTGGTGGTGGGTACCGGCTTGCTGGTGCGCAACGTTTTCGGTCAGCGGCTCCTGGCATACTGGGACGGCATGCTGCGCCGTATTCCCTTCGTCAATGCCATCTACAACAGCGTCAAACAAGTCAGCGACACCCTGTTGTCGGATAGCGGAAGCGCATTCGGCAAAGTGTTGCTGGTGCATTATCCGCATCCGCATTCATGGTCCCTGGCATTTCAGACCAGCGTGCCGGGCGAAGTGACGCGCGTGCTGGCGGGCGAAGAATATGTCGGCGTGTTTGTACCGACCACGCCCAGCCCAGTGAACGGCTTTTACTTCTATGTGAAAAAATCCGAGACTGTCGAGCTAGACATCAGCGTGGATGCCGCTTTCAAGGCCATCATTTCGATGGGCGTGGTGACCTCGCCGGAACCGACCCAGCTGCCCAGACCCAATTTGTAATCCTCCCTTTGCTTTCTTCGAACCATCTGAACTGAACCACTATGCGAACTCATTATTGCGGACAACTCAACGTTAACCATCTCGGCAACACCGTCACCCTGTGCGGCTGGGCCCATCGCCGCCGCGACCACGGCGGGGTGATCTTCATCGACCTGCGCGACCGCGAGGGTTTGGCACAGGTTGTGTGCGATCCCGATCGTGCCGAAATGTTTGCCATCGCCGAATCGGTGCGCAACGAATACGTGCTCAAGATCACCGGTCGCGTGCGCCGCCGTCCCGAAGGCACGGAGAACAAGAACATCCCCAGCGGCGAGATCGAAATCCTGTGCCACGAGATCGAAGTGCTGAACATCTCCGTCACGCCGCCGTTCCAACTGGACGACGAGAACCTGTCCGAGAACGTGCGCTTGACCCATCGCGTGATCGACCTGCGCCGTCCGCAGATGCAGAAAAACATGATGCTGCGTTACCAGACCGCGCGCGCGTTCCGCCGCTTCCTGGACGACAAGGGCTTCATCGACATCGAAACACCGATGCTGACCAAGTCCACACCCGAAGGCGCCCGCGACTACCTCGTGCCGTCGCGCGTGCATGCCGGCGAGTTCTTCGCCTTGCCGCAGTCGCCGCAGCTGTTCAAGCAATTGCTGATGGTGGCCGGTTTCGACCGTTACTACCAGATCACCAAATGCTTCCGCGACGAAGACTTGCGCGCCGACCGCCAGCCCGAATTCACCCAGGTGGATATCGAGACGTCGTTCCTCACGGAAGAGCAGATCATGGAGCTGATGGAAGAGATGATACGCACCGTGTTCAAGGAAGTGCTGAACGTGGCGCTGCCCAACCCGTTCCCGCGCATGAGCTATGCGGAAGGGATGGCGCGCTTCGGTTCCGATAAGCCCGACCTGCGCATAACGCTGGAACTTACCGAAGTGACCGATGCGGTGAAAGATGTGGCGTTCAAGGTGTTCTCCGGTGTGGCGAATTCCGAGAACGGCCGAGTGGCCGCTTTGCGTGTGCCGAACGGCGGCTCGTTCACCCGCGGCGAGATCGACGAGTACACCAAGTTCGTCACCATCTACGGCGCGAAGGGCCTGGCTTACATCAAGGTCAATGACATCACCCAGTTGAACGAGGCCGGTCTGCAATCGCCTATCGTCAAGAACCTGAACGAAGCCGCGCTGAAGACCATCATCGAACGCACGGGTGCTCAGAACGGCGACATCATCTTCTTCGGCGCTGACAAGGCCAAGATCGTCAACGACGCCATGGGCGCCTTGCGCATCAAGATCGGCCACGAAAAAGGCTACACCAACGGCAAAGTCTGGGAACCGCTGTGGGTCGTGGACTTCCCCATGTTCGAATACGACGACGAAGGCAAACGCTGGAACGCCTGCCACCATCCGTTCACCGCGCCCAAGGACGAACACCTGTCCATGCTGGAAAGCGATCCCGGCAAGTGCCTGGCCAAGGCCTACGACCTCGCCCTGAACGGTTCCGAGATCGGCGGCGGTTCTGTGCGTATCCACAAGGAAGCGGTGCAGAGCCAGGTGTTCCGCGCGCTCAACATCGGTGCGGAAGAAGCCCAACTCAAGTTCGGCTTCCTGCTGGACGCGCTGCAATACGGCGCGCCCCCGCACGGTGGTCTGGCCTTCGGTCTGGACCGCATCGTCACCATGATGACCGGCTCCGAATCCATCCGCGACGTGATCGCCTTCCCCAAGACGCAGCGCGCGCAGTGTCTGCTGACCCAGGCGCCGTCTCCGGTGGATGAGAAGCAGTTGCGCGAACTGCATATCCGTCTGCGTCAACCTGCACCGACCGAGACTCCCAAGGAGTAAGCCATGCGGCGCGCGACGCAAGCACGGTGGTGGCTGCTGTTGGGCCTGCTGCTGTGCCTGCCGTTCGCGCAGGCGCGCAGCGAGTACACGCACGATGCGGCGGCGATCTCGACCATTGCGGTCGCCGCGCTTCCCCCCGAAGCACGCGACACCCTGCAACTCATCAAAAGCAACGGCCCTTTTCCCTATCCGCGCGATGGCGTGGTGTTCGGCAATTACGAACGAATCCTGCCGGAGCAGGCGCGCGGTTATTACCATGAATACACGGTGAAGACTCCGGGCGTACGCCATCGCGGTGCGCGGCGCATCGTGTGCGGCCTGGTTCCGGAGTGTTACTACAGCCCCGATCACTACCGAACCTTTAAGCGCATCAGGGAGGATAACTGATGAAGGATTACCGTCATCTGCTGCAGAACGTGAACGAGGCCGGTGTGTACCGCCTCAAT
>JAUSBC010000044.1 GCA_030652215.1 Sideroxyarcus sp.
AGTATTGCGACGAAATTTGGATTTATAGAGGTGCCCTTAATCTTTCTCTGGAGTTACCTTGTTCAAGCTGATCGGTGTCGTTGCGGGTTATTACTTTCTGGGATTCTGGGGCGCGCTCCTGGGATTTTTCATCGGGTCGGCCATCGACCGCGTGCGGGTGTACGGCTCGGGCGGGGTGAACCCGATGCAGAATGTGCTGCGCCAGACGGTGTTCCTGGAGACGGTGTTCATCTCGATGGGCAAACTGGCGAAGGCGGACGGGCAGGTATCGCAGGACGAGATCGACCATGTCGAACAGTTCATGCAGAAACTGGGCATGTCGCCGGAGCACCGCACGCAGGCCATCGCGCTGTTCAAGCAGGGAGCCGATCCCGCGTTCGATATCGAGCCGACGCTGGCCCGATTCATGGCCGTTTGCGGACAAACGAAAAACCTGAAAGAAATGCTGCTGGTGTACCTGATCGTGATGGCGCTGGCCGACGGTCATTTCCACCCGGCGGAACAGGAACTGCTAACCGGCATCGCGGGGCGTCTCGGCTACGGCAGGGAAGCGTTCAAGCGTCTGCTGGACATGGTGCTGAACCAGTCTCACTTCGGCGGCGGACAAGTTACGACCGAAGCTGCGCTGGACGACGCCTACAAGGCATTGGGCGTGAGCAAGGACAGCACCGATGCGGAAGTGAAGCGCGCCTACCGCAAGCTCATGAGCCAATACCATCCGGACAAACTGATCGGCCAAGGCATGCCGGAAGACATGGTTGCCATGGCGACCGAGCAGGCGAAAGAGATCCAGGTTGCCTACGACCTGATCAAGAAAAGCCGCAATCTCTGAGCGCCAAGGTATTTCGACCATGAAGATCGTTCTGGTACGGCATGGCGAGAGCGAGGGCAACGTCGCCCACCTCATCAACGACAACCCGGCGCGGATTGTGAATCTGACCCAGCGCGGCAGGGCGCAGGCGGAGACTGCGGCAGACAGTCTGCGCGGCATGAATTTCACGCAAGCCTACGCCTCCGAGTTTCCGCGCGCGCAGCAGACTGCGGCCATCCTGTTGCGCCACCATGCCTGCAAGCTCAACATTGATGCGCGCCTCAACGAGCGCCGCTCCGGCATGGATGGATTGCCGGTGCAGGTGTTCAATGATCGGGTGCACGACGATCCGCTGCACATCAAGCCCGAACGGGGAGAATCGTTTCTGGAGCAGATGGAGCGCTTGCGCGGTTTTCTGGACGAGATTGCCGCGCGCCACCCGGAGGCCGTCGTGCTGGCTGTTTCGCATGAGAACCCGATACTGGCGGCGCTGGCCTTGAAGTCTGACGATCTCGAAGCGGTGGTTCGCAGCCATATCGACAATTGCGGCCGGGTGGAGATGGTCTGGCCTGTTGTGTGACTTCCGGTGAGAAAAACCACGTCATTCCGGCGAAGGCCGGAATCCAGATGATCAAATATTTCCCACGCAGCGTGTGTTGTTGGGGCTTCAGCCCCGTACAACCACGGCGTACCCCTTGCGGGTGCATGTGGGACAACATCGTGGCTTTGTCCGCTTCGCGGGATATTTTTCATCGCTGGATACCGGCCTTCGCCGGTATGACGGCCTAATGAACAATCCAGGCTTATTCAAACGGCATGGAAATGCCCAGCCCGTAGCTCCGGTGCCGCTGGTTGTAGTCCATCAGGCTTTCGCCATTTCCGTTGAAGTACTGCAGATGGAAGTTCGCGTTCTGTATCAGGACGCCCAGCACGCGCGGCGCCGGTAGCGCCAGATCCAACTGCAGGGAATGTATTCTGGCAATGGCGGACAGCACGCCTTGCCGGTAGTAATAGCGCGCTTCGAATTCGCCATTCCCGAGTTGTTGAATGATGTCGGGATTATCGTCATCGACCGCATTGCCGCCCAGTCGCCGCCACCAGCGCGGTTGCAAGGCCAGCTTTCCGTATTCTCCGAAATCTCTTTCTATACCGACCTGGACGTAGAAGCGGTTCCAGTTGCGTGATCTGGGGATGGCTTGTCCGTTCGACTGGTGTACCAGCCCGGCATTCAGGAAGCTGGCGGTGAATCCGGCCAGTCCGACATTTTCCGGGCGGAAAGAATAGATAAGCTCGGGCTCATAGTCGTTTTCCCGGAACGGGGAGGAGTGCTCGCGATCATAAGCTTGCCAGAACGACAACTGCGTATAGCCGAACCACAGAGCATGCCGTCCGCTGCCTGCCAGATGAGCTTTCAGGCTGATCTGGAATTTGATTTCCTTGTTGTCCAGGGCATAGGTAAAAGGTACCTGATTGTCGGGATTGGGGCTGGTCGGTGTATTGTTGGGGTTGGATGAGTGCGCAAAAATCAGAAAGTAATTCTGCTTGTAGACGCGTACGGGTTCATCCGATGGCACCCACTCTTCGGCGATTCCCCTGTCGCGTGCGATCCGGAACGACTTGGGATGTTTCTTGGTGAGGAGATCCTGCGATGTCCGGTTATAGCATTCGAGTGTATCTTCGGACGCAGCCTGTCCCTGCATATCCAGGCATTTTTGCAGGCTTTCTGCACCGGTAGCCGCAATTGCGATGCCGGCCAGAAAGAATTGAAGCGCGAACAGGGTGCAGCGGCCGACGTTTTTCATATTGTTCCCGCAGTGACAAGGCGTTGTCATGTTGTATTAGGGCGTGTTGCATGCCCCGGTACCGAAGATACAGGTTTAATGGAATTGGCCATCGCTTTTCTTTTTCAGGCAGCAGACTGGCGGTTGGTGCGGCCTGCCGTCTGTACGTAAGCGTACACAAGAGCCCGGATATCGGGGCCGGTTGTGGGTCTGCTCGATCCCTCTTGCAGCTTCATTTTAGGTATAGTCGGACATATGGACATCCAGGGGCGGTCATCATGAAAACCAGAACTGAACATGATTCATTCGGCAATATTGAAGTCTTGGCATCCCGTCTCTGGGGCGCGCAAACGCAACGCTCCCTCGAACACTTTCACATATCCACCGAACGCATGCCGCAGGAGATCGTCTTGGCGCTGGCCGAAATCAAGCGCGCCTGTGCCGCGGTCAACCGCGATCTCGGCCTGCTCAAGGCCGACAAGGCGGAAGCCATCATGCGTGCCGCCGAAGAAGTGCTGAACGGTCAGCACGAAGAAGAGTTTCCGCTGGCCGTGTGGCAAACCGGCTCGGGCACACAGAGCAATATGAACATGAACGAAGTGCTGGCCAACCGCGCTTCCGAATTGCTGGGCGGCGAGCGCGGCAGCAAGCGGCTGGTGCACCCGAACGACGAGGTCAATCTCGGCCAGTCGTCGAACGACATGTTCCCGACGGCCATGCATCTGGCCGCGGCGACCGGCATCACGCGCAAGCTGCTGCCCACCTTGCAGAACTTGCGCACGACCTTCGCCGTCAAGTCGAAGGAGTATTCGGACATTCTTAAAGTCGGCCGCACGCATTTGCAGGATGCCACCCCGCTGACGCTGGGCCAGGAATTCTCCGCTTACGTTTCGCAACTGGAGCACGCCGAAGGCGCAATCACGGCCACGCTGGCTGCGATCTTCGAATTGGCAGCAGGCGGAACCGCGGTAGGCACCGGCCTGAACACGCATCTCGAATTTGGAATGCGCGTGGCGGCCGAACTGGCCAGCAGGACGCAATTGCCGTTTCGCAGTGCCGCCAACAAATTTGCCGCGCTCGCCGCGCACGATGCGCTGGTCGGTGCGCACGGGGCGCTCAAGGTGCTGGCCGTCGCGCTGATCAAGATCGCCAACGATATTCGCTGGATGGCGTCCGGGCCGCGCTCGGGGCTGGGCGAGATCCGTATTCCCGAGAATGAACCGGGCAGTTCCATCATGCCGGGCAAAGTGAACCCGACGCAATGCGAGGCGCTGACCATGCTGTGCTGCCAGGTCGTGGGCAACGATATGGCGATCACCATGGGCGGCGCGTCGGGCAATTTCGAGTTGAACGTGTTCAAGCCGCTCATCGCCCACAATTTTGCGCAAAGCGTGCGATTGCTGGCCGACGGCATGAAGAGTTTCGAGCAGCACTGCGTGCGCGGCATCGAGCCGAATCGCGAGAGGCTGATTGAGCTGATGGAGCAGTCGCTGATGCTGGTGACCGCGTTGGTGCCGCATATCGGCTATGACCGCGCAGCCGAAATCGCCAAGCGCGCGCAACACGATGCCTGCACACTCAAACAAGCCGCGCTTGCGTTGGGCTATGTCAGCGCGGAAGAGTATGACCGGTGGGTGGTGGCGGGTGAGATGACGCATCCTTCATAGAGCCGGTAATCTACTAGACCCAAACCCCTCCCAGCCTCCCCTTGCACCCGCAAGGAGTACGCCGGTGGGTTCCCCGCTGCTACGCAGCGACCCTACCGCAGTCAGGGGAGGAGCAGGTTGGCTCTCCCCCTGAAGCGGGGTAAGCAGGCAATCCGCGTAGCGGATGCTCGCACAAGGGGGAGTTGGAGGGGGGTTGAACCCCATGAACCATTCCATCTAAAGCATTCCATTACTTGACTATCACACTCAGTTATGTATAGTGGAATCGCACGGCCCGCGATGGCGTTCCACCCGCCATTGATTTCATAACTTCTTGTTTTTATGCATGTAGTTTTGAGGTGGTGACGCAAAATCAGCAAGTTGGGTTTGCCTGATGTGCTAGTAACTCCATGCGGGTGTCGTAACAAAACACAACGTAACGGAGGTTGCCATGGCTGCCTTTTTCGGAATAGATGAACGCAATGCGCAAGGTTTCATCGACAACAACATAGTGTGTCTGCCCCACCAGCCGGACGGCAATTTTGAATTGCACGGCGTGGTTTCGCCCATCCAGAATCAGGACCTCGTTTTCATCAAGCGTTGCACGCCGCAATCTACGCTGCATATCAAGGCGGTGGGGGTGGTGAAATCCAGTTTCCCGATCGAAGCCGATGCCGAAGTGTGCCTCCCGGTGGACTGGGTATGGCAGGGCGAAAAGGAAGTGGAGAACGTGGAAGAGGTGCTGGCTTCGTGCGGCGACCCGTTGTACGAAGAGCACAACATCATGGTGCAACGCGAAATCATCGACCTGCTGCCGAAGCGGTATCAATTGGCGCCGGAGTGGTGAGACCGGACAGGCGCATAGCGCGCAACGGATGCGTAGGAGGCGAACATGCCTGCTGCAACCAGACAACTGGACGAACTGATAGGACGCGAATACCGGCACGGCTTCGTGACGGCGCTGGAAAGCGACACGGTGCCGCGCGGGCTGAGCGAGGAAACCGTGCGCCTGATTTCCGCCCTCAAGCACGAGCCGGAATTCATGCTGGAATGGCGCCTCAAAGCATACCGGCACTGGCTGACCATGACCGAGCCGCACTGGGCCAACATTCGCCATCCGGCGATTGATTACCAGGACATTTTTTACTACTCCGCGCCCAAGTCGGAAAAAGACGGGCCGCGCAGCCTGTCCGAGATCGACCCCGAGTTGCTGCGCACTTACGCCAAGCTCGGCATTCCGCTCAAGGAGCAGGAATTGCTGGCGGGCGTGGCGGTGGATGCGGTGTTCGACAGCGTTTCCGTGGCGACCACCTTCAAGGCCAAGCTGGCCGAACTCGGCATCATCTTCTGCCCGTTCTCCGAAGCCGTGCAACAGCATCCGGAGTTGGTGAAACAATATCTCGGCTCGGTGGTGCCCTATACCGACAACTATTTCGCCAGCCTCAACTCGGCCGTGTTCAGCGACGGCTCATTCTGCTACATCCCGCCGGGCGTGCGTTGCCCGATGGAGTTGTCCACTTACTTCCGCATCAACGCCCGAAATACCGGGCAGTTCGAGCGCACCCTGATCATCGCCGACAAGGATGCCTACGTCAGCTATCTGGAAGGCTGCACCGCGCCTATGCGCGACGAGAACCAGCTGCATGCGGCGGTGGTTGAGCTGGTCGCGCTGGAAAACGCGCAGATCAAGTACGCGACCGTGCAGAACTGGTATCCGGGCGACAAGGAAGGCCGTGGCGGCATTTATAACTTCGTCACCAAACGCGGCGAATGCCGGGGCGCGAATTCGCACATTTCCTGGACGCAGGTGGAAACCGGCTCGGCCATCACCTGGAAATATCCCAGCGTGGTGCTGCGCGGCGACAACTCGGTGGGCGAGTTCTATTCGGTCGCGCTCACCAACCATTACCAGCAGGCCGACACCGGCACCAAGATGACGCATGTCGGACGCAATACCACGAGCACGGTACTGTCCAAAGGCATCAGTGCGGGACACGGACAAAATACGTACCGCGGCCTGATCAAGGTGCTGCCCGGTGCCGAGAACGCGCACAACTACACACAGTGCGATTCGCTGCTGCTGGGCAACCAGTGCGGCGCGCATACCTTCCCCTACATCGAAGTGAAGAACCCCACGGCCCGCGTGGAGCACGAGGCTTCCACTTCGCGCATCGGCGAGGAGCAGTTGTTTTACTGCACGCAACGCGGTATCGCGCCGGAGGAAGCGGTTTCGATGATCGTCAACGGATTCTGCAAGGCGGTGTTCCAGAATTTGCCGATGGAGTTTGCGGTGGAAGCGCAAAAGCTGCTCGGTGTGAGCCTGGAAGGCAGCACCGGCTGACCGGAAAAGGAGAAAAGCATGCTCAGCGTAAAGAACCTACATGCAGGCATCGCGGGCAAGGAGATTCTGCGCGGCATCGACCTGGAAGTGCGCAGCGGCGAAGTACATGCCGTCATGGGGCCGAACGGCTCCGGCAAGAGCACGCTGGCGCAACTGCTGGCCGGGCGCGATGGCTACCAGGTGACGGCCGGCACGGTGCGCTATCTGGACATGGATCTGCTGGCGATGGCGCCGGAAGAAAGGGCGCGCGCGGGCGTTTTCCTGGCATTCCAGTATCCGGTCGAGATTCCCGGCGTGAGCAATGCGCTGTTTCTCAAGACTGCCCTGAACGGCGTGCGCAAGCAGCGCGGGCTGCCCGAACTCGACGCAATGGATTTCCTGCAGTTACTGCGCGACAAGATGAAACTGCTGGGCATGGACGACAAGCTGCTGGCGCGCTCCGTCAACGAGGGGTTTTCCGGCGGCGAGAAGAAACGCAACGAGATACTGCAAATGGCCGTACTGGAACCCAGGCTGGCGATACTCGACGAGACCGATTCCGGCCTGGACATCGACGCGCTCAAGCTGGTGGCGGACGGCGTGAACCGCATGCGCAACGCGGACCGCGCCATCGTGCTGGTCACCCATTACCAGCGGCTGCTGAATTACATCGTGCCCGACTTCGTGCATGTGCTGTCGCAGGGCCGCATCGTGAAATCGGGCGGCGCCGCATTGGCGGTCGAACTGGAGCAGTACGGCTATGCCGGTGTCGAGTCGGAAAACGAGGTGTCGCACGTTTCTTAGCGAGGATGAGATGAACGCGCAAATCGAATCGTGGGAAGACATCGCGCTGGAACGCATACCGCTGTTCCTGGCCGGTCATGACGTGCCCTGGGTGACCAGGGCGCGCCAGTCCGCGTTCGCGCGTTTTGCCGAGTGCGGCTTCCCCACGCGGCGCGACGAGGAGTGGAAATATACCGACGTGGCGGCTATCGCCAAACGCACTTCGCTGGCGCCGGACAACATCCCTCCCGATCCTTCTTCCGAGGCGGCATTGTTTGCCTGGACGCTGGCGCAGAAGGGCACGCACCTGATGGTGTTCGTGAACGGACACTATTCGGACGAATTGTCTGCCCTGGGTGAACTGCCGAAGGGCGTGCGCGCGGAGAGTCTGGCCGAGGTGCTGGACGGAAGCGCGGACTTGTCGGAAGCGTTCTTCGACCGCGAGCATGAACACGGCGTATTTGCCGCACTCAACAATGCATTGATGACGGACGGCGCGGTGCTGGAACTGGCGCCGGGAGCGGTGCTGGAAAAGCCGCTGTACCTGCTGTTCATTTCGAGCGGAAACGGCACGGCCGATTATCCGCGCAACATCATCATGGCGGGCGAGGGCGCGCGCGCCACGGTCATCGAGCATTACTTCGGCATGATGGAGGCGCACAACTTCACCAACGCGCTGACGCAAATCAGCCTGGCCGCCCGTGCCGATTTGCAGCACTGCAAGCTGCTGCAGGAAGGCAATGCTTCCTACCATATCGCCGGCATTCACGCGGAGCAGGCGGCGGGCAGCCGTTTCGTGTCGCAATCGTTCGCGCTGGGCGGCCGCCTGGCGCGCAACGACATCACGTCGCGCCTGGACGGCCCGGAATGCCGGTGCAATTTCGACGGCTTGTATTTGCTCGACGGCAGGCAGCATGCGGACCACCACACGCGCATCGACCACTGCGCGCCGTCCTGCACCAGTCGCGAATATTACCGGGGCATACTCGACGGCGAGTCGCACGGCGTGTTCAACGGCAAAGTGGTTGTCCACCCCGGCGCAATCAAGACCGATGCGCACCAATCCAACCGCAACCTGTTGCTGTCGCGGCAGGCCGAAATTGACACCAAACCGCAACTGGAAATATTCGCCGACGACGTGAAGTGCACGCACGGCGCGACCGTCGGCCACCTGGACGATGATGCCCTGTTCTACTTGCGCACGCGCGGCGTGGATGAAGAGTCGGCACGCTCGCTGCTGATCTACGGTTTCGCCAACGACATCGTCGCCCGGGTCGAGGCGCCGGATATGCGCGCGCGCATCGAGCATCTGGTGCTGGATCGCTTGCCGCAGGGCGACCAGATCAAGGAGCTGTTATGAAGATACTCGACAAGCTCATGCATCACGACGATGTGCAGGCGCAATTCTGGCGCACGGATTTCCCGGTCCTGAAATCGCGGGTGCACGGCAAGCCGCTGGTCTATCTGGACAACGCGGCCACCACCCAGAAGCCGCTGGCGGTGATCGAGGCAGAGAGCGACTATTACCTCAACTACAACGCCAACGTGCACCGCGGCGTTCACGCGCTTAGCCTGCGCGCCACGGAAGCCTACGAAGAAGTGCGGGTCAAGGTGCAGCACCTGATCAACGCGGTCAGCCCGGACGAGATCATTTTCGTGCGCGGCACCACCGAGGCGATCAATCTGGTCGCGCAAAGCTACGGCCGCAGCCGCCTGCAGGCCGGAGACGAGATCGTGCTGAGCGAAATGGAGCACCATTCCAATATCGTTCCCTGGCAGATCCTGTGCCAGCAAACCGGCGCCAAGCTGCGCATTATTCCGGTCAACGATCTGGGAGAGCTGCAGATGGAGGCGTATGCGGACCTGCTGAACGAGCACACGCGACTGGTGGCGGTGACGCATGTTTCCAATTCGCTGGGCACGATCAATCCGGTCAAGGCCATCGTCGCGCTGGCGCATGAGCATGGCGTGCCGGTGCTGGTCGACGGTGCGCAGGCCATTGCGCACCTGCCGGTGGACGTGCGGGATATGGATTGCGATTTCTATGCGTTTTCCGCGCACAAGCTGTACGGCCCCACCGGCGTGGGCGTGCTGTACGGCAAAGCAGCGCTGCTTGAAGCCATGCCCGTGTATCAGGGCGGCGGCGACATGATCAATTCCGTCAGTTTCGGGGAGACCACCTTCAATGTCCTGCCGTTCAAGTTCGAGGCCGGCACACCCAACATCGCGGGCGTCATCGGCCTGGGCGCCGCAATCGACTATCTGGGCAGCATCGAGTGGGATGAGCTGGTCGCGCATGATCGTGCATTGCTGGCCTATGCCACGCCCCTGCTTGCCTCGGTATCCGGATTGCGCATCATCGGTAACGCGCGCGACAAGATCGGCATTCTGTCCTTCGTGCTGGAGGGCATGCATGCGCACGACATCGGCACCCTGCTCGACAGCGAGGGCGTGGCGATCCGCACCGGCCACCATTGCACCATGCCGCTGATGCAGCGCTTCGGCGTACCGGCCACGGCGCGCGCCTCGTTTGCGCTGTACAACACGCGGCAGGAGGTGGACGCGCTGGTGGAAGCGGTCTACAAGGCAAAGGAGGTGTTTCGGCCATGAACGATCTGCGCGAGCTTTATCAGGAAACCATCCTCGACCACTACCGCCAGCCGCGCAACGCGGGCCGGCTGGTCGGCGCCAACCGCACGGCCGAAGGCTACAACCCGTTGTGCGGCGACAAGGTGAAGCTGTACCTGAAAGTGGAAGACGGCGTGATACGCGACGTGCGCTTCGAAGGTTACGGCTGCGCCATTGCGACCGCCTCCGCCTCGCTGATGACGGAATGCATCAAGGGCAAGAGCGAAGCCGAGGCGCTGCAGTTGATGGAAAGTGTCCACGCCATGGTGGCCGGCGGCGGTACAAGCGCCGAGGGGAAGCTGGCGGTGCTGGCCGGCGTGCGCGAATTCCCGCAACGCGTGAAGTGTGCAACGCTGGCCTGGCACACCATGAAGGCCGCGCTGGATAACGTCGAGGAAGCGGTGACGACGCAATAGCTTATTGATCCGGCCAGGTGAAGCCATGTAGGTTGGGCAAAGCGCAGCGTGCCCAACATGTTTGCATCGACAATTGTTGGGCACGCTACGCCCTTCGACCAAGCTCTGTAGCTTGAATTGAGGTTTTCAGAATGAATCGGATTGCACGAGGTGACACATGGTCGACTTCGAAAAACTGAGCGAGCACCTGCAGGAAAAACCGTCCGACCGGGAGGAGCTGGAGGCGCGCGTCATCGCGGCGCTACGCACCATTCGCGATCCGGAAATCCCGCTCAACATCTACGACCTCGGCCTGATCTACGAACTCGACGTGCAGGAGTCGGGCGAGGTGAGCGTGCGCATGACCCTGACCACGCCCAACTGTCCGGTGGCGGAGAGCTTCCCGACTGTCGTGCAGACCGCGCTCTGGTTCGTGGACGGCGTCAGCGACGTGAACGTGGAACTGGTGTGGGAGCCGCCGTGGAGCAGCGAGCAGATGTCGGAAGCGGCACGCCTGCAACTCGGCTTGTTGTGAGGAAAGGGACCGGCGATGGGCAACTGGCTGGATGTCGCAAGCACGGACGAACTGGCACCGGGCATGCGCCGCGTCGTCGACGCGGACGGCTTGGCGGTGGCGGTGTTCAATCTCGGCGGCGAATATTTCGCTATCCAGGACATCTGCCCCCACGACGGGGGTGAACTGGCCAAAGGTGTGCTGGAAGGCGAAGTAATCGTCTGCCCGCGCCACGGCGCACGATTCTCCGTTAAATCCGGCAGCGTGCTGGGGCCGCCCGCTTATGAAGACATACGAACGTTTTCGGTGCGGGTTGTGGATGGCAGGGTGCAGGTTGAGGCGGGTTGAGGGTTGAGGGTTGAGGCGGGTTGAGGATGGAAGGGGGAGGTGTTGGCTATTTGTCAGTTGAAACAGATGTGGCGAAGGGGGCGAGAGGGGGGCAGGTTTCACATACCATTGCTTTAAAGGCAATAGTCTGGGTTTGAAGTAACAGGCATTGTCTGATGATCGGCCATAGCGTCTGTTTGCTATAACCCCTTAAATCTTGCCAGCGTCGGCTTCCATGAATAACGACAAATGCCTAGCTGGGTGGTCCAGAGTTGGCCGGGTCGAGTATCATCTGCAACCATTATCATACCCCCCCAAGAGAAATAGATGAGCATCGCAGGAATACGCTCCAACCGCGGTGACGGCTACCAGACATTGGTGGCATTTGATTGGGCATTGACAGTCCTGTACAACCCCGACTATCTATGGCTTGAAATAGATTCGGTTACGTATTCGGTGGACGATGTGGTAGTCGGCAAAGCCGACGGCACTCAGATTGCTTGTCAGTGCAAAAAGAATCAAATCGATTTCAAGGCATGGACGATAGCCGACCTCGCGGATGAATTGGGCAAAGCATGCAATTTGCTGACCAATAACCAGAATGCAGAAGTTCGCTTCTATTCACGCAACAACTTTGGCGGTCTTGCAAAATTGAGAGAGCACAGCACGACTGAGCATGATGAAACTAGCTACCGGACGAGTTTAGGCAAAGAGCACCAAGAAACAGATGCAGCTTTGTTGGCACGACTTGCCACTTCAATCCCCTGTCTTTCAACTTACGAATTCCTGCGCCGCACAAAATTTGTGACCAGCGATGAACTGGATCGTATGGTGGAGCTGTTGCGCGAACGCTTGCGTAACATGGCGAGCAATCCAGATGCCGCATTCAATGCACTCTGGACACGCCTCGATCAACTCGGGGCGCGCATGGGCGGCAATAGCGCATCTGCCACCACTCAGCACCGATTAACCAAAGACGACCTCAAGGCCATTCTCCAAGAGGCTGGCGCAATGCTGGTCCCGCCCATGAATCTTGCTGAGGTACGTTTATCGTTTTCCGGCACCTCAGCCATCGGAAGATCGTGGCGGCGAGACATTGCGGGTCAACACTTTTTCAACCCGACCGTAAACGAACTACTCGCAGCCATTGATGCCAAGAAGCGCGCCATCTTGCTCACAGGTATGCCGGGTTCTGGAAAAACCTGTGTGATGCTTGCGTTTCAAGAGTTATTGGAGGAACGCGCACAAACCCGCTTAGACGTCGTTCCACTCTTCATCCAGTCGCGCGAGTTCGCCGACTTGGCTACATCACAAGACCGACAAGCCCAGGGCCTGTCGGAGCAATGGGTGGAAAAAGCTGCTCGGATGGCTGAATACGCGCATGTGATTGTGGTCATGGACTCCTTGGATGTGCTGTCCATCGCCCGCGATCATCGCGTACTAACGTACTTTTTGGCGCAAATAGACCGTTTGCTATTGATTCCAAATGTCACTGTGGTTACTGCTTGTCGCGACTTTGACAGACATTACGACCGAAGAATTGCCGAAAGGAAATGGGATTGCGAATTGAAGTGCCAGCCCTTGGACTGGGATGCTGAGATCGCACCTTTATTGGATACGCTAGGGATTGCGACTGCCACCATCGATGCACTTACCCGCGAGTTGATCAAGAATCCTCGCGAACTGGCATTATTTGTCGAGTTGGCCCAGCGAGAAGGCAGCTTCAACGTTGTGACTAGTCAAGCCTTGGCACAGCGTTATCTTGATACCATCGTGCGGGCCAACGGCGCACTGGGTGATGCGGCGATACGAGCGATTGAAGATATTGCCACAGAAATGCTGAAATCACGCAGCCTGGTGGTGCCACGCCAGCGCTTCACTGCCACGCAGGATATTCAGCGGGCACTTTGCAGCCTCAACGTGCTGCAAGAAACCCAAGATGGGAAGCTGACGTTCGGGCATCAAACCTTGCTGGATGTGCTGGTCATCAGCGGGGCCGTGCGTAATGGCGTTACGCTGAATGAGTTCATACAGGGCTTGCCCCCCGTTCCTTTTGTCCGCCCCAGCATCCGCAGTTTTGTCTCACAGTTGGCGCTAGGGGAGCGCCGAGAATTCAGAAAGCAACTGCGTGCGGTATTGACTGGTAGTGCTGCCTTCCACATCAGGCGCTTGGTTGCAGAATCATTTGCTGAACAGATACCCCAGGAAGACGACTGGCCATTGTTACGTGACTTGCGCGAAAAACACCGCGATGTTTTTCAGGTGATCTACGCCTTGGCTGCGGCGATTGAGTGGCATCGATTCTGGCTCAAGCATCTGGTTCCCGTTTTGAAAACTGCGCAGGATGCCGAAGGATTGACGGGACATGCTCATCGCATTGCGCAATGGAGCAATGAAGATACCGCAGGTGCGCTGTCATTCTGGATGGAGGCGCTGTCACTAGATTGGCTTGATGGCAATGGTATTGCAGATCAACTGGGATTTCATCTGTCTGAGATCAAGAAGGAGAATTTGGCAGTGGCTGTTCCATTGCTTAAGCGGCTGCTCGATATGCCGCGACCGGAACACAGCTCTTTGGGGCGAGTCATCGCCCGTTGTGTGGCGACAGACGTAGCAGATGACACCCTGCTCTGGCGTTATATCGCAGATGGCATCAGCGACGAGGATTTGCTTGAGTACCGATTCGATAGGAAGTTGCGCTGCCATGCCCATGAGTTTGGAGACCAAGAGGGAAATTTTGTCCGGCAACGCATGGAGCAATCCACCGCACTACTGGATTTAGCCTTGGAATCGGTTGAGCGCTGGAGCTATGTTCATACATCGCGCAATGGCGAAACCCGCATAGGCTACCGATATGGCTTTTTGGGCGAAACCTCTTACGAAAATGCGCATAGTCAGAGAGAGATTCGACACGCAGACAGTATGGTCGACCTGCTTGATGCGGTTGAAGCTGCCATTCTTTACCACGCAAAAACAGACTCTGACTGGTGGAAAAACAACCGCGAGCGCCTGTGTTTCAATTACGAAGGTGCGTTGCTCTACTTCGCCATCCTCGCTTGCACTGCAGCACCGGTTGGCAACATTGATTTGATCGGGCGCATGTTGTGCGATAGAAATTTGTTGGAGTTCAAGCTTACCTACGAACTGGGGGGGCTAATACAGTCGGCTTTCCAGTTCCTAGATACCTCAAAGCAAGATGCTGTGATGGCGAACATCTTGACTGTATGGGAAGAAGAGATTGCCGATGAACGCGGCCGTTTCTGGATACTGAAGAAACGAGCCGAATTGATCGCCACGATCCCTTGCCACCTGCGTTCGCCCGAAGTGCAAGCAGTGGTGGATGCATATGAGAGAAAAGCAGGGGTGTTGATTCGTCAACCGGATATCCGTTCGCATGGCGGCACGGTCAGCGCGCCATTTTCGTTTGAAGTATTCCTCGCCGCCAGCGATAGCGGGGTGATGAGCTTACTAGCACACTACAACGGCCACTCAGATTGGCATGGTGGTGGGGCTGATTTTTTGGTTGGCGGTGAGCGCGAGGTTGGCTGGCAACTACGCGAGGCTTCATCTCGCCACCCCACTCGATTTTTGGGCTTGTTACCAATCCACTGGGCTGAAATTCCTGAAAAGTTTCGGGATGACATCATGGACGGTGCCGCTGGTTACCTGTCTCATCGTTATGGCAACTTGCAAACCAACGAAACATGGCTACCTGTCGAGGAGCCAGATGCCCCCACATTGGCAAGCCATATTCTTGATGAACTAGAAAGGCATTCACAACACTGGAAGCTAAGGCGTTCCACTGCCAACGCACTAGAAGCCTGCGCCAATGTCATACAGGATGCACAAAATGCTGAACGGCTGATATTTTTAGCCATAGGCTTTGAACGGCTTCATGAAGTCGATCCAACTAAGGGTGACAACGTAGGTTTGATCTCTCTGGGTATTAATATGGTAAAGGGAGACGTTGCCGAAGCCTTGATGATCTTGGCCAATAACTTTCGAGAACGCGGCAGCGTATTTCCTGAATTGCTGGCACCCACGTTGCGCCGTTTTGCGGGTGACGAACACCCGGCGGTTCGTGCTTTGATCCTGCGTCGTTTACCCTATTTTCAGAGCAAGATTTTCGATCTGGGCTGGGATTTGTTCCACCTCGCAATGCAAGATGCAGATGGGCTTTGGCAAATCGCCGAACCATGCCTTTATTACGCCTACCACAATCAGTTTGAAGTAGTGGAACCCTTGCTGGCGCGTCTTCGTAACGAGGGAGTCGATAAAGATTTAGAAACATGGGGGCGCATTATGGCCTTGGCAACCATGGCCCGGCACATCGATTTTGCTGAATTTTTGGAGGACTTGAATGCTCTGGATAACACTGAGGCTTGGCAGGGCGCGGCAACCGTTTGGACAAACTCTGAAAATATTCGACAACATCGGGAGCAGTGCCTTGCTGGCATGGATTCTGGACTAAATGCAGGTGCTACACATGCCGTAGAAGTAGCGGGGCAGATGGATCATCTTTTCGGCGATAAGTCAGCCGTAATTTCTGTTCCGATTGAACTGATTCGCCGCTGCTTTTCTGTTTTCGAAAGCGATAGCGAGAACAAACATCATCGCCTCTTCCGGTTTCATGAATGGCTCAACGCGACTTCGCAACATGATCCAGAGCAAGCCTTGGCTGCAACTGAGATTTATCTGGCCTATGTCCGCCATAGCAAGCCGTATCTATATGACCATGAGAATAGCCTTACCCAACTAATGACTCGTCTTTTTGCTGAGGCAGAAGAACGAGAAGAGTCTGACTGTGGCGCGATGCTGCAACGCGTGGTGGTGATACAAGACACGCTACTTTCACTGGGAGTCAATGGCGTAGTCGATTGGCTGAAGGCAGCCGAGCGACCGTGATCTATCCAAGATATGCCACAATTTCTCAGTAATTCATTCCATTGAGCTTCGTGTTTCGTAGTGCGTGCAATAATTTCTTCGAAGGTACTTATCAAGTCTCGGTTCATCATTCTTCTTAGTGCTTTCGTCTAATGCCCATATTTTGCAACGCGATCTTTTGATTTGCTCATCGGGTGCCTCAACCAATATGGCGAATTGAGGTTCGAGTATCCATTTCGAAAGTAAATAGAAGTGATACTCCCAAGCGCAGCAACTGGCCCTGCCACTTGCGACAAAATAGCCACGTTTATCTTTAAAGAAATCAACGAAACCTTCTTCCAGAACTTTTTGAAAAAGACGTTGGCTGGGGTCATAAAACCAAATTGAATGCCAAGAATTGACGTTGCCAGTGTAAACAGGAAACATTAGGTCTGGATACCCATCCAGATTTACATCCTGCGTTTTAGTGGGAAATAAGTTGGCATTCTCTTCTTCTACTTGGAATGTTTGGAGTGACATATTTGTTGACTGGTCGATTACATTCACTTCTAAGTATGATTTGCCTAATGGGCATGTTTGTTTGATTAAAAGAGAACTGCCATCTCTTGCAGCGAGTGTTATATCTATCGAATACGGTATGCCGTTTTCTCCTGCGCGCATGTCACAAATAGCGTTGCCATCGACGGCGTTGGCATACGACATAAATGAGAGGCAGATTGAAGTCACAAGCACATTCACAAAGAGATGCCGTGAGCCAATGCTATATAGCCTAAGTAGGTTTGCCATCTAATTCCCAATCAATTCAGTTTTCGCACTGATAAAGGCCTGCTTACGTTCTGCCAGACCATTGGCGCCACCGTTAACCAAACGAGTAATCTTCTTCACAACATCTTCTGAATCGCCGGTATCAGCAATGATATTGCCGTTACCTCTACCGCTACCCATTGTCCAATACCATCCTGATGAATCGCAAGCATCAACTGCATTGATCGAAATCTGTTGGGGATTGTCAATCACTGCAGCTTTCTCATCGTTATTGTCCCACCAGTATTTTTTGAAGGTCTTTTCATCAAGCCAGCCTCGATATACCCAATACTTTGCGTAGTTGGCACGACCAGTCAGATGCAATAAGCCACGCCCACGAAACTTGACTGCATCTTTACGTGATGGATCATCAGCTTCATTAGCAATTTTGCTGCGGACATTACCAATGTTGCCGATGTACTGCTGAAAGTATGTATCTTCAATATCGCAGTAGTAGGTAGTAGCATTCTCAAGATTTACATTTCTACTGGCACTCTTGTTTCCCTTTTCTATAGCGTACATTAGGCCGCCTGTCTCTACTGCCACCTGCGCCAAGAAATGGCACTGCCTCAACCTGTTCTCATTAATCCCGTATTTCTCCATCGTCTCGTTGAGAGGCATGAGATATTTTTCAATATTCTCATCGGTGATTCCCGGCATGATCGCCCGCAACTGCTCCTTCGTAATCCCACGCAAGCCCTTCAAATGAGCAATAAACGCTACCGGATGCAAATGCCACACCGTTGAAGAGGCGGGTTTCTGTGTCACTTGCTCCCAGAAGGTAAGCTGTTTGATGTGTGTCAGTTGCTGTTGGTATTGAGCCTCTTTGAGTTTCCATGGCACGCCCTGCAGGCGTGCAAACTTGGTTTCGAGGCCGGTTGCACTCCATTCGGTCGGGTGGCGGCAGACGAGGTGGCGCAGTTGCTTGGCAGTGTCGGCGTTACGCAACGCGGCCTTGATCTCGTCAATCGAGATGTCGCCATCATGGTCGGTATCGAGTTGTGCGACCAGTGCGACCACGTCTACAAAGCCGTCCTGGCTGAAGCCGCTCGGGTCTTCGATGCGTTTGAAATCGGGCCAGGTGTAGGCATTGATCTCGCCTTCTTTGGCACCCCAGGTCTCTTGCTTGGGGTTGTCGAGCAGGCCGATATTGTCGGTAAACACTTCCACATGAGCCACTGCTTCGCGCCTGCAGTACGGGCCGGTGTATCCCAGCAGCTCACCCGCCTTGACCGGCAACGGCGTTTCGAGATTGATGACACTGTCCCACTGAATGGGCTCCACGACATCTTTTGCACTGACCGATTGTGCGGTGGTGTGGACAAATACGCCGCCGGGTTCAAGTTCGCGATAGGCGGGGGTTTTAAGGAAACCCTTGTCGTGAACGGCTTGTTCCTTGAAGTGCAGTACTTTGCCCTTGGGGGCAAAGTCGACGACCTTTCCTTTGGAGGCGGCATTACGCAGGTTGGTGCCTCGTTCTGCAGCGTTTGCGTTTGCACTTGTTAGCGTGGCGGTGTAACTGTTGGCAGCGGGGCGAGCTTGGCGGGCGCGCGCGCGACCGGTGTCCACGCAGCCTTCAATTCCGTTGAAGCTGACGTGACGCCACTCGCCGTGCATAGCCGGGTCGATGATGACTTCGAACGGGCTGCCATTGGGAATATAGCCAAGCACGGTGTTTGAATTGACAAGATCGCAGATTGATAGTCCGAAATCGGTGTCCAGAGCTACCGTGTAACGTTTCTGGTGGAAGATCGACGGCGCTTTGGCAAGTTGCGCTGCGCTGTATTCGCCGATGGGCAGCAGATGCATGTACAGCGAATGAAATTTGATCTGTGCGCCTTTGGGTGTTTCGTAAGTGTGGCGAAGCAGAACGAAGCTGTGCGAGAAGGTTTGTTCCCTGTCTTCGAGTGTGGCAGACAACTTCAGGTTGCTGACGCGATAGGCGACGATCTCGCCGTCCCACATGGCGCGCACCGGTTCATTACCATGCAGATGTATGCCGCCGTGCCAGAAACGGTTGGTGCCGACCGGATAGAAACCGGCCGGGCCACCCTCGGCGATGGCAAAGAGTTGTTCGGGCGTTTTGTTGGTTAGAGAGAATAAGGGCAACAACATGAGTGGCATTTGATTTACTCCGAGAAACCGAAACCGGCGACCATTGACTCAATTGCGCTCACGGTGAGCGGCTTCAACGCTTCCAAACTCAACTCGCCCCCCGCCCCAATCGAATAACTCACATTGCCCTTGAACTTCACCCCGCCGTTTCCGGCGAGCGTCACTGCCTTACCGAAGAGCTTCACATTCCCGCCCGCATCAATCTCAATCCCGCCGCCGTTCTGTCCGATCTTGATACTGCCCATCCCTGTGCCCTTGATGCTGATGCCCTGGGCAGCCTGAATACGGATGCTGCCGTTGTCGATTTTGACGATCTGGTCGCCCTGCTTGATGGTGACGATGTGATCGCGGCTCACGCGCCATTGGGTGGCTGCGCCGGATTTGTGTTCGATGTTCTGGTCAGCCTTGTGGGTGATGTTGTCCTGGGCGCTGTGGGTCTGGTCGGTGGCGGCTTGGTAATGAATGTCCTTTTTGTTTGTGGTGAGCTTGTGGCTGTTTTCAACGGTTTCGCTGCGGTCGTTGCCGTGGGTTTGGGTGATGGAGTCGCCAGCTTCGGTTTTCATGGTCTGTTTGGCGTAGACCTCCATGGCGCCCAGGGTGGTGGCGAATTTGATGGCGTGTCCGGCGCTGTTTGCGTCCAGCCGCATCAGGTTGAAGGGGCGGTCGTAGTCGCCTTGTTTGAGTTCGATGTGTTCTTCGCCCTTGATGTCGTGCATCAGCAGCTCGTTCTTGCCTTTGGTGCGGATGATGTTGTCGCCGAAGTTGCGGCTGGTGACGGGCGATTGGGTGGCGGGATCGGGCAGGGTGCCGAGGATGATGGGGCGGTTGCGATCTCCGTCCACGCTCGCCCAGACAACTTCCACGCCGTCGCGATACGGGAAGGCCGCCCCTACTGTGTTGCCGCTGCCCGGCCCGCCGTGGAAACTCAGGGTGCGCATGGGCAGGCTGGCTTCGGTGTGGGCGGTTTCATCCTTGTCGCGGGTGTCGAACAGCTTGCGCACCCGGAAACGGCCATGTTCGTCCAGCAGGGCATAAGTGCCGTTCGATTCGATGCGTGCACTATATATAGTAGGCAATACCTGCGCTTGTTTTGGCTCGGGGCGGAAGGGCAGTGCGCGCGGGATCAGGCGGGCGTGCTGGGTGTAGGCGAGGTTGCCCAGGTCGCTTTCATGTTCGACTGCGGCTTGTTGCTGGAGGGAGTGGGTCATGCTCATGACGAGGTAATCGCCGTTGTACTTGGCATGCGCCGGATGCTCGAAGCTGAATACGGCTCCCGGATGCAGGCCCGCTACAGGGCCGAATATCTCGACGCGCAAGCCGTCAACGGCATGGCGTTCGTTGATGATGCGGGAACGCAGTTCGGCTTCGTCCGGCCCGTTGGTGCCGAGGCCGTAGTGGACGTGGGCGGGGTCGTTTGCGGCGGGGCCGATACCGGCTTTGATGACGTTGTCGGGGGCCATGGGGTTGAAATCCACGACTTGCACGTTGGGGGGAACCAAGCGACTGCCTTTGATGAATTTGTTGAAACAGGCTTGCGGTTTGTCCAGGCCCGCATCGGCGATGAAAGGGATGTTGCCCAGTTGCAGTGTGGTGAATTTTTCGTTGTTGTCGGTGAAATTCAAGATGTCTTTGCCATCTTTGACTGTGAACCAATAGCTGATGCCGACCTCGGTTAGCAGGCGTTCGACATATTCCAGGTCGGTTTCGCCGAACTGGACGTTGTAGGGTAACGCGGGATAGGTTTTGCTGAGGTGCCACAGGGCGCTGTCGCTGTCGATGTTGTGTTGTTTCAGGACGGTCGTGACGATGTCGGGGATGGTCAAGCCTTGAAACACCCTGTTGTCGGTGCTTTGCGATAGTTCCCATAGTCGGGGGCGTAGCAGGATTTCTACACGGGGTTGCTTGTTGGCATTCAGGCCTCGATCGCGTTGCTGAGTGACGATTCCGGCAAGGGTGCGTTCGTGGCAGGAGGAATCGGTAAGAGTGACGACGCCCGGTTGACCCAGCCACGCCGAATTCAACTCAGCCAATACGTAAAGTGTCGCGCTGAACGGGGTGGAGATGCCTTCTGTGCCGTCGAATGAAATCGCATCGTGGCTTTGCCCGGTGATGGTGAAACGCAGGCGGGCGGAGTTGGCGGCGAGGGATTTTATTGCGGAGAGGGCGGTGGCGGGGTCGGTGGGGAGTTGCGAGAAGGGTAGGGTCATGAGGTGCCTCGTTTCGGCTGAGTTGGCGATAGCTTCAAACTGAAGGCAACATCGGCAAGCGCGATGCGGCCTCAAAATCGGGGGCAAATATAGCATGCTGAGGAAGTGGTTATTTTGTCGTGACGGACTATGGGTATTGGGAAAAGTACTAGGCAGATATCTAGTACTTTGCGGCGGGAACTAGTACTGCGGGGTGTGGGCGGGCAATGGTTCAAGGCAGGCGCATGTTCAATTGGACCGGCCAAGTGTAATTTGAAGTATGAACCCAACCCCTCCCAGCCTCCCCTTGTCAGGGGAGGAGCAGACTCTGCTCTCCCTCTGACAAGGGGGAGATGGAGGGGGGGCTTCTGAGTTCAAACTTCATCTGGCCGGATCAATAGTGTAGGCCGTGGTTGGTGGAGGGGCGGCCGGAGCAAGTGATACCTCCCGAATGCCCGGTCCCGGACAGAAGAATAATCAACCTTATGGTATCCTCCGAATCGTTAGCTAACTAACTATTACCCCGCAGACTCGTGCGTTGTTCAGTTTATTATTGGAATTCAAGAATTCCGGCCGGAGATTTTTCGATGAAAACAAGTACCTACTCCCTGATTGCCATTGCAATCCTGACGCTTGCCGCTTGCGGTCCCAAGGGCGCGGGTGCGCCGCCTGCGGCTGCCGCCGGGGCTGCGCCGCCGCCGCTGGAAGTGGATGTGGTGACGGTTGCCACCGGCTCGGTGGTGATTACGCAGGATCTTCCCGGACGCCTGGAGGCATACCGGAGTGCGCAGGTGCGGGCGCGGGTGGAGGGTGTGGTCGAGAAGCGCCTGTTCGTCGAAGGCAGCGACGTGAAGGCGGGCGACATGCTGTACAAGATCGATGCGCGCAACTACGCCGCCGCATACGAATCCGCCAAATCCGATCTGGCGGTTGCGCGCCAAACCGTGGAGCGCTACAAGCCGCTGCTGGAGGCGCGGGCCGTCAGCCAGCAGGAATACGATCTGGCCGAGGCCAGACTCAAGCAGTCCGAGACTGCCATGGCTAGGGCCCAACTGGATTTCGATAGCACGCATGTGCCCGCACCCATCGCCGGTCGTATCGGCCGCGCGATGGTGACCGAGGGCGCGCTGGTCGGCCGTGGCGAGGCCACCTTGCTCGCCACCATCGAGCAGATCAATCCCATCTATGCCAATTTCACACAGTCCGGTTTCGATGCGTTGCGCCTGCACCAGGCGTTCAAGTCCGGCAAGCTGAGCCGCACCGGCGAGACGAAGGTTGAGCTGTTGCTGGACGACGGGAGCGTTTATGCGCAGCCGGGCAAATTGCTGTTCACCAATCTGGCGGTCGATCCGGGCACGGGCAGCGTCCTGATGCGCGCCGAATTCCCCAATGCGAAATACGAACTGCTGCCCGGCATGTTCGCGCGTATCCGCTTTCCGGAGGGTTCCGTTAACAACAGCATCAGGGTGCCGCAGCGTGCCGTGCAGATGACGCCGCAGGGCCAGTTCGTTACGGTGGTGGATGGCGAAGGCAAAGCGGCCATGCGTCCGATCCGGACCGGTGGCATGACGGGGAGCGACTTCGTGATTGAGGAAGGCCTGCAGGCCGGCGACAAGGTGATCGTTAACGGTTTGCAGAAGGCACGCCCCGGCACGCCGGTGAAAGCCGTGGAGTGGAGTCCCGAAGGAAACTCGCCAACACAGAATGCTCTTGCAGCGACTGAGAAGAAATAGAGGGCATCGTGCTAGCAAAATTCTTCATCGACCGCCCCATCTTCGCATGGGTCATCGCCATCATCATTCTGCTCTCCGGCGTCTTGGCACTGCGCAATCTGCCGGTTGCTTCCTATCCGGCAGTGGCGCCGCCCGCGCTGGGCATCACGCTCAATTACCCCGGCGCATCGGCGCAGGTGGTGGAAGAGACCGCCGTCGCGCTGGTGGAACAGGAACTCAACGGCATCGAGAATCTGCTTTATATGGAGTCGTCCTCCGAACAGGGCGTTGGCACCATCACATTGACTTTTGCGGCGGGCACCAATCTGGATGTGGCTTCCGTCGAAACGCAGAACCGCGTCAAGCGTGCCGAAGCGCGTTTGCCGGAAGACGTGCGCCGTGTGGGCGTGAGCGTGAACAAATCGGCACGCAATTTTCTGATGATCGTCTCGCTGATCTCGCCGGACAAGAGCCGCGACAACGTGGCGCTGGGCAGCTATGCCGCCGCCAACGTGCTGGAAAGTATTCGCCGTGTGCCCGGCGTGGGCGAGGCGCTGATGTTCGGCACCGAATATTCGATGCGCCTGTGGCTCAAGCCGGAAAAGCTGCACGCCTATAACCTGACGCCCGGCGACGTGAGCCGTGCCGTGCGCGCGCAGAACACGCAGCTTGCCACCGGCGAACTCGGGCAGTTGCCCGCCGCACCCGGCCAGCAACTGAATGCGGTGATCGTCACCAGGAGTCGTCTGGCCACGCCGCAGGAATTCGGCAACGTCATCGTGCGCGCGAATCCGGACGGCACTTCGGTGCGCGTCAGGGATGTGGCGAAGGTGGAACTGGGGGCGCAGGACTATTCCATCGCCGCGCGCATCGACGGGCAGCCGGCCTCGGCCATTGCCATCCGCCTGTCGCCTACGGCCAACGCGCTGGATACCGCCAAGGCGGTGAAGGCCAAGATGGAGGAATTGTCGAAGTTCTTCCCCAAGGGCGTGGACTGGCTGGTGCCCTACGACACTTCCAAGTTCGTCGAGATATCGATCAGCGAAGTGGTGAAGACGCTGGCGGAAGCGGTGGTGCTGGTGTTCCTCGTCATCTGGCTGTTCCTCGGCAACCTGCGTGCGACTTTCATTCCCGCCATCGTGGTGCCGGTCGCGCTGATCGGCGCGCTGGTGGGTCTGTACCTGGTCGGCTATTCGATCAACACGCTGACGCTGTTCGCCATGGTGCTGGCGGTGGGCATTGTAGTGGACGATGCCATCGTGGTGGTGGAGAACGTCGAGCGCATCATGACCGAAGAAAATCTCTCGCCGCGCGATGCGACGCGCAAGGCGATGGACCAGATCTTCGGCGCCATCATCGCGATCACGCTGGTGCTGTGCTCGGTGTTCGTGCCGATGATGTTCTTCGGCGGCTCCGTGGGCGCGATCTACCGCCAGTTCTCGGTGACGCTGATCCTGACTATTTTGTTCTCGGTGCTGATGGCGCTGACGCTGACGCCCGCTTTGTGCGCGGCACTGCTGCGCAACGATCCCGGTCACGAGATGGTGCCGAAGTCGGGTCTGCTCGGCTGGTTCAACCGCGTCTTCAACCGCACCACGGTGCGCTACCGCTCCGGCGTGATCGGCGTGCTGAAGCGCTCCGGCCGCGCTTTGATTGTTTATGCTGTGTTGCTGGTCGGCATGGGCTGGCTGTTCCTGACGCTGCCCAACAGTTTCCTGCCCGAAGAGGACCAGGGCTATTTCATCAACGTCATCCAGTTGCCGCCGGGCGCCACGCGCGAGCGCTCGCAGGAAGTGATTTCGCAGGTGGAACAGTTCTACCTCAAGCAGCCCGAGGTGGATCATGTGATCGGCGTGCTCGGCTTCTCCTTCTTCGGACGCGGCCAGAATTCGGCAATCGCTTTCGTGCGTTTGAAAGACTGGGATGATCGCCCCGGCGCGGACAGCTCGGCTTCCGCACTGGTGAGGAAGGCCAACATGGCGCTGTTCCGCATCAAGGAGGCGTTCATTTTTGCCATCAATGTGCCGCCCATTCCCGAGTTGGCGGCGGTGGGCGGTTTCGATTTCCGCTTGCAGGACCGTACCGGACAGGGACGCGACAAGCTGATGGACGCGCGCAACATGGCGCTGGGCATCGCGGGCAAGCATCCGATGCTGGTCGGCGTGCGCCCGGAAGGACAGGAGCCCGCACCGCAGTTGCTACTCAACATCGACCGCCTGAAGGCGCGCGCGCTGGGTATCGAGATGGCCGATCTCAACGAGACGTTGCAGTCGACGCTGGGCGTCGCCTACATCAACGACTTCGTGCGCGAGGGGCGCATCCTGCGCGTGCAGATGCAGGCCGAACCGGGCACCCGTACTTCGCCGCAGCGGATATTGCAGATTCCGGTGCGCAACGCGCAGGGCGGTATGGTGCCGCTGGCGGAGATCGCCACGGTGCGCTGGGAAGCCAGCCTGCCCAAGCTGGACCGATATAACGGCATCCCGTCGATGAAGATATCGGGCAGTCCCGCGCCGGGCCGCAGCAGCGGCGATGCGCTGGCGGCGATGGAAGAAGTGGCGGCGCAGTTGCCGCCCGGCTTCGGCTTCGAATGGTCGGGCTCGTCGAGCGAGGAGCGGCTTTCCGGCGCCCAGGCGAAGTTCCTGTTCGGCCTGTCGGTGGTCGCGGTGTTCCTGGTGCTGGCTGCGCTGTATGAGAGTTGGTCTGTGCCGGTCGCCGTGGTCATGGTCGTGCCCATCGGCATTCTGGGTGCGCTCGCTGCCGTCCATTTGCGCGGCTTGCCCAACGATGTGTATTTCAAGGTGGGACTGATTGTCATCATCGGCCTGGCGGCGAAGAACGCGATTCTGATCATCCAGTTCGCGCGCGACCTGCAGCACAAGGGGCATGACCTGGTCGAGGCCACGGTGGAAGCGTGCCGCCTGCGCTTCCGTCCCATCCTGATGACCTCCATCGCCTTCATCCTCGGCGTGCTGCCGCTGGCCATCTCCACCGGCGCGGGCGCCAATGGACGCCACGCCATCGGCACCGGCGTGATGGGCGGCATGATTGCGGCGACGGTGCTGGCGGTGTTTTTGGTGCCGGTGTTCTATGTGGTCGTCCGCCGTTTCTTCCCCAGCCATGTGCAGCCGCAGGAGATCAAACATGATTAAGTTGAAAACAAAGCTGAATGCAGCGGCCATTCTGTTTCAGGCCTGCCTGCTGGCCGCCTGCGCTGCCGGCCCGGATTACAAAAGTCCGGATCTGGTTCTGCCCGAAACCTGGGCGGCCGTACAGGACGACGGTGCCATCAAGGCGAGTGCAGCCGAAGCGCAATGGTGGCGCCTCTATGCCGATGCGGCCTTGGACACGCTCGAAGAAGAAGCGCTCGCGCACAACTCGGACATTCAGGTGGCGGCGGCGCGGGTACTGGAAGTGCGCGCTCAACTGGGTATCTCCGGAGCGGACCAGTATCCGACGGTCAGCGCGCATGTGATGCAGAGCCGCACCAAGAGCACGCTGGCCGGTGCGGCTCCGCGTCCGGCGAACCTGGCGCGCATACAGGATTTGTCGCACACCTCGCTCGATGCCAGTTACGAGCTCGACCTGTGGGGCAAATTCAGGCGTGCCAGCGAAGCGGCGCGCGCCGACCTGCTGGCTGCGGAATCGGCGCAGGAAACGGTGCGGCTGACGCTGACCACACAAGTGGCGCAGCAATACTTCGCGCTCGTGGCGCTGGATGCACAGGAGGTGGCCGTACGCCGTCTGCTGGAGAGTCGCCAGGAGAGGATAGGTATCAACCGCAAGCAGGTTGAAGTCGGCATTCTTTCCGAATACGACCTGCACCAGGCCGAAGCCGATGTGGCGGCGGTGCAATCGCAACTCGTCTCGATCGCGCTGGCGCGCAGCAAGCAGGAAACCGCGCTGACCCTGTTGCTGGGACGTTCGCCGCGCGACGTGATGGCTGCCGGCGTGCAACGCGGCACGCCGGCGCTGCCGCTGGCCACGGTGCCGGAGGGTTTGCCTTCCGACATGCTGTTGCGCCGGCCCGACCTGCGCGATGCCGAGCAGCGCCTGGTGGCGCTCAACGCGCGCATCGGTGTGGCGCGCGCGCAGTATTTCCCGTCGATTTCGCTCACCGGCTATGTGGGCGGCGAAAGCGTCGCGTTCTCCGACCTGTTCACCGGTCCGGCGCGCATTTTCCAGTTCGCCGGAAATATCGCGCAGCCCATCTTCAATGCGGGTCGTGTGGGCTACATGGTGGATGCGGCGGAAGCGCGCCGCGATCAGGCTTTGCTCCTGTACAAGCAGGCGGTCGCCAATGCCTTCGGCGATGTGCGCAACGCGCTGTCGGCGCAGGACTCGGCCAGACAGGTGCTGTCTTTCGAAAGTGCACGCAGCACTGCGCTGGCGTCGGCCTACAAACAGGCCGAGTTGCGTTACCAGTCCGGTATCGCCAGTCGTCTGGAATTGCTGGATGTGGAACGCAATTATCTGCAGGCCCAGTTGAATCGTCTGGATGCCGAGCGCGCACAACGCAGTGCGGTAGCCGACCTGTTCAAGGCGCTGGGCGGGGGCTGGAAAACGCAGTAAGTCTGGTAGGTTGGGCAGTGCGAATGGGTAACGGCGAAGCCGTTGGGACCCATCGGCCTCCCCCTTGCGGGGGAAGCGTAGCGTGCCCAACAAATGAGCGCATCACTTTTTAGCTTGGTAGGTTGGGCAGTGCGCAGCTTGGTAGGTTGGGCAAAGCGCAGCGTGCCCAACTCAAAAAATGATGCTTTCATTTGTTGGGCACGCTGCGCTTTGCCCAACCTACATGCCTGAATTATTCCGCCAGTTTCTTCCCGCTGCGCAACAATCTCGCGAACTCGTCAGCGGGCAGGGGTTTGCTGAAGTAGTAACCCTGGATTTCATCGCAGTGGTTGGCGCGCAGGTAATGGAGCTGGTCGGCCGTTTCCACGCCTTCGGCGATGACGTGCAGTTTCATGCGCTGCGCCAGGCCGATGATGGAGTCGACGATCATTGCGTCTTCCGCTCTGGTGGCGACGCCGCGCACGAAGGACTGGTCTATTTTCAGGCTGTCTATCGGGAAACGCCTCAGGTAGCCGAAGTTGGAATAGCCGGTGCCGAAGTCGTCGAGCGAGAGTTTTACGCCGACCTTCTTCAGTTTGTGCATGGTGTCGATGGCGCGTTCCGGTTCGTGCATCAGCATGCTCTCGGTCAGTTCCAGTTCCAGTTGGTGCGGCGCGACCGCGTATTTCTCCAGCGCTTCCTTCACCAGCTTGTCCAGATGTCCGCTGCGGAATTGCCGCGCCGAGACGTTCACGGCGACGCAAATTCCCGGCAGTCCCGCATCCATCCAGTCGCGTATCTGCACGCAGGCCTGTTCGATCACCCAGTTGCCTATGGTCAGGATAACGCCTGACTTTTCCGCAATCGGGATGAACTCACCGGGTGATACCCAAGTGCCGTCGGGCTTTTTCCAGCGCACCAGGGCTTCGGCGCCCAGAATCGAGCCAGAGGCGATATCCACTTTGGCCTGGTAGTGCAGGCGCAACTCGTTGTGCATGACGGCGCGGCGCAGGTCGTTTTCCATTTCCAGTTTGTTGCGCGCATCGGCATTCAATTCCGGCGTGTAGAACGAGAACTGGTTGCGGCCGTTTTCCTTGGCCAGGTACATCGCGGCATCCGCGTTCCGGGTCAGCTCGGCGACGCTGGAGCCGTTGTCCGGATACAGGCTGATGCCGATGCTGGCGCCGATGAATACTTCGTGCCCGGTGGAAAGATTGAAGGGTTCATTCAGGGACGCGATGATGTCGCGCGCGATCACTGCGGCATCGTGTTTTTCCTGCAGCGGGGTGGCGAGCAGCACGAATTCGTCGCCGCCCAGGCGGCCCAGCGTGTCGCCCTCGCGCAAACGGGCGCGCAGGCGCCCGGCCACGTTGCACAGCAGTTCGTCGCCGATCAGGTGGCCGAAACTGTCGTTCACCTGTTTGAAACGGTCCAGGTCGATGAACAGCACGCTCAGTTGCTGCTGGTGTCGTTCGGCCTGTTCCAACTCCTGTTCCATGCGCGATTCGACGGCGGAACGGTTGAAGAGCCGGGTCAAGGGGTCGTGGTGCGCCATGAATTCCAGTTGCGACTGGCTTTCTTTCAGTCTCGAAATATCCGAGAACACGCCGATGTAGCGTATGGGTTGCCGGCGCTCGTCGAGGACGGCGCTGATGCTCATCCATTGCGGGTAGGTCTCGCCGTTTTTGCGCCGATTCCACATTTCGCCCTGCCAATAACCGTTCTTCGACAGTTCGTCCCACATGGATTCGTAGAACGAATGATCCTGTCTGCCGGAGTTGAGCAGGCTCGGGTCTTTGCCCAGCACCTCTTCGCGCGTGTAGCCGGTGATGGCGGTATAGGCATCGTTGACGGCGAGGATGCGCGGCGTAGTGTCGGTGATGACCACGCCTTCGTGCGTGTTTTGCATCACGGCGGCCGCTTCCCGCAATTGTTCCTCGGCTTTCTTGCGCAGGGTGACGTCGACCAGCGCGGCGACATGCGAGGGTCTGCCGTCGAATGCGATGTTGGCGGCCGTCATGAGCGTCCAGATATGCTTGCCGGTGGCGGTGATGAATTCGACTTCCTCGCCCCTGACGACCTCCCCGGCCTCCAGGCGGGCGATGATCTTCTCCCGGTTGGAGGGGTTGGCGTAGAAGCTCACCACCTTGCGTTCCTTGCTCTGTTCGGCGGTGCTTTCGAAAAGCTGCAAAGCGGGGCGGTTGGTAAAAACCAGCGTCTTGTTTTCCGCGTCGGTGATGACGACCGGGAACGGGGCCGACTCGACCAGATTGCGGTAGTTTGCTTCGCTGGTGCGCAGCAGGGCTTCCGCCTTGGCGCGCTTGATCTTGTTGTGCTCCTTGTCGACCGCAATGCCGGTCATGCGCGCAAAATCGACGACCAGTTCAAGCTCGACCGGGCTGGGCAGGTGCGGCACGGGGTAGTAGACGGCAAAGGTGCCGAGCACCGCGCCTGCCTCGTTCATGAACGGAACCGAGGTGCAGGCCGCCAGCCCCGCCCGTTGTGCCAGCTCGCGGTAGTCGCGCCAGTATTCGTGGGTCTGTATGTCCTCGACGATCACCGTTTCGCCCGTGTGGGCGGCGGTGCCGCACGATCCGACACCGGGGCCGGGATGCACGCCGTTGATGGCATCGTTGTAGAAGGCGGGCAGGCGGGGCGCAATGCCCTGTCCCAGACAGCCGGTTTCCATGTCGACCTGCAGCACGGAAGCGCGCATGGCGGGAAACAGTTCCTCCAACTGCAGGATGGCGTCCAGCAGGATGTCGCGCAGCGGCTGGTTGGTGGCAATTTTTTCCAGCATCGCGTTGCGGGCCGCCTGCATCTGCTCGTGCAGCTTGCGTTCGCTCACGTTCTGTTTGATGGCGATGAAATGCGTGAGCGTGTTGCTTTCCGTGTACACCGGGGTAATGGTCATTTCCTCGGTGTAGAGCGTGCCGTCCTTGCGCCGGTTGACCAGTTCGCCGCGCCAGACCTGGCCGCTGCGGATGGTTTTCCAGAGCGCATCGTAGAATTCGCGGGTCTGGATGCCGGAACTCACCAGATCCTTGGGGTATTTACCGATTGCTTCTTCGGGTGTGTAGCCGGTCATTTCCGCAAACGCCGGATTCGCCCACTGGATGACGGCGTCCCTGTCGGTGATGACGATGGCATTGGCGGTCGAGTTGAGCGCGGTGTCCTGCAGATGCAACTGGGTCTGGGTTCGCTTGCGTTCACTCAGGTCGCGGGCGACGGCGACGATGTAGCGTTCCTGGTCTTTCCGGATGAGGCGGGCGTGGATTTCGACCGGAAACAGAGTTCCGTCGCGGCGCCGGTGTTTGGTCTCGGTCAGGCGCTGCCCTTCGCGGTTGAAGATTTCCAGTTCCGCCTGCCAGAGCGGACCGGCCACCATGCGCGTCGTGAAGTCGAAGATGCTCAGATGCAGCAACTCGTCGCGCGTGTAACCCAGATCCCGGCAGGCCTGCTCGTTGCAATCTACAATCGCGCCGCTTTCGGCACGCAGCACGACGATGGCGTCGTTCACCTGTTCCATCAGGCTGTGGTACAGCAACTGCTGGCGCGTCTGCTCGATCTGCCTGCGCGCAAGGTGCAGGTCCTCGCGCTGGTGTTCCAGCGTATCGTGCAGAAACTCGATATAGCGGCCCTGCATGGTCTTGACGATGTCGTGGCGGGTGACGATGCCCGCCAGAGTGTCGCCCTCGACCACCACCAGGCGGCGTATGCCCGACAATTCCATCAGCGCCATTGCCTCGGGCATGGGCAGCGAGGCTTCAATGGTTTGCACGGGCGCTTTCATCACCTTCACGATGGAAACCCCGGTCGGATCGCTGACGGTGCGTGCCAGTCCGGCGGCGTCGCGTTCGGTGAGGATGCCCACGGGTTTGTTGTCGCGGGTGATGACCACGCAACTGATCTTGTTCTTGCTCATCAGGTCGACCGCGTCCGCCAGCGTGGAGTCTTCCTGCAGGCTGATGAGCTCGCGCGTCATGGCGTTGCTGACGGTCTTGATTCCGACCAGGTATTCCACGCCTATGTGCTGCAGGAAATCCCCTTCGCTGACCACGCCGATCACCTGCTGCGCGTCGTTTACCACGATCAGATGGCGGAAACCTTTTTCGGAAATGAGGCGGTATGCATCGCGGAAATCCACGCTGGAAAGCGCGGTGAGAGGGGACGTGCTCATCACGTCGGACATGCGCAGGCGGGCCACGGCGCGGCGTTCCGCCATCAGGCGAATTGCGTCCTGCTCGGTGAAGATGCCCACCGGGCGCTGTGCGTCGTCCACGGCAACCACGCAACTGATGCGCTGCGATTCCATGCCGGCAAGCACATCGGAAAGAGACGTCTCCGGCGCTACCGTGTACACCGACGGGGATAGAATAGCCTGCAGGGTGAGTTTGTTCATCAGCTCAATATCCGTTGATCTGCGGACATTGTAACTTGGGCTGCGGCGGGGGATTGGGCATTCGATGGCCGGTGCGGTTGGCCAAAAAAAAGGACATCGCGCGGATGTCCTTTTGGGTTTTGAAGTGTTTGATTATTCGATCTTCGCTTTGGTGCGCAATTCCTCGATGGCCTTCTGGATGGCTTGCTGCTGTTGGCGTTTTTCGATGTTCGGCTTCAGTTCTTCAAATGGCGGCACCTTCAATTCGCGCGTGTCTTCCAGTTTGATGATGTGCCAACCGTATTGGGTTTGCACCGGGGCGCTGACCTGGCCTTTGTTCAGGGTCAGCACGGCTTCGCCGAAGGGTTGCACGAAGTTGGAAGGAACGGCCCAGCCCAGATCGCCGCCGTTATCCTTGGAGCCGGGATCTTTGGTGTGTGTTTTTGCAACTTTGGCAAACTTGCTGCCTTTCTTCTTCAGCTCGGCCGCGACTTTCTTGGCTGCCTCTTCGCTCTCGACCAGGATGTGCGACAGCTTGTATTCCTTGTTGCCCACGCGAGTCTTCAGCTCTTCATATTCCTTTTTCAGCACTTCGTCAGTGATGGGATGGCTCTTTGCATAGTCCTGCACAAAGGCGCCCGCCAGCACGGATTGCCGGGCCAGTTCGAGCTGCTGGGCGATTTCCGGCTGCTTGTCCAGGCCGTTTTTGACGGCAGCCTGTGAGATCACTTCCAGATTGACCAGGTCGTCGCGGATCGCCTTGCGCATTTCCGGGCTGTCCGGCTGGCCTTGCTGGGTGGCGGCCTTGATGCGCATATCCAGGCGAGACTGCGGAATGGAGACGCCATTTACCAGCGCTGCGGATTTGTCATCGGCAGCCTGTACTACTGCGGCAACTGCCAGCAGAGCGGACAACAGTGCAAATCTGGAAAATTTGTGCATGTTTTTTCCTTATTAAAGTTGAATTTGAGGTTTGTAAGTTGAAGTAGAGGGTGCTTCGAAATAATACCCGACGCGCAATATATCACGCCTTCAGTCTAGGCCGGAAAGACCTTCTTGAAAGGCCTTATCGCGACCTGGGCGTATACGCCTGCGGCAACGTAGGGGTCGGCATCGGCCCATGCCTGAGCCTCAGCCAGCGAGGCGAATTCGGCCACGATAAGGCTGCCACTGAAACCCGCCGCGCCGGGATCGGCCGCATCCACGGTGGGAAACGGGCCGGCCAGCAGCAGGCGTCCCGCGTCCTGCAATGCCTGCAGGCGCGCCAGATGCGCAGGGCGTGCTGCCAAGCGTTTTTGCAGGCTGTCGGGAATGTCGTTTCCGAAAATGGCGTAGAGCATTACTGCCCCTCTTTCTCGTCTTCTTCGACGTACTTAGACAGCATCGCGGCCTGCGCGATGACAAACAGCAGCATCAGGCCGGTGGCGCCGAACAGCTTGAAATTGACCCAGGTGTCCGTGGAGTAATTCAACGCGACATACAGGTTGAGCACGCCGAGCACGGCGAAGAATGCGCTCCAGGCAAGGTTCACGTTGCCCCACACCGGATCGGACAGGGTGATTTTTTCCTGCATCAGGGCGCGCATCAGATTCTTCTTGAACAGGATGGGGGAGAGTATCAACGTGGCGGAAAAGAGCCAGTACAACACGCTTGGTTTCCATTTGATGAAGGTCTCGTCGTGCAGCAGTAGCGTCGCACCGCCGAACACGGTAATGATGCCCAGGCTGATCCACAGCATGGTGTCGACCTTGCCGTGGCGGTATTTGACCCAGGCGACCTGGGCGAAGGTCGCCAGAATGGCGGTGGCGGTGGCGGCGAAGACGCCCGCGAATTTGAAGACGCCGAAAAACAGGATGACGGGGAAGAGATCGAACAGCAGTTTCATGATTACTTTCTATCGAGAGCGAGTGACGCGGAATTAATGCAAAAACGCAGTCCCGTGGGCTCGGGACCGTCCTCGAACACATGGCCGAGATGGGCATCGCATTGGGCGCAGCAGACTTCGATGCGATCCATGCCGAGCTTGTCTTCGTCGCGGTATTCGAGCACATGTTCGTTGATCGGTTGCCAGAAGCTCGGCCAGCCGGTGCCGGATTCGTACTTGGTTTCCGAATCGAACAGCGGGGCGCCGCAGCATACGCAGCGGTAGATGCCGATGTCGTGGCAATCCCAGTATTCACCGCTGAACGCCGGCTCGGTGCCGCATTCGCGGCACACTTCGTATTGCTCAGGCGTCAGCTCTTCGCGCCATTCGTCGTCAGATTTTTCGTTTTCGCTCATTTGTTGTCTGCCAGAGAAATTTGCGCGCCGGGGCGCAAACTCATGCGCAAGTACCATTTTGCCAGATCGGGATGCGTCCCGCGCCAGTCACGTTCCGCTTGGCGCAAATCCAGATACGCCAGCGCGCTCAGCAGCGCCAGGTCACCCAGTGTGATGCTGTTGCCCTCGCACCATTCACGTTGTCCGAGTTGTCCGGCGACATGCGCCAGCGTGCGCGTGATGGCTCCGTTATGCAGTTCCAGTGTGGCGGCGAGTTGCAATTCTTTCGGTCGTAACACTTCGTTGCGCACCACGATGGCCGAATCCATGATGCCGTCGGCCAGCGCTTCCCAGCGTTTGACTCGCATGCGCGCCAGCGCATCACCGCGCGGAATCAGGATGGGTGTGTCGTTGAGGGTGTCCGCGTATTCGACAATCACCGGCGAATCGAACACGCAGGTACCGTCGTCCAGAATGAGCGCGGGGATGCGCCCCAGCGGATTGACGCGATTGACCTCGCTGTTCGGGTCACTGGGCGGATCGACGATATATTGGTGCGGGATGTTCTTTTCCAGCAGCACCAGACGTGCTTTGCGCACGTAGGGGCTGGTGTTGGAACCGAGCAGCTTCACAGCACTTCCGCAGCGTGATCAGCCAGACGCGAACGTTCGCCGCGCTGCAGCGTGACGTGGCCGCTGTGCGCCCAACCCTTGAAGCGGTCCACCACGTAAGTCAAACCGGAACTGCCCTCGGTGAGGTAGGGCGTGTCGATCTGCGCGATGTTGCCCATGCACACCACCTTGGTACCTGGACCGGCGCGGGTGATGAGCGTCTTCATCTGCTTGGGCGTCAGGTTCTGCGCTTCGTCGATGATCAGGTACTTGTTGAGGAAGGTGCGGCCGCGCATGAAGTTGAGCGACTTGATCTTGATGCGGCTGCGGATCAGGTCGCGCGTGGCGGCGCGGCCCCATTCGCCGCCTTCTTCCGTCGACTGGTTGAGCACGTCGAGGTTGTCATCCAGCGCGCCCATCCACGGCGACATCTTCTCTTCTTCCGTTCCCGGCAGGAAGCCGATGTCTTCGCCCACCGGCACGGTGACGCGGGTCATGATGATTTCGGAATAGAGCTTGGTTTCCAGCGTCTGCATCAGGCCGGCAGCCAGCGTGAGCAGGGTCTTGCCGGTGCCGGCCTGGCCCAGCAGCGTGACGAAGTCGATCTCGGGATTCATCAGCAGGTTGAGCACAAAATTCTGCTCGCGGTTACGCGCGGTGATGCCCCAGATGGCATTTTTGCTGTGCGTGTAGTCGGTGAGCGTGAGCAGCGTGGCGGCCTGGTCGCTCTGTGAGGCGACCACCGCATAAAACGGTTTTTCCGCATCGTCCTGGAACACGAATTCGTTCACCAGCATGTCGCGGCACATTGGCCCCTTGATGTTGTAGAACGTGTGTCCGCCCTGCGAGCCGGACTTCATGTCCTTGCCGTTCTTCTCCCAGAAATCGGCGGGCAATTCACGCACGCCGGTGTAGAGCAGGTCGGTGTCTTCCAGCACCTTGTCGTTGAAGTAGTCCTGCGCCGACAGGCCAAGCGCGCGCGCCTTGATGCGCATGTTGATGTCTTTGCTGACCAGCGCGATCTGGCGCTTGCTGTGCTGCCGGTGCAGATGGCTGACCACGCCGAGGATGGCGTTGTCGGCCTTGCCGTTCGCCAGCGTGGACGGCAGCGGGTCGCTGATGAACTCGGTCTGCAGGTACAGGCGTCCGGTCGCGTTCTTGTTGCCCAGCGCGTCCAGCGGTGCGCCCTCGTCTATGCTTTCCTCGCTCGCGCTGACGAGGTTATCCAGGAAGCGGCTGGCCTGACGCGCGTTGCGTGCGACTTCGGTCATGCCCTTCTTGTTGTTGTCCAGCTCTTCCAGCACGAACATCGGCAGGTAGACATCGTGTTCCTCGAAACGGAACAGGCTGGTCGGGTCGTGCATCAGCACGTTGGTATCCAGCACGAAGAGTTTGGTGTCTTTGGCCGCTGTTGCTTTACGTGCGTTCATATCTTTCCTTACAGGGTTTGAACAAAGTTAAGTACTTCTGCTGCATGGCCGTCTGCCTTGAGGCCGCGCCATTCCTTGCGGATGATGCCTTTATTGTCCAGCACAAAAGTGCTGCGCTCGATGCCGCGCACCTGCTTGCCGTACATCATTTTCTGCTTCATCACCCCGAACTGGGTGCAGAGCTTCTCTTCCGCGTCCGACAGCAATGCAAACGGCAGGGTGAAAGTGGTTTTGAACTTCTCGTGAGATTTGATGCTATCGCGCGAGACGCCCACGATCTCGCTACCCGCTTCCAGAAATCCCGCATAGAGATCGCGAAACTGCTGCGCCTCGGTGGTGCAGCCCGGCGTGCTGTCCTTGGGATAGAAATAGATCACCAACGATTTGCTGCGGATGGGGTGGAGCGTGAAATCGACACCGCCGGTGGCGGGTAGGGTGAAATCGGCTACAACTTGGTTTGGCATCAATGGCTCCGGTTACTGGCTCCCATTGTTGTCAAAATCGGCGGGTAAGGC
>JAUSBC010000046.1 GCA_030652215.1 Sideroxyarcus sp.
GGTATTCGAACTGCATCACCGAGCTGGCGACGGAAATGCCGCGCTGTTTCTCGATTTCAAGAAAGTCAGAAGTCGCATGGCGTCCGCTCTTGCGTGCCTTCACCGCACCCGCCATCTGGATCGCGCCGGAGAACAGCAGCAGTTTTTCGGTGAGCGTGGTCTTGCCCGCGTCGGGGTGCGAGATAATGCCGAAGGTGCGGCGGCGCGCCACTTCGCGCGCGATCTTGTCGCGCGGGACGGCTGCGGGTTCGTTGATGGTTTGTTCGATGTCGTCGGACATGGTGCTTGCCTGTGAAAAAGGCCGCAAGTCTAAAGGCTTGGCGGGGGAATGTCTAACGGGCGTTGCGGCTGAAACGCTGCAAAAACCCGTATCAACCCATTATTTTTCGAACTTGCCTAAAGCGCCTCACGCTTCGTGCCGATATTTGATGCAATGAATCGGATACGCATTTGAAAACAACATCTGCAGAGGACTTATTAATCCGGGTAAAAATGGTTAAGAATCAAACTGTCCCTACCACGGAATACATATTGTCTGGCCATAAAAACATCATGCCACTTCACGCATCAGTAAAGAATGTGGAGTAAGCTTATTTCTTGAGTACAGAATTGAATGGCTATTTCAGCCAAGCAGTCTGGATGTGCGAAATAACTTGTGCATAAGCTAAAACAGTTGAATCATCAAGAATGCAAAGAACGCTGAATTTCATACTGCTGTTCGCAACCCTCCTCTTTTTTTGGGTATGGATGAACGGGTCTGTTGCCGGGGATGTGATCATCGTCGGCGTGCTTGCGTCCTTCATCATCGCACTGATATTCCGCAACGGAAGCTCGATTTTTTCCGATTTCAAGCCCACTCCGCGCGCCTTGGTCTATTCGCTGCTGTACATCCTGTTTTTCCTGAAGGAACTGGTCAAATCCAACCTCAGTCTCGCCGCCATCGTGCTTTCACCCGCATTGCCGCTCAATCCTGGCATCGTCAAAGTGCGCACCCGATTGAAGAGTCGCATGGGGCGACTGCTGCTCGCCAACTCGATCTCGCTGACGCCCGGCACACTCACCGTTGAGATGAAGGGCGAATGGTTTTATATCCACTGCGTCACCGTGAAGTCTGCCGATACCGATGCCGCAACAGCCGCTATCGTTGCCGGTTTCGAGCGCTATCTTGAGGTCATGTATGGTTGAACTGCTTATTTATGCGGCCGCAACACTGGTCGGCATGGCCTTCCTGCTGGCGCTTTACCGTTTTTTCAAAGGGCCTTCGGCGGCCGACCGGGTGGTGGCATTCGATGTGCTGACCATCATTTCGATCTCCGGCATCGTGTTCATTGCGCTGGCTGAAGGGCGCGGCATTTACCTTGATGTGGCGCTCGTCTACGGGCTGCTGTCCTTTCTCGGCGTGATCGTGGTCGCACGTTATCTGGAGCGGGGGCTATGACGGATACGCCTCTTGGCATTCTCGGCGGCTTGCTGCTCGTCGCCGGAGCCACCTTCCTGCTGCTGGGTGGCCTGGGTCTGGTGCGCATGCCCGATCTGTTCAATCGCATTCAGGCCGGAACCAAGGCGACCACGCTGGGAACCCTGCTGACGCTGGCGGGCACAGCCTGCCTGCAACCCGCATGGGGGATAAAGCTGCTGCTAATTGGCATGTTCATCCTGTTCACCAACCCGGTCTCCTCACAGGTGCTGGCGCGTGCGGCGCACCGCATGGGTATCGAGAAATCACCGCAGACCGTGGTTGACCGCCTGGCCGAAGATACCGGGGAGAACTCATGAGCGGCTTGATGACGGCGATGACCGCAGTGCTGTGCATCGCCATGCTCGTTGCAGCCCTTGTTGCAATCCGGGTGTTGGGCGACAAAAGCCTGCCCATCGCCATTCTCGCAGCCGGACTGGTCAGCCTGCTCGCATCGGTTCTTTTCCTGATTCTGGCGTCGCCCGACGTGGCGATGACGGAAGCCGCCATCGGCAGCGGACTCAGCACTTTCCTTTTCTTCTTCGTCCTAGCCCGCATACGCAGTTGGGAAAAAGGCGAGCGCGAATATGACGGGGAAAAACATGATTAAGCGCCTCCTCGCCCTGTTGCTTCTGGCCAGCATCGGCGCAATGTTCGCCAGCCTGCTGCTTGCCTATGTCCCCGATACCGATCTGAACTTCACCGCCCGCTACTACGCGGAACATACCGCCGCCGACATCGGCGCGGCCAACATCGTCACTGCAATCATTGTCACGTATCGCGGTCTGGACACCCTGGGCGAAGTCACCGTGCTCTTCCTTGCATCCGGCATCGTGGGGCTGGTGCTGTCGTTTGGCCGGAAACAGAATACGACACTGCGCAACCTGGTTCCCGTTGGCGAACTGCTGACCACCGCCAGCCAATATCTCGCCCCCATCATCATGTTGCTGGGCGTCTATGTATTCGTGAACGGTCACCTGACGCCGGGCGGCGGTTTCCAGGGCGGCGCGATCATCGCTTCGGGCATGCTGCTGCTGTTGCTTTCCGACCCGCTCAAACGATTCAGCCATACGCTGATCGCCACCGTCGAATCATTCTCGGGAGTCGGCTATATCGCGCTCGGCCTCGTTGGCCTGGTGTTGGCTGGCGGCTTTCTCGACAGCCGCATATTGCCGAACGGCGTCCTTGGCGAACTCATCTCGGCCGGTGCGATTCCGCTGATCTATTCACTGATCGGACTCAAGGTCGGTGCCGAGTTCTCCTCGATGCTGACCAGCCTGTCCGAAACGGAGGATTTGTGATGGTTTATATCGCAATGGCGACAGGCTTCCTGCTGATCCTGATCGGTTTTTACGGCGCGCTGACCAACCGCAACCTGCTGCGCATGATCGTCGCCTTCAGCATTGCCGACACGGGCATCAACCTGGTCATCATCTCCGTCGGCTACCTGCCCGGCCGCACCGCGCCGATTCTGGACACCACCGTCACTGCCGCTGCTGCGGCGGCCCGCATCATCGACCCGGTGCCGCAGGCGCTGGTGCTTACCGCCATCGTCATCGGCGTCGGCGTCACGGCACTGATGCTCGCCTACACCCTCAAGCTTTACGAGAAGAAGCGCACGCTCGATATCGCAAAGTTCACGGAGCTTAAATGGTAAGCGCCCTTTACATCCTGATCGCGGCGCTGGGCGCGGCATTCTTTCTCGGATTCCTGAAAGACGGGATGCGCGCCACTGCCTACGCGCTGACGCTTGCCGCACTCGTCTTCATGAACTTCATATCGGCGGGGTGGGTGTGGGTCTTCGTGGTTGACGGTGCGGCCCCGGTCGAGATTCTCACTTCCGGCTTCCCGCCGCCCTTTGCCATCAATCTGCGCATGGGTCTGACCGAGGCGGCGCTGACGCTGCTGGTCAACCTGAGCGGTCTGCTCTCCGCGCTTTATCTGAAAGATGTTCTGCTGGCGCTGGGACGGCGTTCGATGGCCGTGTTGCTGATCGCCGTGATGGCGCTGTGCGGGATCATTCTCACCCGCGACATTTTCAACCTGTTCGTCTTTTTCGAACTTGCGGCCATCGCCACTGCCGGGCTGATTCTGCTGTCCGAGGATAAGCGCGCCCTGTCCGCCGGTTTCAAATACATGATCGTTGCGCAGGCGATTTCGGTCCTCCTGCTGATCGGCATCATCTTTTCCTACCACGCGACCGGCACACTGAATATCGACGGTATGGCCGAAGCGTCCACGGAATTGAAAACGGGCGCCTCAATCGCCTTCTTCCTGATGTTTATCGCCGTCGTTGCCGAACTGAAACCGTTTCCGGCGAACGGCTGGGCGCTCGACATCTACGAGTCGGCACACCCCGCCTTCTCGGCCATTTTCTCGGCAGCCTCGGGCGCGGCCTTTCTGTTTGCCGCCGACAAACTGCTGCACATCGGCGGCGCGGCCTGGTTCCCGCTGGCGACCGGCATCGGCATCGTCACCTTCGTCGCCGCCAATCTGCTGGCCTTGCCGCAGACCAACGACCGGCGCCTGCTCGGCTATTCCTCGATTGCGCAAACCGGCCTGGTGCTGGCGGTGCTCGGTCAGCAGGACATTCTCGGCGACCGCTATCTGTTCGTCGCGGGCGGCTTGCTGTTCGCCCATTCCATCGCCAAGGCGGGACTCTATTGGCTATCGGGCCTGATCGCCGGACGCGAACTGCCGGACTGGGCCGCGCTGCGCAGCCGCCCGCTGCTCATCTTCGCCTTCGTCACGTTCATCGCCATGCTCAGCGGTCTGCCGCCGTTCCCCGGCTTTTACGCCAAGTGGGAACTGGCGCGTCTGCTCGCGGGCGAGGGTCGCATCGCGCTGCTGGCGCTGATCCTGTTCGGCGCGTTGCTTGAAGCGGGTTACCTGTTCCGCTGGTTCGGCTACATCATCAAACGCGAACAACCGGCGCAGCGGGTTGCCTGCACGCCGCACAAACTTGCGCCTGTCATCGCCGCCGTTGTCGCGGGCTGGGCGCTCGGCTATCTGTGGGGCGACCTTTCCGGGCACGCCAACCTGCTGCTCGCCGTGCCGCTGCTGTTCGCGCTGTCGTTCCTGCTGCTGGAATGGCTGCCCGCGTGGATAAAAAACACGCTCGCCATCGCCGGAATGGTCGCCTTCTTTGTGCTCACTTATGCCGAATACGATCCGCTGCGGCTGATCTTCTCCGTCATCATCCTCATCGGCGGGCCGATCATTTTTCTCGCGAGTTACCATGAGCACGGACGACGCATCGGCTTTTATCCCGCAGCCATGCTGATGTATGCCGGGCTGACACTGCTGATCCGCGCCAACGACAGTTTCGGTTTCTTCGCGGCCTGGGAGATGCTCACGGTCGGCTCCTATTTCCTCATCCTGCGCGGCAAACATTCGGAGCCGCATGCGCTCTCCTACATCATTTTCTCGCTCGGCGGCGCCTTCATGATTCTGGCCGGTTTCGCGCTGGCAGCGCAGGGTGCGCCACAGTTTGATCTCGCATCGCTCAGCCTGTTGACCCAGCCCCTGGCGCCCTGGGTATTCATCCTGCTCGCGCTCGGCTTCATGACCAAGACCGCCGCGATCGGTTTGCACATCTGGCTGCCCGGCGCACACGGCGAGGCCGAGACCGACGTGTCGCCCATGGTGTCCGGCATCCTGCTCAAGGCCGGACTGTTCGGCCTGATAGTGCTGCTGATGACCATGGGCAAGCAACAGCTCTACGGCATCGAACTCACCCACGTCTTGCTGTGGATAGGCGCACTGTCCGCGCTGCTCGGCAATCTCATGGCGATTTTCGAGGAAGATGCCAAGCGCCTGCTGGCCTACTCCTCCATCGGCCAGATGGGCTATGCCGTGTTCGGCCTGGCGCTGATGAACCATCTCGGCTGGCTGATGGCGCTGATGTTCGTCATCAACCACTACATCTACAAGTCGATGCTGTTCCTGTCGGCGGGCGGGGTCGCCAAGCGCACCGGCACACGCGACATGTATCGCATGGGCGGCCTGATCACGCTGATGCCGCTCTCGTTTATCGCGACCCTGATCGGCATCATCGCCGTCTCCGGCGTGCCTCCGCTGTCGGGCTTTGGCGGGCGCTGGATTTTCTACAACGCAATTCTCTCTTCCGATGTCCGTCTGCCGATGGTGATCCTGTTCTTTGCGGGACCGATTGCCTTCCTCTATCTGTTCCGTCTCATCCACACCATTTTCCTCGGCCAGTTGAAGGATGAGCACCGCAAACTGAAAGAGGCGCCGTTCTGGATCATCCTGCCGCAGATGATTTTTGTCGTTTTGCTGCTGGTGTTTGCCGTGGCCCCCGGCCTCGCGCTGCGCCGCGTCGACACCTATCTCAACCAGTTCTTCCCCGAAGGCGGCCTGAATTGGGCGGGCACCACCATCTCCAGCAATTACGGCTACTGGAATCCGGTTGCGATCATGATTACCGTATGCGTGATTTTCGGTTCGCTGTTTGCCTGGCTGCTGTTCGTCAACCGCAAGGCGCAGAAGGTTAAACAGTTCAACATCGTGTTTGCCGGAGAACGCCCCTATCGGCCGGAGACCACCCATTTCGCCTGGAATTTTTTCGCGCCCTACCGCAAAGCGCTGGGATTTATGGTGCAGCCCTTTGTCACGCGGTTCTGGAGCGGATTGACCGATCTGCTGCACGCGGCGGCAGACCTGTCGCGGCGCCTGTATAACGGCAACGGCCAAACCTACGCCTTCCACTTCATCGCCTTCGTGGTCGTCGTTTATTTCCTTTGGACGGGAGTCTGAACATGGAGTTCGACTGGATGAAAATCCCCTACGCCCTGCTGACGCTGTTCATCGTCGTCAACTACGGCTTCCTGCTCAACGCCCTGATCCAGAAAATCGCCGCGCGCGTGGGGCGGCGGTACGGCATTCCGATCTGGCAAAACTATGTGGACCTGATCAAGAACTACGGGCTGCGCTCGTCGATCACCCACGGCGCGATGTTTTACCTCGGCCCGGTGTTCCGTCTGTCGGGCGGTGTCGGCCTGCTGCTGTTCGTACCCGCCATCTACGGCTCGTACATGTTCTCGAACCTGTCGTTCGCGGGCGACCTGATCCTGGCGCTGTATTTCATTTTCTTCGGCACGCTCGGCATGGCGCTCGGAGCGGGAGAAAGCGGGCATCCCTATGCCGCCATCGGTGTCTCGCGCGGGCTGTCGCAGGTCACCACCTCGGAACTGCCGCTGGCCCTCGCCGTATTCTCGGTTGCGCTGCAGTATCAAACATTGTCGGTCACCGAGATCGTCGCGGCACAACAGGGCGGCATCCTGAACTGGACACTGTTCACCAACCCGGTCGCGGTTGCGGCGGCGATGCTGTCCTTCCTCGGTTCGATGATGCGCCCGCCGTTCGATGTGGTACTCGCGCCGCAGGAAATCCCCATCGGCCCGCCGACCGAGTATCACTCTTCTTATCTGGCGCTGATGCAGACCAATCGCGCGATTTTCCCGGTCGCCAAGATCGTGATCTACATGAACCTGTTTTTCGGCGGGGCAAGCGACTGGCCCACCTTCTTCCTCAAGGTGTTCCTGATTTATCTGTGGTCGGCTTTCGTCGGTGTGGTGTTCCCGCGTTTCCGCGTCGAGCAATCGATTCGCTGGTTTTTGATCTGGGCCGTGCCTCTGGGCATTCTTTCAATATTGATGGTGTGAGATGACATGAAATTCGAGCGTGTAGGATGGGTTGAGCGTAGCGATACCCATCGCGCTATCGTTGAAAGATGATGGGTATCGCTACGCTCAACCCATCCTACGATTTGTTGGTTCCGGCTCGTCCGGCTCAGGTTTATGGATTAATGGGTGTGCGAATGAATTCGCACCTACAAAACCACATGAGGTTTGCAAGATGAAAGAAGAACTGCAAAAACGTGTTATCAAAGGCCCGGACGGCGTCGAATTCGAGGTCGAGCCGCTGCGCGACTATTACTGCGAAGCGCCGCCCACGGTGATGCCGGGCGCCTACATCCAGATCGTCGAAGACCTGTTCAACTGGGCGCGCGCGGAGTCGATCTGGATTCTCGGCTTCGGCACCGGCTGCGGCGCGATCGAGATGCGCCCGCTGATGACGCCGCGTTTCGATGCCTACCGCTACGGCGTGCAATGGCGCCCCACGCCGCGCCAGGCCAACCTGCTGATGATCTCCGGCTACCTGTCGACCAAGACGCTCAAGCGCGCGATCCGTTCCTACGAGCAAATGCAGAGCCCGAAATACGTCGTCGGGCTCGGCTCCTGCACCATCAACGGTGGCATGTACTGGGACTCCTACAACACCATCAAGCGGCTCGACGATTATCTGCCGGTCGACCTGTACATCGCCGGTTGCATGCCGCGCCCGGAAGCGTTGCTGGCCGGGTTCCAGGACATGAAAAAACTCATCCGCGCGGGCAAGGGCGAAGGCGCCAACCGCTACGCCGAAAATTTCGACTGGTACAAGGCCAACCAGAAACGGGTGATCCACGACTGGGATATGCCGGACTACAGTTGGTAAGGACAGAACATGCGCGAACTCTATTCCCAACTCAAACAACTGTTTCCGCTCGGCGAGCTGACCGAGCAGCGGCAGGATCTGGCCTTTGTCACCGTGCCGCAGGAACACCTGCGTTCTTTGCTGCTGCACCTGCGCGACCGGGAAGGATTCACCCATCTCGTCCTGCTGACCGCAGTCGACTGGTTGGAGGACAATATTTTCCAGCTCACTTATCTGCTCACCAATCGGGAACAACAGCGCACGCTCGGTCTGCGGGTCATGCTGCCGCGCGATGCGGCGACCATGCAAAGCATCCATGACATCTGGCCGACTGCGGCGACTTATCAGCGCGAATTGCGCGAAATGTTCGGCATCGCTTTCCCCGACAGCCCGCGCGTGGATGAGGAATTCATCCTTGAAGGCTGGATCGACATTCCGCCCTACCGCCGCGATTTCGACACGCTGAAATATGCCGAGGAAAACTACAGCCAGCGACCGGGCCGGGTAACCCACGATCCGGCCGAACACATGAAACAAAAACTTTATCCGGGCGGGACTTGAGATGACAGATCACGCTCCCCTGTTCACGCCTGACCGCAGCCAGTACCCGGCCCACAAGGCCGACGGCACGCTCGACATCGACCTCGCCTCCGGCAAATACCTGAAGCTGTGGCAGGGACCCAACCATCCCGGCATCACCGGCAATATGTCGGTGGAGCTCACCGTGTGCGGCGACGAAGTGGTGGAAGGCAAAGTCCACGTCGGCTATCTGCACCGGGGCTTCGAGAAGCTGATGGAACGGCGCACCTATATCCAGTGCTTCCCCATCGTCTGCCGCATCTGCGTGCCCGAACCGGATTTCAACGAATACTGTTACGCCGCCGCCGTCGAGGAACTGGCCGGGATCAAGTCGCCCGAGCGTTCCGACTGGATACGCACCCTGATTCTCGAGATGGGGCGCATCAACAGCTACATGATGTACCTAGGCGGACAGGCCGGTTCCCTCGGCCTGGGGGTGATCGCGCAATGGACGACCTATGTGCGCGACCTGATGCTCGACCGCTTCGAGGAACTCACCGGCGCGCGCATCTACCATATGTTCATCCTGCCCGGCGGTGTGCGCGACGGCCTGCCCGAAGGCTTTGAAAAGCGCATGGAAGAAACGCTGCGCGAGATGGAAAGCACGATGCAGGATGTGTACGAGGTGATGTTCTGCAACGCCGTGTTCAAGAAGCGCACGGTCGGCGTCGGCTATATCGATCCGGCGCTGCTGGATTCTTACGGGGTTACCGGGCCGAACGCCCGCGCGGCCGGGGTGGCAAAAGATGTGCGCAAGGATCATCCCTATCTCGTTTATCCCGAACTCGATTTCGAGCCGGTGATCGGACACGACTCCGACATCTATACCCGCGCCGATGTACGCCGCCGCGACGTGCTGGTGTCGATTGATCTGGTGCGCCAGATTCTTGCCAAGATGCCGCGCAGCGGCCCGCTGATGGCCAGCGTACCGAACGTGCTGCACTGGAAAATTCCGCGCGGCGAAACCTATGTGCGCGGCGAGTGTTCGCGCGGCGAATACGGCTATTACCTGGTCGCCGACGGCAGCGGTTATCCGCGCCGCGTCAATGTGCGCGGCCCCTCGTACACCCACGCCATGACGCTGCTGGAACGCTTGATCGTGAACATCAGCATTTCCGATGTGGCTTCGCTGATGGTATCGCTGCATACCTATCCGCCCGAGATCGAGAGATAACCATGAGCGTACGCGGCCTTCTCTCCCCCTTTACCGCGTGGAAAAATTTATTCCGCGACCCGGTGACCATTCGCGATCCGCTCAACGACCGTCCGGGTGCTGCGCGCTATCGCGGCTTCCACCAGAACGACATCGAGAAATGCATCGGCTGCGGCACGTGCGAAGCGATCTGCCAGAACAAAGCCATCGACATGGTGCCGGTCGAGGGCATTCCGACCAAACAGGGCGATTCCGGCTTGCGTCCCAACATCGACTATGGCCGCTGCTGCTGGTGCGCGCTGTGCGTCGATGTCTGCATGACCAAGTCGCTCACCATGTCGAACGCCTACACCTGGGTGGAAAGCGATCCCGATGCATTCCGCTTCACGCCGGGCGTGGACAAGAAACACTGGGACAACGCCGAGCTCGGCTACCATCGTCCCGACGGACATCGCCTGACGGAACAATTCCGCATTGCAATGGGCGAAATGGAAGCGGAGACGCGCATCGAATCGTTTGCCGAAATTGTCGACGGCTATAGCATCGAACAGGCGCGTCTGGAAGCCGACCGTTGCGTCGCCTGCGGCCTGTGCGTCGCCACCTGCCCGACGCATATGGCGGTTCCCGAATACATCGCCGCCGTGCGCGACGGAGATTACCTGCGCGGGGTCAAGCTGCTCTACGACAGCAATCCGTTCTCCGGCATCTGCGGCCGCGTCTGCACGCACAAATGCGAAACCACCTGCGCCGCACGCCACGAGGGCGATCCCATTGCCATCCGCTGGCTCAAGCGCCACATCATGGACCAGGTATCGTTCGAACAATGCCGCGACATCGTGGGCGGACCCGGTCCGGCCACGGGCAAGAAAGTGGCCATCATCGGCGCGGGTCCGGCAGGACTCACCGCAGCTTTCGATCTCGCCAAACTGGGACACAGCGTCACCGTGTACGAAGCGCTGGACAAGCCCGGCGGCATGACGCGCTGGGGCATCCCGGAATACCGCCTGCCTTATGAAAGCATAGACCGCGACATCGACGTGATCCGCTCGGTCGGTGTCGATATCCGCTGCAACGTGCGTATCGGCAAAGATATTGCGCTGGAGCAACTGCGCGACAGCCACGATGCCGTGCTGCTGGCGCTCGGCCTGCAACTCGGCCGCGCCACGCGCATCCCCGGCAGCGACCATGCCGATGTGCGCAAAGCGGTCGATCTGTTGCGTCAGGCCACGGCCAACGAGGATTTCGGCACACCGCGTCAGGCGGTAGTGATAGGCGGCGGCAACGTCGCCATGGACATCGCGCGCACGCTCGCACGCCTACAGAAGAAGGAATTCGGCGCGGTGCAGGTGACGCTGACCGCGCTGGAAGACCGCGCCCACTTCCTCGCCGATCCCGACGAGATCAAGGAGGCAGGCGAAGAAGGCATCGTCATCCTCGACTCGCGCGGCCCGCAACAGGTGGTCGTCGAGAACGGCAAGGTGACGGGGCTGAGAACATGGCACGTCAAAGCCATTTTCGACGAACAAGGCCGCTTCGCGCCAAGCTACGACGAAACCGATGAACAGTTCCACGCGGGCAGCATGGTGGTCGAGGCCATCGGCCAGATGACCGATAGCAGCCTGCTGGGCGAAGCGCTGACTGAAAAACTGACCTGGAACCGTGGCCGCCTGCAAACTGATGCGGGCGGGCGCAGCAGCGAATCCTGGCTGTGGGCCGCCGGCGACATGGTGCGCGGCCCGGATGTGGTGACGGCGGTGGCAGACGGACACCGCGTCGCGGCCAGCATTCACAATGTGTTAGCCGCTAAGGAGCAGACAAAATGACGCAAAACGGAGATGCAAGGAGCATGGAAAGTTTGCGCGGCAAAACGACATTGCGCGAGATACTGGAAGTGGCGACCGGATTTGAGGCCGCTGCGCGCGATTTCTATACTGCGCTGATTCCCAAAGTGAGCAAACGCATCCGCTATCTGGTCGAGGATCTGGCGGCGGAAGAACAGGGTCACTTCGACCTGTTCAGCGCCTTATCCAGGCGCACCGACATCGCCGAACAGGTCAAACTGGAAATCGAACGCACTGCCAGCGACAGCAAGTTTTCAGATTGCCTGCAATTGCCGGATATGGGCGAGCAACCGGACGATCAGGCGGTGCTGCAATATGCCCTGGGCCGCGAGCAAGCTGCCATGCAGCACTACGGCGAACTCGCCGAAACCGCCCCGCCCGGCCCGATCCGCGACCTGTTTAAATATCTCGCCAGCGAAGAAACCCGGCACAAACTGGAGCTGGAAAAAGTCTATTACGCCACGATATACAGGGGCGGCGGCGTTTAGCATCCTGCGTCGTGCGCTTCGATAGCAAGAATGAACGCTGGCTGCAGAAACGGGTAAAGCTACTCAAAATTGAGGCTGCTTTTCGACCTGAGCTGCCGGTGGCGAACGCCGTCGATTAAGTCAGGTTCCGCCAACGTTACCATCCTCATCACCGCCGATGCCGGATACCACAGTGAGTACAAACTCAAGGAGTTGGCGAACGGTCCATTAGCTTCAGCCTGACATCCAACGCCTTGCGAACCAAAACCACTTTTGTTTCAGTGTTTTGCGGCGGTCTTTTCGGATAGGAACCGGGCAAGATGATAAAATCCCCCCAGATTGATTGAGGGCATGCGCGACATGCGGGCTTATCGATCAATACATGCGAAGGTAAATAAATTACCTCATCACCAGGAGAGTACGATGCGCCCCCCAGCCCTGCTCGCGATGCTTGCCATCGTGTGCGCTTTACCACTTGTCTCTGTCGCTCAAGAAGCAGCCGGAAATCACCTTGAGCGCATCAACGCCGGCAAGACCGTCCGGGTTTGCATCTGGCCGGATTATTACAGCATCACCTACCGCAACCCCAAGACACAGCAACTGTCCGGCATCGATATCGATCTGGCGACCGAGCTCGGCAAAGACCTTGGTGTCGCAGTGCAGTTCGTCGACAGCTCCTTTGCCAAACTCATAGACGATGTGACACAGGACCGTTGCGACATCGCCATGTTCGCGATCGGCATCACCCCGTTGCGCGCGGAAAAATTGCGCTTCACCCATCCCCACCTGGCCAGCGACATCTACGCCATCACCACCAAGACTAACCGCCGCATCAAATCCTGGGCCGACATCGACAAGACCGGTTCGGTGGTGGCTGTCGCCAAGGGCACGCTGCATGAACCGGTGATGAAGGACAAACTCAAAGCCGCACAGCTGCTCGTGCTCGACACGCCCTTCGCGCGCGAGCAGGAAGTGCAATCCGGCCGCGCCGACGTGTTCATGACCGACTATCCCTACAGCCAGCGTTTTCTGGCCAATGCCGACTGGGCGCGCCTGGTGGCGCCGCCCGGCACTTATCACATCACACCTTACGCCTACGCCATGAAACCCGGTGATGACGCATGGTTCGCACGCGTCGAGCGTTTCGTCAGCGACATCAAGCGTGATGGACGTTTGCTGGCTGCAGCCAAACGCCACAAACTCGAGTCCATCGTCGCGCCATGACCCATCACGCACCGCGACTTCGTCAGGCGGTCTTCGTCGCCGTGGCGCTGTTCGTCAGTGCCATGCTCGGCATCACGGTTTATACGCTGTGGCGTCTGCATGTTGCCGCCATCACCAACGGCCTCGAGATCTCGGAAATGCACACACGCAGCTTCGAGGATTTTTTGACGCAAAGCCTGCATGCCTCGGAGATGGCGGCCATCAACACCGCCCCTTCAAAAGCCGAAACCGCCGATCTGCACAACATCGGCAACACCTTCGTCAAGAATTTGCAGCACGCCCCGCAACTGCGCTCGATATCGCTGCTCGACAATCGCGGCAAGATCATCGCCAGTTCCAATCCTGCCAATATCGGTGTAAACGTAGCGACAGAGAGCTACCTTCCGCCGACGGCAGGGCAGCAGGAAATCCTGCGCATCGGCCAGCCCTGGTCCGGGCGCGACTTCGCCGACGGCAGCCCCTCCTCCGACCAAACCCCGGTAGATACAAAAGCACTGAGCTTCATCCCCGTTGCGAAAACCCTGATCGCCGGTGAGCGCGGCATGATGCTGCTGTTTGCACTTAATCCCGACTATTTCATCAATCACATTTCGCAGGAACTCGGCGCCGACACGGGCACGGTGGAAGTGCTGCGTTACGACGGCACCATGCTGATGAATACCGATCCCGACGCACGGATTGGATCGCTGCATGCCTATGTCGTGCGGGATCTGAAACTGTCCGAGGTCGAAGCGGGAAGATTTGAACAGGATTTCGGCAATGGTCGCCGCGAATTAACTGCCTACCGTTCATCGCGCCTGTATCCTTTTGTTGTCGTCACACACATCCACCCGGCCTACGCTCTGCGCAAATGGCAGACCGAAGCCAAGATCCTGCTGGCAGTCGTGATTCCCGCCCTGCTGTCCATTTGCCTGCTCGCAGTCGCTTACTACCGTCGCCAATTGCAGATCGCCGCCCAACGCGCCGAAGCCGAACGACTGCAGCGTATCAATGCCACCGTGTTCGATTCCAGTGCCGAAGGTATCATCATCACCGACCTGAATGCCGACATCATTTCGGTCAATCCCGCCTTCACCCGCATTTCCGGCTTCAGCCAGGAAGAAGTGATCGGCCACAATCCGCGGATGCTGTCCTCGGGACAGCAAAGCAAAACCTTCTACGAGTCCATGTGGAAAGAGATTCTGCTGAACGGTTTCTGGCAAGGCGAACTGGTCAACTGCCACAAGGATGGCAGCTACTACGATGTTCATTTGTCGATCTCCGCCTCGCTCGACAGCGCGGGGCGCCTGCAGCATTACATCGGCGTCACCACCGACGTCACCGGACGCAAACACACCGAACACGAACTGCGCATCGCCGCCACCGCATTCGAGTCGCAGGAAGGCATATTGGTCACGGATGCCGACCGCAACATTCTCCGTGTCAATCGCGCCTTCACCGACATCACCGGCTACCCGGCGGCAGAAGTCATCGGCAAGAACCCCCGCCTGCTCAGCTCGGGCCGCCATGAAGCGGGCTTTTATGCCGACATGTGGGAGAACCTCCTTGTCAACGGCGCCTGGAAAGGCGAGATCTGGAACAGGCGCAAGAATGGCGAAATCTATCCGGAGCGTCTGACCATCACCGCCGTCGAAAACCGCAACGGCGCCGTCATCAACTATGTCGCATCCCTCTCCGATATCACGCTGCACAAGGCCGCCGAGGAAGAGATCAAGACACTGGCGTTCTTCGACCCGCTCACCCGTCTGCCCAACCGGCGCTTGTTGCTGGACAGGTTGCAACAGGCATTGGCATCCAGCTCGCGCAGCGCCAAAGCGGGGGCAATCCTTTTCATCGACCTGGATAATTTCAAGAACCTCAACGACACGCTGGGGCATGACATCGGCGACTTGTTGCTGCAGCAGGTGGCGGACCGGCTGGAGTCCTGCGTGCGCGAGGGAGATACTGTGGCGCGTATCGGCGGCGATGAATTCGTGGTGATGCTGGAAGGCCTGAGTTCGGAGCTGATCGAAGCGGCATCGCAAACCGAAATCGTCGGCTGGAAGATCATTGCCGCGCTCAATCAGCCTTACCAGTTGGACAAATACGAAGCCCACAGCACGCCCAGCATGGGCGCTACCCTGTTCGACGGACGTCCGCAGATAATCGATGATTTGTTCAAACAGGCCGACATCGCCATGTATCAGGCCAAAAAATCCGGCCGCAACACGCTGCGCTTCTTCGACCCGCAGATGCAGGACACGCTCAACATCAGGGCGGCTGTCGAGGGCGACTTGCGCAAATCAATAGAGCGCGGGCAATTCCTGTTGTATTACCAGATACAGGTCGACGACACTCGCCACCCCTTGGGCGCGGAAGCCTTGATCCGCTGGATACACCCCGAACGCGGCCTCGTGTCTCCCGACCAGTTCATTCCGCTGGCGGAAGAAACGGGATTGATCCTGCCCATCGGTCAATGGGTGCTGGAAAGTGCCTGTTCGCAGATCAAGGAATGGGAGAAGGATCCGCTCACCCGCGACCTCATACTGGCGGTGAATGTCAGTGCCAAGCAATTCCACCAGACAGATTTTGCAGCCCGGGTTCTGGGGACCGTGCAGCGTTTCGGCATCGACCCGACGCGGCTCAAACTTGAGCTCACCGAGAGCATGTTGCAGGATAGTATCGAAGACACGATCGCGATCATGATCACATTGAAAGAAAACGGCGTGCGTTTTTCTCTCGATGATTTCGGCACGGGCTATTCATCCCTGCAATATATCAAACGTCTGCCGCTCGACCAGCTCAAGATCGACAAGTCGTTTGTGCGCGATCTGTCTGTCGGCAGCGATGACAAAGCGATTGTGAGCGCCATCATCGCCATGGCAAAAAGTCTGAAGCTGGATGTGATTGCCGAGGGTGTGGAAACGGAAGAACAACGCCGGATGCTACTGAATAAAGGCTGCTCCCATTTCCAGGGCTATCTCTTCAGCAAACCGGTTCCGATCGAACAATTTGAGGCTGAGCTTGCCACCACGTTTCGTTAGGGTGTTACGTCCCGACAGGTTCACTTGAGCTGCAACGCGGCCAACTCCGCCTCCGTAAACACCCGCGAACGGGTGTGAAAAGCCTTTCCTTCCGGCCCCTCCAGCGAAAACGTTCCGCCGAAACCCTCGATCACGTCGATGATGAGTTGTGTGTGTTTCCAGTATTCGTACTGCGCCTTGCCGATGTAAAACGGACACCCGCCGATGTCGCCCAGGTATACATCCCCGGCGCCCATGGTGATCTCGCCCGGCAGGAAGCAATTGGCCGCGCTGTTGTCGCAACAGCCGCCCGACTGGTGGAACATCAGCGCGCCGTGTTTCCGTTTCAGGAATTCGACCAGTTCCAGCGCTGCCTGTGTGGCGATCACTTTTTCAACCATGTTATTCACCTCCAAAAAACCGGGGCGGTTGCCCGCCCCGGAACAGTCGCCCGCAAGCGACACGTGGTTGTCGACAGCAACTCAAGCAGGGTGCGCTTGCGCACCCTACAAACTTACCGCTTAGAAAAATCCCAGCTTCTGCTCGCTATAGCTCACCAACAGATTCTTGGTTTGCTGGTAGTGGTCCAGCATCATCTTGTGCGTCTCGCGGCCGATACCGGATTCCTTGTAGCCGCCGAACGTCGCATGCGCCGGATAGGCGTGGTAGCAGTTGGTCCACACGCGGCCCGCCTTGATGGCACGTCCCATGCGATAGGCCGTGTTGCCGTCGCGACTCCACACGCCCGCACCCAGTCCGTACAACGTGTCATTGGCGATGGCCAGCGCTTCGGCCTCGTCCTTGAACGTCGTCACCGCGAGCACCGGCCCGAAGATCTCTTCCTGGAAGATGCGCATCTTGTTGTGGCCCTTGAACAGCGTCGGCTGGATGTAGTAACCCGCTTCCAGGTCGCCGCCGAGATGGGCGCGGTCGCCGCCGATCAGCAATTGGGCGCCTTCCTGCTTGCCCAGATCGAGATAGGACATGATCTTGGTCATCTGCTCTTTCGACGCCTGCGCACCCATCATGGTGTCGGTGTCGAGCGGGCTGCCCTGCTTGATGGCGGCCACGCGTTTCAGAACGCGTTCCATGAACTTGTCGTAGATGGATTCATGGATCAGCGCGCGGCTCGGGCAGGTGCACACTTCGCCCTGGTTGAATGCGAACAGCACCAGCCCTTCGATGGCCTTGTCCAGGAAACCGTCGTCCTTGTCCATCACATCCTTGAAGAAGATGTTGGGCGACTTGCCGCCCAGTTCCAGCGTCGCCGGAATCAGGTTGTTCGCGGCCGCCTGGGCAATGACGCGGCCCGTGGTGGTGGAACCGGTGAACGCGATCTTGGCGATGCGCTTGCTGCTCGCCAGCGGCATGCCGGCTTCGCGGCCGTAGCCGTTCACGATATTCAGCACGCCCGGCGGCAGCAGATCGGCAATCAGTTCGGCCAGGATCAGGATGCTGATCGGCGTCGACTCGGCCGGCTTGAGCACCACGCAGTTGCCCGCGCCGATCGCGGGCGCCAGCTTCCAGGCCGCCATCAGGATGGGGAAGTTCCACGGAATGATCTGACCCACCACGCCCAGCGGTTCGTGGAAGTGATAGGCGACGGTCGTTTCGTCCAGATCGCTGAGGCCGCCTTCCTGCGCGCGCACGCAGCCCGCAAAATAACGGAAGTGGTCGACGGTGAGCGGGATGTCCGCATTCAGCGTTTCGCGTATCGGCTTGCCGTTGTCGACAGTTTCCGCATAGGCCAGCAGTTCGAGGTTGGCCTCGATGCGGTCGGCGATCTTGAGCAACAGGTTGGAACGTTCGGTCGGAGAAGTCTTGCCCCACTTGTCGGCCGCGGCATGCGCTGCATCCAGCGCCAGCTCGACGTCCTCGGCACCGGAACGCGCCGCCTGGGTATAGGGTTTGCCGCTGATCGGGGTGATGACGTCGAAATATTCGCCTTTGACCGGAGCGACCCACTTGCCGCCGATGAAGTTGTCGTAGTGTTTCTTGAAAACTACTTTTGCACCTGGGGTGCCGGGGGCTGCGTAGAGCATGTGTTTCTCCTCATTTATGTTTATGGGCGATTGGATCAATCGTCTGCAATGCGGTATTGCAATCTTTATTACTCAAGTATCGTGCCATGCCGGAGTGACGATGCAAGCCAATGTATCCAAATGATTTACGGTAAACCTGCGTGCATGCGAGCCACCTCCCGCAACGCTCCATAGCGCAACACCTGTCACAAAACGAGACAGTCGTACAGGAATGGCCGATACAACTATTGCATTGCGTTTTTGCCCTCCTATACTTGACCAAAATACTAAAAACATAAGTTGCAACATCTGGTGACGGGAGAGACACACATGCACATGAATCAATCCGTATTGGCTTTGCGCCAGGCGCGCTCGCAACTGCTGGAGCACGGCGATTTTCCGTCCGACAGCATAGACGTGCGCGTCGCGCGTTCCTGGCGGCGCAGCCTGGATGCGGGCCTGATGCCCACCGGGCGACTGGCCGACAGCGAATACTGCACCGGCAGCAACCTGCGCCACGCACTGGCGGGCAACCACGACCTGCTGGCCCACTCGCGCCCCGTCATGGACTACCTGTTCGAGCAGGTGCGGCACAGCCACAGCATGGTGATCCTGGCCGACAAACGCGCCACGCTGATGCACACCATGGGCGATGTGGATTTCCTGAGCAAGGCCGAGCGCGTTGCACTGGCCACCGGGTCGTCCTGGCTGGAACAGCACCGCGGCACCAACGCCATCGGCACGTCTCTGGCCGAAGGCAACAGCATCGAGATCCACGGCGCCGAACACTTCCTCGAACGCAACGTATTTCTCACCTGCGCGGCCGCACCCATCATGTCGGCGACGGGCGAAATGCTGGGCGTCATCGACATTTCCGGCGACCAGCGCAGCCGCCATCCGCACACGCTGGGCCTGGTCGGCATGGCCGCGCGCATGATCGAAAACCGCCTCGTCGTCGCCGCCTGCCGCCGCCACATCCGCCTGCACCTGCACGCCCAACCCGAAGGCATCGGCTCCGTGGCCGAAGGCATCATCGCCGTTTCCGAAGATGGCTGGATCGTCGGTGCCAACCGCACCGGGCTGGCCTTGCTCCGCCTCACGCCGGCCGACCTCGGCGCAACTCCGCTCACGCGCCACATCGATGTGCGTTTCGAGGATTTGCTGGCGCGCCACAAACGCCGCCCCGACCAGCCGGTACAGTTGCGCCTGCGCGACGGCACCGCGCTGTTTGCGCAGGTGTATGCCGAGCAGTCTGCATTGACGATCACCCCACCCGCGGCTGCGCTCACGCCGCCGAACGACGCGCTGGCCCGGCTCGACACGGGCGATCTGCGTTGGCGCGGCGCCACCGAGAAGGCACGGCGCATCGCGGGCAAGCCGATCCCGTTGCTGATCCACGGCGAATCCGGCGTCGGCAAAGAATTGTTCGCGCGCGCCGTGCACGACAGCGGCCCGCGCGCCGAAGGCCCGTTCGTGGCGATCAACTGCGCAGCCCTGCCGGAGAACCTGATCGAGGCGGAATTGTTCGGCTACTCGTCGGGCGCCTTCACCGGCGCGAAACGCGAGGGCAGCATCGGCCGACTGCGTGAAGCGCACGGCGGCACGCTGTTCCTGGACGAGATCGGCGACATGCCGCTGTCCATGCAAACCCGTTTGCTGCGCGTGCTGCAGGAGCGGCAAGTCACCCCACTCGGCGGCGGACGCGCGGTCGATGTCGACTTCGCGCTGATCTGCGCCACGCACTGCAAGTTGCGCGAGCAGGCCGAACAGGGGATTTTCCGCAGCGACCTGTATTACCGCATCAACGGCCTTACCGTGAATCTGCCCGCCCTGCGCGAGCGCAGCGATTTCCGGGCGCTCACCGAACGGCTGCTGGCCTACCTCAACCCGAAGCGCGAAATATCACTTGCGCCGGACCTGATGGAGCAACTGGGCAAGCATGCATGGCCGGGAAACCTGCGCCAGTACTCCAGCGTATTGCGCACGGCCATTGCCATGCTCGACGAACACGAAGAGCAAATCGACTGGCGGCATTTGTCCGACGATCTGGTCGAAGAACTCAACGCGCTGCCGCTACACAGCACACCGGTGGCCGCGGCCGAAGCACCGCAAAACCTCAAGGCACTTTCGCGCACGGCCATCCAGCACGCTCTGGAGAGCAGTCGCGGCAACATCTCCGAAGCGGCGCGCCGGCTCGGCATCAGCCGCCAGACGCTGTACCGCAAACTCAACGGCTGACCCCAATCGCCTTACTCGCAGTCGCTGTATTGATTGAACTGTGGCAGTGCTTCGGGAATCGAACACGTGTCGGGATACCTATCCTCAACTTCTATTCAAGAAGGAGACAATCATGGACACAATGACTAAAACCACGACCGCATTGAGCGAATTCGTTACGTATCGCGTATTCAATGCGTCGGCAGAACGTATTTGGCGGGCCTGGACGGATCGCGAGCAACTGATGCAATGGTTCGGCCCGCAGGGTTACATCATGACGCAGGCCAAGATGGATTTGCGCCCGGGCGGCATATTCCACTATGCGCTACGCTCGCCCGAAGGCCAGGAAATGTGGGGCAAATGGCTGTTCCGGGAAATCGAGGCACCGCAAAAGCTGGTGACGGTTGCATCGTTCTCCAATGCGCAAGGCGGAATCACGCGCCACCCCCTGTCGCCCGGCTGGCCGCTACAAATACTGTCCACCACGACGTTTAAGGAACTGGACGGCAAAACTACGGTAACGGTGCGCTGGGCTCCGCTGGATGCGACGGAACAGGAACTGCAAACCTTTGCCGATGCGTATGACAGCATGAAGCAGGGCTGGAGCGGCACCTTTACGCAACTGGCGGCTTACCTCGACAAATAGGCCGTCGGCAACGCCGTTGCGAACCGGAAACGGCCTATCGCACGGCGTTGTCGCAATTCGATGGGCAGGCACCATGCCAAGGAGTGTCGACATGTTCAAGACCCTCATCTCTACAGTTGTAATTGGCGCAGTTGCGATTTGTGCGCATGCCGCAACCAGACCGAACAATTTTCACGTCGAGCGCTCGACCGACGTCAACGCCCCACCCGAAAAAATATTCGCGCTGATTAACGACCTCCACAAATGGAACGACTGGACACCTTACGACAAAGACCCGGCGATGAAAAAAACCTACAGCGGTAATGCCAGCGGCAAGGGTGCCGCTTACGCTTGGTCAGGCAACCGGGAAGTCGGCGAGGGCGAAATCGCCATCACCGAATCTTCGCCTTCCTCGCGCATCGCTTTCGACCTGCACATGATCAAGCCCTTCGAGGCACACGACCATGTCGTGTTTGCGCTCGATGCCAAGGGCGACACCACCACCGTCAACTGGATCATGGAAGGCAGGCAGCCCTTTCTCGCGAAAGTCATGAGCGTATTTGTGAGCATGGACAAGATGGTCGGCAAAGATTTTGAAACCGGGTTGGCGCGGCTGAAAGCGCTGGCGGAAAAATAGACGCCGGCCCTGGCGGTCGGCCGAACACAAGGAGAGCGCATCATGCAAAAGATCACGCCTTTTCTGTGGTTCGACACCGAGGCCGAAGACGCCATGAATTATTACGTCTCTATTTTCAGAAACTCCAGGGTATTGGGTGTGCAGCGCTACGGAGAAGCCGGCGCACGATCTTCCGGGAAACCGCAGGGGTCGGTAATGACGGCGAGTTTCGTGCTCCACGGCCAGGAATTCGTGGCCTTGAACGGCGGTCCGGACTACAGGATTTCGCCGGCCGTTTCCTTCGTGGTGAACTGCGAGACGCAGCAGGAGATCGACGACCTGTGGACAAAACTGAGCGCGGGCGGAGAAGAAATCCAGTGCGGCTGGCTGACCGACAAATTCGGCGTGTCGTGGCAGGTCGTTCCCGTTGTGCTGGGCAAATTGCTGGACGACCCCGATGCGGCAAAGAGCGAAAAAGTGATGCAGGCCCTGCTGCAAATGAAAAAGATCGACATCGCCGGTCTGCAGCACGCCTACAGCGGAAGATGACTGCAGCGGGAGAGCCGCCATGACCATACAACTGGATCACACCATCGTCCCCTCGCACAGCCAGGTTGCATCGGCACAGCGCTTGGCGGAACTGCTCGATGTTCCCTGGGCTGCAAGCGGGCTCGGGCCGTTTTCTCCCGTCTATGTCAACGACGGGCTGACGCTCGACTTCCTGGACACGAACGAAGATTACCCCGTTTACCATTTCTGCTTCCGCGTAAGCGAGCCGGAGTTCGATGCCATTCTGGCGCGCATCAAGGCGGCGGGCATCAGGTATCGCAGCACGCCGCACGGCCCCGTGGACATGCAGGTCGGCGCGCAATACGGCAACGTGTACTGGAATGAACCGGACGGGCACAACTGGGAAATGCTGACCGTCAGTTATGCGCGACCGCCATCAGACAGTCATCACTGAATCATTTCGGGAGAACGCCATGAAACCCATGCATTTTTCAATCGCCATCGCAGCGCCCAAGGAAAAAGTCTGGAACACCATGCTGCAACAGGAGACCTACCGCATCTGGACCGCCGAATTCGGCGAGGGCGGATACTACGAGGGTTCCTGGGAGCAGGGCGAAAAGATTCGCTTTCTCGGCCCTGGCGGCACAGGCGGCATGACCTCCGTCATCGCCGAGAACAAACCCTGGCGTTTCATCTCCATCAAGCATCTGGGCATCATCAAGAACGGGATCGACGACACGGAAAGTGAGGAAGCTAAAGCGTGGTCGCACGTCTACGAGAATTACACCTTCGAAGAGAAGGATGGCATCACCGAAGTACAGGTTGATATGTCCGCCATTCCGCAGGAGTTCGACGACTACATGACCAATACCTGGCCCAAGGCGCTGGCCAAACTGAAAGCGCTGTGCGAGCAGCACATATAAAGGCCCTGAAAGCACCCTACTGGAGGAACCCGAAATGGCTAAAGTCAGCACCTATTTGAATTTTCCGCGCACCACCGAAGCCGCCTTCCTGTTTTACAAATCGGTGTTCCGCACCGAATTTTCCATGCCCATCGCCCGCTTCAAGGACACCCCGCCGCAGCCGGACCAGCCGCCGCTGGCGAAGGCCGACCGGGAACTGGTGATGCATGTCGCGCTGCCCATACTCGGCGGACATGTGCTGATGGGGACGGATGCGCCCGAATCGCTGGGCTTCACCGTCAAGTACGGCAATAGCATGTACCTGAATCTCGAACCGGACACGCGCGCGGAAACCGAACGCCTGTTCAAGGCGCTCGCCGACGGCGGGAAAGTGGAAATGCCGCTGCAGGAAATGTTCTGGGGCGGCTATTTCGGCAGCCTGGTGGACAAGTTCGGCGTGTGCTGGATGTTCAACTGTGAAAGCAAAACCTGATCTGCCGGTTTTCAACCAGCGCCACACCGCAACCGTTCGCCACGGCGACGAAGCGGCCTGCAGGAAACATACGGACACGGGATTTTACGAAGGACGGGGAAGCGCACTCGACCAACTGTTTGCGTATACCAGAAAAAAGCGAGCGGGTCTGCTGTTTGCCCGCTACGTGAAACCCGGAACAAGGAGAACAATAAAAGTCCGGATTGCATTGCGAATTGCAGCGCGAACCATTTGCGGCAAACGCCATCCGCCCGGACATGATCTATCGTAAAGGAGAACATCATGAGTACAGTCAACTACATTCCCGAAGGTTACAACCCGATCACGCCATATCTGATCGTGCGCGATTGCGCGGCCGCCATCAGCTTCTATCAGCGCGTGTTCGGCGCAAAAGAGATCGGGCGCATTTCCATGCCGGACGGCGTCATCGGCCATGCCGAGCTGCGCATCGGCGATGCCGTGATCATGCTGGCGGAAGAAATGCCCGAATGGAACAACGTGAGCCCGATCACCCTGGGCGGATCGGGCGTCGGCATCGTGCTGTATGTACCCGATGTGGATGCCACCTACCGGCGCGCGCTGGATGCGGGCGCGAAGCAGATAGAACCGGTCAAGGATATGTTCTACGGCGACCGCTCCGGCATATTTACCGACCCCTTCGGACACAACTGGCACGTCATGACACACATCGAGAACGTGACGTTCGAGGAAATCCAGAAACGCAGCGACGCGATGTTCGCGGAGACGGTAGGCGGCTGAAGTTTCGGGCCGGCAATCTGTAACAGCATCCATGCGGCAGCGGCGCAACGCGCCGCCGCCGCCGTCTGCAAACGAAACCGGCATGGAGAAAAACCATCAACAAGCCGCCATTCATTGTTCTTGCGCTCATCCTGCTCTGCTGCGGCGGCTGCAGCGGGGTTGCGCTCGGCTATAACTATGCCGACTGGCTGCTGCGCTACCGTATCAACGATTACACCTCGTTCAGCGCCCCGCAGAAAGAAGAAATCCATCACGAGGTCGACAGCTATATGCGCTGGCATCGCAAGCATGCGCTGCCGGAATACACCGCGCTGTTGCAGAAACTCGGCGAGGCGATCAACCGGGACGGTGCAGTGACGGAGGACACTGTTGCGCGCCTGAGAACCGAAAGCCACAAGCTGTACGAATTGACCATGACGCCCATGATCCGGCCTGCGGCACATGTGCTGAGCACCTTGGACAGCCGGCAAATCGCAAATCTCGACAAAAAGTTTGCCGACAAAAACCGCGAAGAACGGGAGAAGTTGCTGGCGGACAGCGAGCAGGAAATGCTCGCCCTGCGCGCGGAACGGCATGTGGAGTTTGTGGAACAATTGGCAGGCAGGCTGAGTGCTGCACAGAAGAAGGCAATCACCGAGTTGAGCCTGCACATCCCGTTCGCCACCCGGCACTACATCGAGCAACGCGAAGCCAAACAGGCCGGCTTGATTGCGCTGCTGAACGCCGGCGCGGGAGAAGAGCAGATCGCCGCATTGCTCCGCCAATGGATAAGCGCCCCCGAAACTTCCCGCTCGGCGCAACAGCAGCAAGCCATCGCGGCCTACGAGAATGCGATGAATGGCATGACGGTACGGATATTCGAACTGCTGAGCGTCCGCCAGAAACAACGTCTGAGCGAGAAGGTGGCGGGCTATATAGGCGACTTTCAACAACTCGCCGCGCAAAACGATACCGAACTCGCCGCGTACGAATTGCCCCGGGCACAATAAACCGGGCACGGATGCAACCCTGCTCATCCCAAACCATATCTCATTAAATTGCTCGGGTACTCTGTCCAATGGGCAATCCCCGCAATGCCTTATTCCGCGCCACTCCCGGCGAAATTGAACGCAAGAGGAGGTCTGCAATAAAAGTGCCGCAGCAATTTTTCAACATCAGCCTCGTATATTTTTGCGCATAATCAACACGCGCCCACCATGTAGATATACAGTGCGCGCCGTAAAAATCCGGATTTGCAGATCAACAGGGCAATAAAGAAACTACAAACAGCCCCCTGCAATCTGAAGCTGCCCAATAGGAGGGGCGTGTGACATGAACAAATTTTCGCTTGGCGATGGCATGCAGCCATGGTCGAGATTTCTCGGCGCGCTGATACTGGTGGCGGTTGCCGCCACGCTGCAGGTTTGGCCGCTGCAAGCGCTCGGTTCCGGCATCGCGTATCTGACTTTTTTCCCCGCAGTGGCGGTTGCCGCCATCGTCGGCGGATTTTCCGCCGGCATGGTGGCCATGGTGCTGGCCTGCCTTGTGGTCGGATTCCTGCTGCCCCTCCCCGTTTCCGCGCCGCCTGGCCCCGGCCCGGACAACTGGCTGGGCATGGCGGTGTTCGCGCTCGGCTGCGTGCTGGTTTCCGGCATCGCGGAAGGCATGCGCCGCGCCAACACGCGCGCAAAAACGCTGCAGCAGAAAGCCGAAGCCTCCGCCCAGGCCGCCGCAGACAGCGAACGCTTCATCAAATCCATTGCCGACAACATGCCCGGCATGGTCGCCTACTGGGACAAGGACATGGTCTGCCGCTTCGCCAACCAGCCCTATCTGGAATGGTTCGGCAAGGCGCCCGAGGCGGTCGTCGGCCGCACCATACGCGAGTTGATGGGCGCCCGCCTGTTTGCCCTCAACGAACCCCATATCCGCGAAGCGCTGCTCGGCTATACGCAGAAATTCGAACGCACCCTGACCAAGGCGGACGGAAGCACCGGCCACACCTGGGCCAACTACATCCCGGATATCGACGCGCGCGGACTGGTCGCGGGATTTTTCGTGCTGGTCACCGACGTCACGCAACTCAAGAAAGCCGAAGCCGAGCAGAAACTGGCGGCCAGCGTGCTGCACAATACCGTCGAGGGAATCTTCATCACGGATGCGGCGGGAATCATCCAGTCGGTGAACCCCGCCTTCACCCGGATCACCGGTTACTCCGCCGAGGAAGCCATCGGGCAGACACCGCGAATGCTCAAGTCCAATCATCACGAACGGACATTCCACGAATCGGTGTGGAGCGACATCGCGAACAACGGGCATTGGCAGGGTGAAATATGGAACCGCCGCAAGTCCGGCGATGTATTTCTGGTCTGGCAGACCATCACGAAAATTTCCAATTCCGACGACGCTTCCGTTCGCTACGTGTCCCTGTTCCACGATGTCACCGATGTCTGGCGCGAAGGCGAACAAATCCGGCACCTGGCCTTTCACGACCCCCTGACCGGTCTGCCGAACCGTTCCCTGCTGATCGAACGCCTCGAACGCCGGATTGCGATGCACAACCGCGAGCCACAGGTTCTGGCTGTCATGTTCCTGGATCTCGACCGATTCAAGCTCGTCAACGACACGCTGGGGCACGACGTGGGCGACGAACTGCTGAAAACGGTAGCCACCAGGCTCACGGGACTGGTACGACTGACGGATACCGTGGCGCGACTGGGAGGCGACGAGTTCATCGTCAAACTCGACAATCCGGCAAGCAGCGAAGAGGTCATGCATATTGCCCGACGCATCATCGCCACCGTCAACGAGCCCATAGCGTTTCGCGGCAAGGAAGTCCGGGTTGGGACTTCCATCGGCATTGCAATGTTTCCCGCAGACGGCGCCACGCCGGCCGAACTGATCATGAACGCCGATTCCGCCATGTATGCAGCCAAGCTGGCCGGGAAGAACACCTACCGTTTCTTCGGCGACACGGCGGCCACTTCCAACCGGGAACTGTTTTGACGTGGGCGCCGGGGTTTCCGGCGCAACGCCGGCTACACAGTTTCCCGTCCTGAAATTACCCGGAACCGGGTATTAAGTTAATTCACCCGCCCCTCCAAACTCGACTGCATTCCAGTAGTACCCAAACAACGGAAAAGTACAGATGCCGGACACCCTCATCATCAGCGATCTGGATGGCACCCTGCTCGACCGGGACTATTCCTGTGTGGCGGCTGCGCCTGCCCTGGACTTGATCCGGGAGCGGGGCATTCCGCTCGTGCTGTGTTCCAGCAAAACCAGGGCCGAGGTGGAATACCACCGCCGACAACTCCATAACACGCATCCCTTCATTACCGAGAACGGCGCCGGCATTTACATTCCCCACGACTATTTCCGGACGCCGCCGGACGGTGAAGCGGTCAACGGCTACATGCGCATCAGACTCGGCATGACCATCGTCGAAATCAGGGAAAGATTCGTGCATTTGCGCGAAAGGTTGGCGGCCAAGGTACGCGGCTTTGCCGACATGACGGACGACGAGGTCGCGACGCTCACGAGTCTGCCGCGCAACGAAGCGGCGTTGGCCAAGCAGCGCGAATACGACGAAGCCTTCGTATTCGACGGCCCGCCCGACGAGGACTTTCTGCAGGCCATCGAGAAGGACGGGCTGCACTGGACCCGGGGCGAGTTCTTTCACATCACGGGCGATCACGACAAGGGACGCGCCGCGATATTGCTCGAAGCGCTCTACCGGCGCGAATACGGCCCGCTCTGCAGCATCGGCCTGGGCGACAGCCTGAACGATTTGCCGCTGCTGCGCGCGGTCGACCACGCCGTGCTGATGCGGCACGAGGACGGAAGTTACGAGAGCCGCATTGATTTTCCCGGCCTGCTCAAGACGCAGCATCCCGCTGCGCGCGGCTGGAACGACGCCGTGCTGCACCTGCTGGAAAAAGCCCCGCTGCACGAAGCGACAGAGCGGAAGAACGCCGCCGCATCGCTGGCAGAAATCTACGATGCCGCACTGGCCGCAGTCGACCCCTACCGCGCACTGCAGGAGGCCGTGCATCTCGAAGACGGCCGCCTGCGCGTGGCCGGTGCGGTCTACGACCTGGCCGCATACGAACGCGTCGTCGCGGTGGGCGCAGGAAAGGCCTCGGCGCGCATGGCGCTGGCGCTGGAAGCGTTGCTGGGCGAGCGCATTTGCGCCGGGCTGGTGATCGTGAAGCAGGGCCACACGGCGCCGCTGCAACGTATCGAACAGATCGAGGCCGCGCATCCGGTTCCCGATGCGGCCGGCGCCGCCGGCGCACAGCGCGTGCTGCAATTGCTGCGCGCCGCCGATGAACGCACGCTGCTGATCTGCCTGCTCTCGGGCGGCGCTTCGGCGCTGCTCGTCGCCCCCGCCGCAAACCTCACGCTGCAGGACAAACAGCAGGTCACCGGCCTGCTGCTCATGGCCGGCGCTTCCATCGGCGAGCTGAACGCCGTGCGCAAGCATCTCTCCGCCGTCAAGGGCGGCAGGCTGGCGCAGGCCGCATTCCCCGCACAGGTTCTGACGCTGCTGTTGTCCGACGTGATCGGCGACCGGCTGGACGTGATCGCTTCGGGACCGACCGCGCCGGACGAATCGACCTTTGCCGATGCCTGGGCGGTGATCGAAAAATACGCGCTGCAGGAGATCATTCCGGCGCGCGTGCGCGACCATCTGCGGCGCGGCATGGACGGACACGAAATCGAGACGGTAAAAAGCGGCGATCCCTGCCTGCAGAGGACACACAACGTCATCATCGGCGGCATAGGTCAGGCGCTGGCGGCGGCGGAAACGGAAGCGCGCCGGCTCGGCTTCGCAACGGAAATCGTCACTGCAGCGCTGCAGGGCGAAGCCGCTACTGCGGCGCACCGGCTGGCGCAGGAAGCACGGGCCAAATTGGCCGGCATGCGTGCGGGCGAACGGCATTGCCTGCTGTACGGCGGTGAAACGACGGTCACCGTGCGCGGTTCGGGAAAAGGCGGCAGGAATCAGGAACTGGCGCTGGCCTTCGCGCTGGAAATCGAGGGCATGGCCGGCATCTCCCTGCTTTCGGCGGGTACCGACGGCAACGACGGGCCGACCGATGCCGCAGGGGCGCTGGTGAACGGCAAGACCGTCAGGCTGGCGCGCCGCCACGGTATCGAGCCGGTCGATTATCTGGAGGACAACGATTCGTACACTTTCTTCCAGCGCCTCGACGAATTGTCGGGCAGCCGCTGCCATCTCAAGACCGGTCCGAGCGGCAGCAATGTCATGGACATCCAGATCGTGCTTTGCACCCGGGGGGCGATATGACGACAGGCAGCTCAATACTCCGTACCGAGGTGCGCGAACAGCTTGCGCAGATCAAGCGCGCCGACATCGTCGTCGGCATCCCGAGCTATAACAGCGCGCGCACCATCGGCCACGTGGTGCGCGCGGTGCAGGCCGGGTTGGCCAAATATTTCCCGTGGCACAAGGCGATCATTATCAATTCCGACGGCGGCTCAAGTGACGGCACCACGGCGGTGGTGCAGCAGGCCGCCGTCGAGAATTTCGATGCCATCCTGCTGCACCACCGCGTCACGCCCATCGCCAAGCTGGCGTTTTCCTATGCGGGCATCCCGGGCAAGGGCAGCGCCTTCCGCACCGTGTTCGAAATTGCGCGCGCGCTCAACGCCAAGGCGTGCGTGGTGGTCGATTCTGATCTCAGGAGCATCACGCCGGAGTGGATCGAGCTGCTGGTGAAGCCGGTGCTGGACGGCGGTTTCGATTATGTGTCGCCGCTGTACCACCGCCACAAATTCGACGGCACCATCACCAACAGCATCGTGTATCCGCTCACGCGCGCGCTTTACGGCAAGCGCGTGCGCCAGCCCATAGGCGGGGACTTCGGCTTTTCCGGCAAGCTGGCGGAGTTCTACCTGACCAAGGACGTGTGGGAATCGGACGTTGCGCGTTTCGGCATCGACATCTGGATGACCACCACGGCACTGGCCAACGGATTCTCGATCGCACAGTCTTTCCTCGGCGCCAAGATTCACGACGCCAAGGACCCCGGCGCCGACCTGAGCGACATGCTGTACCAGGTAATCAGCGCCGCATTCAATCTGCTGGAGGAGTATCCCGACGTGTGGATGCCGATACGCGGTTCGGAAGCGGTCGACACATTCGGCTTCGAGTATTCCGTCGGGCTGGAACACGTCAACGTGAACACCGCGCGCATGCTGCGCGTGTTCCGCGAGGGTCTGCTCAACTTGCGCGAAATCTGGCTGGCCATACTCGGCAGCGGCGACCTGCGCGAAGTGGAGCGGCTGGCCGCGCTGGACGATACGGCGTTCCGCTTTCCGCGCGCCTTGTGGACGCGGATCGTGTACGACTACGCGATCGCGTTCCATCTGAAAAAACTGCCCGCCTCCCACCTGATCAAATCACTCACGCCGCTGTACATCGGCAAGACCGCTTCCTTCGTGATGGAGGCCGCCAACATGGAAGCGCCCGAAGCGGAAGCCGAGATCGAAAAGCTGTGCCTGGAATTCGAAAACGAAAAGGACTATCTGACAACCAACTGGAAACGACCCTGAGGAGGTGCACCATGATGGATTTTCTGGAGATGATCTTCCAACCCCTGCGGGAGCTGTTCCTGCAACTCGGCGGATTCCTGCCCAACCTGCTGGCCATGCTGCTAATTCTGGTGCTGGGTCTGCTGCTGGCCAAAGCGCTTGAATTGCTGCTGGTCAAGACGCTCACCGCGCTCAAATTCGACAGTTGGTCGGACCGCATGAGCTTTACCACCCTGATGCGCAAGGGCGACCTGTGGGCCAGACCTTCCGTCATCGTGGGCGGTATCGTGTTCTGGCTGCTGGCCGTGGTCACGCTGATGGTCAGCCTGGGCGCACTCAGGCTCGAAGCCATCGACCTGATGGTGACCCGGTTTTTCGGCTATATGCCGCGTTTGTTTTCCGCCATGTTCATCTTTTTCATCGGTTACCTCCTGACCGGATTCGTCAGCCGCGCGGTGCTGATCGCTGCGGCCAACAGCGGTTTTCACTATGCCAAGTTCCTGGCCGAGGCGGTCAGTGCCCTGCTGACGGTGCTGATCCTGGCCATGGTCATGGAGCAGTTGCAGATCGCGCCCGGCATCGTGCTTGCCGCATTTTCCATCGTGTTCGGCGGCATCGTAGCCGCGCTGGCCATCGCCTTCGGTGTGGGCGGCATCGAGGCGGCGAAGCGGGTCATCGAGCGGGAGTCTGCCGAAAAACGCGCCGACGAACCCGAAGACGAAATCGAGCACATCTAGGAGGAATGCCATGTCGGACTTTTTCCAGACGGGCGTCATCACCACACTGCACCAGCTTGGTCACCCCTCGCTGGAGCGGCTGGAGGCTGAGCTCGCCAGTTTTTCGAAAATACGCCCGGTCGCACTGGTGTTGCCCGCACTGTACTCGGAGTTCGAGGGACCGGCCATGCCGGGCATCGTCAGGGAGCTGTCCAAGGTGAAGTACCTGAACGAGATCGTGCTGGCGCTCGACAGCGCATCAGAGCAGCAATTGAGAAGCGTGCGCGAATTCATGTCGCCGATTCCCACCGAGGTCAGGATCATCCACAACAAAGGCAAACGCATCGGCGAAATCTACGAAACACTCACCCGGAACGGGCTGGACGTTGGGCCGCAGGGCAAGGGACGCTCCGCGTGGCTGTCCTACGGCTATGTGCTGGCGCGCGCAAAATCCGACGTGATCGCCCTGCACGATTGCGACGTGATCACCTACAGCCGCGAACTGCTGGCGCGCCTGTGCTATCCCGTCGCCAACCCCGCGTTGGATTACGTTTTCTGCAAGGGTTACTACAGCCGCGTGTCGAACAAGATGAACGGGCGCGTGACGCGCCTGCTGGTGACGCCGCTGGTGCGCGCGCTGCAGCAACTGCTGGGACAGCACGGCTTCCTGCTATTCCTCGACAGCTTCCGCTATCCGCTGGCCGGAGAATTCTGCATGACCACCGACCTGGCGCGCGTGAACCGGATTCCCAGCGACTGGGGACTGGAGGTCGGTTCGCTGGCCGAGGTGTTCCGCAACTATTCGCCGAACCGCGTGTGCCAGGTGGATATCGCCGCGACTTACGATCACAAGCACCAGGTGCTTTCCGCCGACGACGCGGGCAAAGGGCTGATGAAAATGACGGTGGACATCTGCAAGTCGCTGTTCAGGACGCTGGCCTCCGACGGGGTGGTGTTTTCGGACGGCCTGTTCAAATCGCTGATCGTGAGCTACCTGAGACAAGCGGAAGACACGCTGATGAAATACGAGGCCGACGCAACCATCAACGGCCTGGCATTCGACCGGCACGAGGAGGCAAGAGCGGTGGAAGCGTTCACCAAAGCGATTTCGATGGCGGCTCTGGCGTACATGGAGAACCCCATGGGCAGTCCGCTTATTCCCAACTGGAGCCGCGTCAAAGCGGCCATCCCGGATATTTTCGAGATGCTGATAGCGGCGGTGGAAGCGGACGCGAGATGAAAAACAGCTAGCCGTGGTAGGGCGCAATAACCGAAGGGCATTGCGCCAAAGGCAGGCAATTCTCTAAGCTCTACGAGCTTAGCCCAACCTACGCCAACTTATTGCGCCGTATGGGACTTGTTGCCGGCCGCTAGCGCAGCAATTCAATGTCGCCATTCTCCAGTTGCCGCCGCGTGTGTTCGTAGCCGACGGCGATGATTTCCTCGGCGCGGCCGAATTCCAGGAAACGGATATGCCCCAGCGGCGGCTGGATGATCACTTCCGGCCTATCCAGCGCCAGACGGGTCTGGGTGATGCGGGTTTCCATAATGTTGATCGAAGCCAGCAGCACTTCGAAGATGCTGGGCAGCGGTTCCTCGGAAACCCATTTCCTGAACTGTTCGAATGCCGGATTATTCCCGGCCAGCAATCTCAGCTTGATGTCCTTCATCGACAAGCGGTAGTCGCCCGCCCAACGCGCGAGCATGCCTGATGTGCCGTCTTCCTCAACGTCCGGCTTGCCGGTATCCAGCAGCGGCTTCAGATTCTTGCCGGCAACAATCTGGTGGTTGAGGTCGACCGCAATCACGATGCCGGCCCCCATGGCGCGGGCCGCGCTCACCGGCACCGGATTGGTGAGGCCGCCGTCGACCAGGATGCGCCCGTTGCTGCGCACCGGGGTGAAGATGCCGGGCACCGAAATGCTGGCGCGCACCGCCTCGATCACGTCACCGCTGCGGATGACGACTTCCTCGCCGCTGACGATATCCGTGGCCACCGCAGCAAAGGGCGTGGCCAGCAGTTCGATGGTGTCGGCATGAATGTGGGCGCGCACCAGTTCGCTGATCCTGTTGCCGTCGAGCAGGCCGGACTTCGGCAACACCACGTCAAAAAAGGACGCCGTTGTTTTCCAGTCGAAGTCCAGAAAGGCGGCTTCCAGTTCGTCCAGCTTGCCAGCGGCATGGATCGCCCCGATGAGCGCGCCCATGCTACTGCCCGCAATACAATCCACCGCGATCCCGGCTTCTTCAAGCGCCCGGATCACCCCCAGGTGCGCCAAGCCGCGCGCCGAGCCGCTGCCCAGCGCAAGGCCGATTCCTGGCTTTCCGCCGCTTGCTTTCATGGTCGCCTGCCTCGCTTTCGCCAGTTTAAGGTAGCCGCATTGTAGTGGCTCTGCGGGGAAAAAGAATGTCCGCTCCGGGCATTTCCGCCGGACATCTGCCCTGATTACATCTTCTGTTTGATCGCCAGCACCGCCTGATTGCGCAGGGTGCGCAACAGCGACAGTTGCTGCTCGGAGAGATTCAGGGCATTGGCTTGCTGCATGTCGGCATAGAACAGTCCGACGGTGATTTTTTTGATGACGATGGGCAGCAGGATGAAACTCTGCGCATCCGTCAATTCTCTGTACCAGGCGGGTATCTTGTCGGCGATGCCCGCTGCGTCCGTGTCTCCGATAACGATGTCGACGCCGTTTTCGACGACATGATTGAACACATCCGGATCGCGGGCAATCTTGAATCGGAAACGCGGAATCACCCCGTCCACGCCGACCCCCAGCCCCATGCGTGCCGCCATGGCGTTGTTCTTGCTGTCGCGAATGCAGATGATCGCTCGCCTGAATCCGAATCCGCGGTAGATGGTCTCCAGCACCATCAGCAATACGTCGTTGAGATTGAAGTCCTCCACCAGCGTAGTGGTCACGTCCTGTATGCCCGCACTCAGCACGGTGACCGGGTCGGGAACATGCCGTGCTTCCTTGTCCTCCGTATTCAGCGCTGCTTCGATGCCCTGCACGCCGTTCTGCACTTCCTGCTTCGCGATGCCTTTCGGCAGGGTATTGATCTTCAGTCCGCTCCACTTGCGAATCTTCTTCACCAGCGGGCTTTGCGTTGCATTGATATCCAGCGTCAGGGCGCGGCGCGTGAGTTCCTGCAAGCCGGTCTCCAGCGCAGCGTTGAGTTTGTGTTCCGATATATCGAGTGCCTGCTGGTAGCGCAGGCGCACCCTGTTCAGCGCCTGCGATTTTTCGCTGTGCGCGGTCGTTTGCGCAATCTCGCACAGGTCGTTCGCCATGTTCACAATCACCTGCACCAGCTCGATTTCGTTTTTCGGCCGCTTCACGGGCTCCCCGGCAGGCAGCCGCTCCATGCCGTCCAGCAGTCGTTTGGGGAAATTCCAGCTCTTCGCGACGCCGATGCCGATCTGGTTGCAGGTCAGGCCCAGCACCTTGATGGCGGCCTGGTCTTCGCTGCGCCCCTGCTCGACCAGGCGGGAGATTTCCTGCCGCTCGTCAAAGAAGTAATAAGTCACCAGCATGCGCCCCAGGTTCTGGAACATGGCGCATATCATGAGTTCCTCGGCATCGCGGATGTTGCGCCCCACCGCGATCTGGATTGCCAGCATGCCGGAGAAAAACGCGGCGACCACTTCGTCCTTGAACTGGTGGGCGAGCGTCTTGTTGTGCATGAATTCGAGCATGATTAGCGACATCGCGATATTGCGCACCGTCTCGAAACCCATGATCACGACGGCCTTGGAGATGGTGCTGATGTTGCCGCCGAACTGGCCGTAGGAGACGGTGTTGACCATCCTGAGCAGTTTGTAGGTCAGGGCGAAATCCTGCAGGATCACGCGCGCCAGTTTGTTGGCGCTGTCCGATTCCGAGGCGACGATCTGGTTGATCTCTGTGATGATGTTGGAGAGTGCGGGGAAATCGCTCTTGCTGCGCATGCGCCGCAGCAGGAATTCGAGCATGCCGTGCGTATCCCTGGCTGCCGCGTCGCCGTTTGCGCCCATATATTCCCGGAGCGCATTGCGCATGCTCTTCGCGTCGGGATAACGTTCCTCCTTGCGCTTGGCGATGGACTTCATGATGATCGCTTCCAGCCCCTCATCCAGCTCCGGTGTATGGGCGGAAGGCGCGACGGCAGCTTCATGCACGACGCGGTTCATCACATTGAAGGCATTGTCGCCGGTGAAGGCGGGCTCGCCCGCGACCATCTCGTACAGCACCATGCCGACCGAATACAGGTCGGAGCTGGCATCCACGCCGCCGTTGGCGATGCATTCCGGCGCCATGTATTGCGGCGTGCCGATCACTTCCTGGCTGTCCTCGCTCTGCTCCTTCATCAGCCGGGCAATGCCGAAATCCATCAGCATGGGCTGGCCGCGCTGCCCGATCATGATATTGCCGGGCTTGATGTCGAGGTGCAGCACGCCCTGCTGGTGCGCGTATTCGAGCGCCTCCAGCAACAGGCTGGCGATCTCTGCGGATTTCACCGCCGGCAAGGCGCCGTCGCGCAGCATCCGCTGCAAGGTGCCGCCCTCCACGTAGGCGCAGACCAGATAGGGTTCGCCCTCGTGTTCGCCCGCGTCATACAGCGGCACGATGCAGGCGTGCTGGAGTTTGCTGACAATGCGCGCCTCGTGCAGCAGCGATTCGGTATGCGCCGCGCCCGGCCGCAGCATCTTGATGGCTACCTGGCGTTCCAGTTGCGGATCGTAAGCGAGATGAACCGCGCCTTGCGTGCCTTTGCCCAGCACACGCAGGATGTTGAAGCGCCCGATTCGTTTTTCAGCCATGAGAGACATTCACCCCGTATGATTTTTGTACGTGCCCGGTGCCTCCCGATGTTAACGGCTCAAACCATGATTGATAAAGGGGTATGTTAGTAAAAGCGGCGCCGTTCGTCGGATGCGCGGTGCGGCAACCGAGAAAAGGCAATGGCAACAAGCAATAGCGGAGTGATTTAGCCTGGCATTCCGCTTGAGAATCGCAGCAAAAGCAGGCGGTGTCGGGGCCGCGCTGCTTTCCGGACTATTCGGTCATCCCCGCACCGGCTCGAAGGTCGCGTCCAGGTTGAGGTCGTCGCAGTAGTCGAGAAAATCGCCGCGCAGCGTGGGTATGTGCACTTTGGCGTGAATGCCCACCGTCATGACGATGGAGGCCAGGGGCGTGCCGGTGTGCGGGGCGGGATAGGTGCTGGTTTGCAGTTCTTCGATGTTGATACCGTTGCGCGAGAAGAATGCCGCCAGGCTGCGCACGATGCCGGGACGATCCATGGCCACGACCTCGACGGTGTAGGGAATGGCAGGTTCTGCCCGTTCGCGTTTCTTGGTGCGCTCGTGAGTGATCACGAGGCCGAGTTGCTCGCCGAGCGCACTCATCTGCCCTTCCAGTTTGGAAAGCGCATGCCAGGAGCCGGAGACCAGCATGATGAGGGCAAATTGCCCTTGCAGCACGGCCATGCGGCTTTCCTCGATGTTGCAACCGCTATCCGCGATGCGCCCCGTGAGCCGGTCGACGAGGCCGAGCTTGTCTTCGCCGGAGGCGGTGATGACCAGGTAGTTGTTTTCGGTATCTGTGTTCATGGTTGCCATATGCGGTTTCGTTTCGAATTGGAATGCCGCATTGTAGTGGCTATGCGGGACGTTGGATTAGCTACCGGTAATCCGTCGGCTCTTGCGCGCCTGCCGGACTGCGGACATGCCGGATACGACAGCGTGCCCGCCCCATGGTTGCGGGCGCTGAGGCCGCAGTCTCCATATTCGTCCAGCCAGACATTTGACCACTCATCCACAACGGGTATTGACGCGACTGCTTGAGTCGCCGTAGTCTTCGTCTGCAATGGCGGTGCGCACAATTCAGGCACAGCCAGAGAGCACGATGTTGACTATGGAGAATAGCGATGATCAGCAAAGAAAACGTTCTGCGAACCCTGAATTGCAGCCCCAACCAGTATCCGCAAATGCTCAGCGAAAGATTCCCGCACATTCTGGAGAAAGTCCTCCAGCTCTGGAACTCGCCCGACGGTGAAGCCTATTTCGCCGACCTGTTGCAGCCCAACGGGCGTGGCGGCGGCAGGATGGACAGGGACGGCTTTCCGGAAAAAGCCTGGTACGAAATATTCCAGCTCAAGGTGCTTTACAACAAACCCCGTCTCAAAGCGTGACTTCGAACAGGCCCGCGTTCTTTTCAACGCGGGCTATTCGCCGAACAATTCCGGGCCGTATCGCGTCCCGGCAAAATTCCGCAACCGGCTTCTCAAATATCGGGCATTAATGTCACAATTGGCGCCCCCGGAGAACAACTCGTCACGACTCCGGCGGATATTCAAGAGATCATGCCAGCCATCCGCTGAAAACCGGTTGTAGTTGCAGCCCGCGGTCATAGAGTTGCAGATCGACAATCCAACATCCTTAGGAGGATATGTATGTCCAACATCGCAACAGTACTCAAGGACGAGATCATACGACTCGCCCGCAAAGAAACGCGCAACGAAACCGAAAAACTCAGAAAAGCTTCCGTGCAGTATCGGACGGAAATCGCCGCACTGAAAAAACGCACTGCGGCACTCGAACAGCAATTGTCGCGACTGGAAAAAGCGAATGGCCAGAAGCGTGAAGCGCCGTCCCAAACGGAAGACACAGCCAAAGCCCGCTTCACGGCAAAAGGTTTCAAATCGCTCAGAAAACGCCTGGGCCTGTCGGCCACCGAAATCGGACAGTTGCTGGATGTTTCGATACCGACTATCTACAACTGGGAAGCGGGAAACGCCAGTCCGCGCGAAAAACAGTTAGCCAAAATCGTCATGCTGAGAGGCATGGGAAAACGGGAAGTCGATGCAATCCTGCAGCAGCGTGCTGCCTGATTGACCGACTCGGTCGCAGGCCGCTCTTGAAATGGCGGCCTGAGTTGTACATGTCGCGATTTGATCTTGCATTCGGAGTCTGATGATCGGCCTGAGCCGCCGTCGAGAGTCAGGGTAAATTGCTTCCGCTTCCGGCTGATAAGAGACATAGCGTCATCCCAGATGTAGGATGGGTTGAGCGCAGCGATACCCATCAATCACTCCGCCGCTCGCCACATTCCCAACCCGTCTCCTCGTTACCCGCCCAATCATTGGTCAACATTCCCGCCCGTACGTAACTGTGAAACGACGAATGCGGCCAATCTGCCACACGCATCACCATTCCATGTTTGACAGGGTTGATATGGATGTAATCGATATGCCGAGCAAAATCGGCTTCGTTACGGATGAGATGTTCCCAATACCTTCGCTGCCATATTCCACGTTCGCCCTTGCGAAGCCGACTTTCCGAACGCGGCTCGACGTGCGGCAAGCCGCGTGAGAACACTGTTTTAATCAATCTCCAGCGCAATGCAAAATCGCGGTCTCCTTCGGGCAAAGTCCAGAGGGCGTGAATGTGTTCCGGCAAAATCACGATGGCTTCCATGGTGAATGGATATCGTTCACGGGTGTATTCAAATGCATGACGCAGCAATTCGATGTTCTCGGTCAGCAAGGATTGGGAACGGTCGGCGAGATTCACCGTGAAGAAGTAGCTGGCCCCGGCGATGTTGCTTCGGCGGTAGTTGGTCATATGCACATGATAGCGATGGGTATCGCTGCGCTCAACCCATCCTACATCTGGGATGACGCTATGTCTCTTATCAGCCGGAAGCAGAAGCAATTTACCCTGACTCTCGACGGCGGCTCAGGCCGATCATCGGCCACTGCCTGTCAGATCAAGCGCCACAACTCCACCTGAGCCAACCCGACTCCACACACGGCGCCTCAGCGGTTTTGCGTTAAGTTCTCGAGGTTCTTTTCCTGTTCCTTGGCAAACAACACGGCAGCCTTGACCCGCGACGACAGGCTCAGCTTGTTCAGGATGTGGCGCACATGCTGCTTCACGGTGTCGTAGCTGATCGACAGTGCTTGTGCGATCGCCTTGTTGCTTTCTCCGCGCGATAACAATTCCATGATTTCGTATTCGCGCCGGGTAAGCAGCTTGAACAAATTGGTCTGTTCCTGTCCGGGTTGATCCCCGCGCAGCAATTCGATCATCTTTGCCGTCATGGACGGCGCAACGATCAATTCACCTGCGGCAACCCGCCGAATACCGTCAACCACTTCTTCCGGCTCCATGTCCTTGAGCAAATACCCGCGCACACCGGCGCGCATCGCGTTGTTCAGATCCTCTTCGGAATCGCTCATGGTCAACATGACTGCAGGCGTAGTGCAACCCTCCTTGCGCAACTGCCCCAGCATTGCCAGCCCGTCCATCGGCTTCATGCGAAGATCCATGACCAGAAGATCCGGTTGATCCTTGATTAGTTCGCGCAAATCATCGAAGGAAGAGACGTAACCAAGCACGTTGAAATCGTAGCAATGCGTGAGCAGTTCGCTCAATCCGCGCCCCCACAAGCCGTGATCATCAACCAGTACGATTTTCAGTTTATCTTCCATGCTTCACTTTCGATTCGTATCAACCGGCAACCCCGTCCAGGTAGAACCACTTCCCCTCCTCGCGCACAAAGCGGCTGACTTCATGCAGCCGGTGCGCGCGTCCGTTCACTTTGTAGCGCGCCACAAATTCGACAACGGCATGGTCGGTATCCTGTTGTTCGCGGCGCTTCACGTCAAGACCCAGCCATTTGGTTTGCACATCTTCCGCCAAACCCAATGCGGCTGGACGCGTGGAGGCATGCCAGCTTGCCAGCAGATAGTCTTCCTGCAGCAGCGTATAGGCGGTGTAGCGGGAACGCATGAGTGCTTCGGCGGTGGGCGCTGCCTCCTTGCCTTCCACGTAGCGGGCGCAGCAGGCAGCGTAGGATTTGGTGCTGCCGCAGGGGCATAGGCTTGGTTTGGTTTTAGTTGTCATGCAGCGAAATTTACAAAACCGTTCGGACTCAGCGCACGAACGCCTTGCGCCCCGCATACACCGCCGAATCGCCCAGATACTCTTCGATGCGCATTAACTGGTTGTACTTCTCCAGGCGCTCGCCACGGCACGGTGCGCCGGTTTTGAGGTGGCCGGTGCCCAGGGCCACGGTGAGGTCGGCAATGAAGCTGTCCACGGTTTCGCCGCTGCGGTGCGACACCATCGCTCCCCAGTTGGCGCTGTAGGCGAGGTTCACTGCCGCGATGGTTTCGGTGAGCGTACCGATCTGGTTGAGTTTGATCAGCACCGCGTTGGCGGCATTTTCGTCTATGCCGCGCTGGATGCGTTTAACGTTGGTCACGAACAAGTCGTCACCCACCAGTTCGAGCTTGTTGCCCAGTTCGCGGTTCAGCAATTTCCAGCCGTCCCAGTCGTCTTCGGCAAGGCCGTCTTCGAGCACGACGAAGGGATACTTCTTGGCCCACTCGGCGTACATCGCCACCATTTCGGCGGAGGTCACCTTGCGTTTTTCGGTGCGCAGGTTGTACATCCCGTCTTCGTAGAATCCGCTGGACGCGGGATCGAGCGCGATCACCACATCTTCGCCGGGACGATAGCCCGCAACTTCGATGGATTTGACGATCAGGTCCATGGCATCCACATTGCGCTTCAGCGCCGGAGCAAAGCCGCCCTCGTCGCCCACGCCGGTGGTGTAACCGCCGTCCTTGAGCACTTTTTTCAGGGTGTGATAAACCTCGCTGCCCCAGCGTAGCGCTTCGGCAAAGTTGGGTGCGCCCACCGGGGCGATCATGAATTCCTGCAGGTCGGTGCCCTGCCAGTTGGCATGCACGCCGCCGTTGAGAATGTTGAACATCGGCACCGGCAGGAGGTTTGCCGCTGCGCCGCCAAGGTAACGGAACAGTGGCAGGTCGCAGGATTCTGCAGCAGCCCGTGCCGTCGCCAGACTCACACCGAGTATGGCGTTGGCGCCGAGTTTTTCCTTGTGGGCCGTGCCGTCCAGTTCGATCATGGCGCGATCCACTGCGCCCTGATCGAGCGCGTCCATGCCGAGGAGCGCCGACGCAATATCGTCGTTTACATGACCGACCGCTTTTTTGACTCCCTTGCCGCCGTAGCGCTTCTTGTCGCCGTCGCGCAATTCGAGCGCCTCGTGCACACCGGTAGAGGCGCCGGATGGCACCGCCGCGCGCCCGAAAGAACCGTCTTCGAGCGTGACTTCTACTTCCACCGTTGGATTGCCGCGCGAGTCGAGAATTTCACGGGCGTGTATGTTGTCGATGCAGGTGTACATGGTGCCTCCTCGGAAAGTTGGATTAAGCGTTCAAAAAACCAACATAACAGATTGCGGGATTATGTCTGTACGTGCGGACACCTACTTTACTCCCAAACCCGAGAGTAGGTTATGCGTCGATTTACCCTACTGGCGGGTGATTAGTTCTGCCACAGGGGCGGTTCATCCATGAGCGCGATCTGTTCGCGCAGTTCGAGGATACGGTTTTGCCAGTAGATTTGCGTGTTGAACCAGGGGAATGCCTGCTTGAAGGCGGCATCGTCCCAGCGCCGTGCCAGCCATGCGGAGTAATGGATCAGGCGCAGGGTGCGCAACGCTTCGATGAGATGCAGTTCGCGTGCATCGAATTCGTGGAAATCCTCGTAGCCCGCCAGCACGTCGCCCATCTGCCGCACGCGGTCTTCGCGTTCGCCCGAGAGCAGCATCCACAAGTCCTGCACCGCCGGCCCCATGCGGCTGTCGTCGAAATCCACGAAGTGCGGGCCGTCGTCGGTCCACAGCACGTTGCCTGCATGGCAGTCGCCGTGCAACCGCAGTCGCTTCACGTCGCCCGCACGGTCGAAACAGTGGCGCACGCCGTCCAGCGCCTGTTGCACCACGCTGCGATAGGCCGCGTCGATGTCCGCCGGGATGAATTCGTTGGCCAACAGAAAGTCGCGAGGCTCGGTGCCGAAGGAAACAATGTCGAGTGTGGGGCGGTGTTGATAATCCTTGATGGCGCCGACGGCGTGAATGCGCCCGAGAAAACGCCCCAGCCATTCTAGCGTGTCGCGGTTCTCCAGTTCGGGCGCACGTCCGCCGTGCTTGGAGAATACAGAGAAGCGGAAGCCGTCGAAAGGATGCAGGGTCTTGCCGTCAATCACGAGGGCGGGAACGACGGGGATCTCGCGCTCCACCAGCTCCTGCACAAAAGCGTGCTCTTCGAGAATGGCCGCATCCGTCCAGCGCGCGGGGCGATAGAACTTGGCGACCAGCGGCGTGCTATCTTCGATGCCGACCTGGTACACGCGATTCTCGTAGCTATTGAGCGCAAGCAGGCGCCCGTCGCAGCGCAAGCCTACGCTTTCCAGCGCGTTCAGCACGCAATCCGGAGTGAGTGAGGAGTAAGAGTGATCCTGATTGGTATCCATGTCGGTACTATAACGTCATTCCGGCGTATAACCAGCGACTTGGCTGGCGTATTTTGCCAGCTTAGTCGAATGGCTAGTGGTTCTATCAGGCCGGAATCCAGTCATCAATTAAAGCCTGCGAAGCAGGACAAGACCGACTGCATATTGAATAAATGCGCTGGTCACCGGCGTGACCGAAGGTCAGCCTGTCCTGAGTTTATCGAAGGGCCGGTGTAACGACGTTACTTATTTCGGTTGGAGTGCTGCACTTCCGCCAACCCCAGCGCATTCCAGCCTTCATGACCCAGCTTGCGCATGGTTTCCATGTTTTTCTCGAAGATGGTCTCGGCTTCGGGGAACGACGCCACCGCCTCGTCGATGCTGACTTCGCGAATCAAGTGCAGCGTCGGATAGGGCGAGCGGTTGGTGTAGTTGGTGATGTCGTCCAGCTCGGTATCGGCGAATTGATACTGCGGATGCATGCTGGCAACCTGCAATTCGCCGCCCAGATCGACATCCTCCAGCGCCGCATCCACAACGGCCAGGAAATCGTTGTAGTCGAGGAAGTCGGTCAGCACATGCGGATGGATCAGCAGGATGGTATCGATCTTCTCGCGACTCGCTTCCGCCAGCACTTCCAGTTCGCGCATGACATCGACCAGCAAGTCTTCAGGCGTAGGCGCCGCGCTGACGAAATAGCGAATCTGGCCCTTGACGTGCACGCCCTTGGCGAACGGGCACAGGTTGAGGCCGATCACAGCCTTTTCCAGCCAGAGTTGGGTGGCGGCGATGGCTTGTTCGTTGGTTACGGTTGAGTTCATTTTGTCATCCCGGTAGGGTGGGCACGTTTTTGTGCCCACGCGGAGCAATTTGTTGCATACAGCGTGGGCACATGAAACGTGCCCACCCTACGAAATTCAACGACCTCTTCCACCGGAACGGTGTTGCGCGCCGGTCGGCACGGCAGCACCGCGACCTGCCCCGCCCGCCGGTTTCGCTCCGCTGCGCGGTGCGCCGCCGGTGCGTGCCTGTCCCCCGCCGGTTCGCGGAGCAGATTGACCGCGTCCTTGTCCACGACCACCCTGACCGCGATTCTGACCGTTCAAAATCGGCTCGGCCTTGATGCGCGGATCCGGCTCGAAACCGGGCACTTGCACCACGGTGATTTCGCGCTTGATGAGGCGCTCGATGTCGTGCAGCAGTTTGTGTTCGTCGATGCATACCAGCGAGCTGGCTTCGCCGTTGCTGCCGGCGCGGCCGGTACGGCCGATGCGGTGCACGTAGTCTTCCGGCACATTGGGCAGCTCGTAGTTCACCACATGCGGCAGTTCGATGATGTCGATGCCGCGCGCGGCGATGTCGGTGGCCACCAGTACTTGCAGCTTGGCGGTCTTGAACTCGGCCAGCGCGCGCGTGCGTGCCGCCTGGCTCTTGTTGCCGTGAATCGCCATCGAGGGGATGCCTTCCTTGTTCAGGTGATCCGCCAGGTTGTTGGCGCCATGCTTGGTGCGGGTGAACACGAGCACCTGGAACCAGTTGTTGTCCTTGATGAGTTTGGTGAGCAATACGCGCTTCTTCTCGCGGTCCACCGGATACACGCGCTGCTCGATCAGTTCGGCAGTCGCATTGCGGCGTGCCACTTCGATCAGCACGGGATTGTTGAGCAGGCCGTCGGCCAGCAGCTTGATCTCGTCGGAGAACGTGGCGGAGAACAGCAGGTTCTGGCGCTGCTTGGGCAGTACCGCGAGCACGCGTTTGATGTCGCGGATGAAACCCATGTCCAGCATGCGGTCTGCTTCATCCAGCACCAGGATTTCGACGTGGGACAAGTCCACGGTCTTCTGTTGCATGTGATCCAGCAGACGTCCCGGCGTCGCCACCAGAATATCCACACGACCGTGCAGTTGTTTGATCTGCGGATTGATGTTGACGCCGCCGAACATCATCATGGATTTGAGCGGCAAGTGCTTGCCGTAGATGCGCACGCTTTCTTCCACCTGCGCAGCAAGTTCGCGCGTGGGAGTGAGCACCAGCGCACGGATGTGGCCTTTGCCGATCACTTGTTTGTCGGCAAGACGCTGCAACAGTGGCAGCGTGAAGCCGGCGGTCTTGCCGGTGCCGGTCTGGGCGCCGCCCATGAGGTCGCTGCCTTTCAGGATGACGGGAATGGCCTGTGCCTGAATTGGGGTTGGTTCGGTGTAACCGCGCTCGGTAACGGCGCGGACGAGTTCGGCGGACAAGCCGAGAGATGCAAATGACATATTTATTATCTTTCTTGTTACAAACGGCCTGTCGCCCAGTAGGAGCGCCAGTCTGAGGCTGAATGAGGGAGTGATGCGAACCGGAATCGGTAGCGACAACTAGACTGAAACGATATCGCGGCGCGCATTGTAGCACTTATGCTGCGGAATAATTGCGGCAGTTGCCCACCCGCATTATGATGGTGTCGTTGCAGACATCGCATGATCTCAATTGCGACAATCTCAAATCCGATTTTCCATTCCGGGAGAACCTCATGAAACTATCACTTGCTCTAGCAAAGTTATTGGCCCTTGCACTGTTGACCGGCCTCATCGCAGCCTGTTCCAGCGGTCCCACAAAAGTCGAAAGCGATCTGGGACTCAAAGGCGCGCCCGACTGGGTCAACGAGGGCACCAGCATCCTGAACAACAAGGACGGGCGCCTGTTCCACGGCGTGGGCTCGGCCGCGCCGGTCGGCGACATGTCGCTGCAAAAATCCGTCGCCGACGACCGGGCGCGCGCAGAAGTGGCGCGCGTGCTGTCGTCTTACATGGACGTGGTGACCAGCGATTACATGGCTGCCGCCAAGTCCGGCGGTGCAGGCGTAACCGACGAATCGGTATCGCGCCAGATCAAAAACCTGACTAAGGTCAATCTGGCCGGCGCCAGGATCATCGGCTCCTGGCGCGACCCGAAGTCCAACATCATCTATTCCGTCGCGGAACTGGACATGAAGCAAGTCAAAGACACCGTGAGCGGCGTGCAGGACATGAACACCGATTTGAAACGCTATATCGAAACCCAGGCGGACAATATTTTTGACCGCGTTGCCAAGGAGAACAAATAATGAGCTGGTCCATCTTTTCAACAAAAACATCTGCCGCGTTGCTGGTTCTCGCGTTGTTCATGGGCGGCTGCGCCACTTCGGTGGAACGCGTGGATGTGGACAAGACGATTGACTTGAGCGGCGCGTGGAACGACACGGATTCGCAGCTGGTGTCGGCTGAGATGATGCAGGATGTGCTGGCCCGCGCCTGGCTGGAAGATTTCACCCGTTCCCAGAAACGCCAGCCGGCGGTGATCGTGGGCGAGGTGCGCAACCTGAGCCACGAGCATATCAACGTCAACACCTTCGTCAGCGATCTGGAACGCGCGATGATCAATTCCAACCGCGTGCAATTCGTCGCTTCGTCCACCGAGCGCCAGGAAATCCGCGACGAACGCAAAGACCAGGACTTGAATGCCGCCGAAGCCACGCGCAAGCCGATGGGCGCGGAGAAAGGTGCCGACTTCATGCTCAAGGGCACCATCAACACCATCATCGACGCTTCCGGCAAAACCCAATTGCGTTTCTATCAGGTGGACCTGACCCTGATCAGCCTGGCGGACAACCGCAAGGTATGGATTGGCCAGAAGAAGATCAAGAAACTGGTGGAGCGCAGCAAGCTGAACTATTAACCCGCAGATGACGCGACTCCCGTTTTCCACCCTGCACTTGTGCGGCAGGATGGAAAGCCTGCCGGTGTGCATCGGCAGGCTTTCTGTCCGGCTGGCAGGTTTGGCCTGCGTCCTGGCCCTGAACGGTTGCGCGACCTACAGCAGTTCCTTCGGCATCGTCGAGCAGCAGTTGGCAGGTCAGCAATACGACGCGGCGTTGAAGACCATAGAAGATCATTCCAAGAACAAGAAAGACCGCGTGCTGTATCTGCTCAACAAAGGCATGGTGCAACGCATGAAACGCGATTTCACGGCCTCCAACGAATCGCTGGAAGCCGCCAAGCAGGAAATGGAGCGGCTTTACGCCGCCAGCGTCAGCGAGAATGCGCTTTCTTTCGTGGTCAACGACGCGACCGTCAGTTACGCCGGGGACGACTACGAGCAGGTGCTGGTGCATCTCTACATGGCGCTCAATTATCTGGAACTGGGCGAACGCGACGAGGCCCGGGTCGAAGCACTGCAGGTGGACACCAAGCTGCGCGAAATCGGCGAAGACATCCCGGCCAGCAAATTCACCGAAGATGCGCTGTCGCGCTACCTCTCCGGCCTGATCTACGAGGAACTGGGCGAATGGAGCGACGCCATGATCTCCTACCGCAAGGCGTATGAGGCCTACAAGAAATACCAGGAGAATTTTTCCGTCGACATGCCGGCCATGCTCAAGCAAGACCTGGTGAGACTGGCGCAGCGGCAAGGCCTGACCGAAGAGTTGGCGAAGTACCGCAAGGAATTCGACATCGCGCCGCCGAAAAAGAACGCCGCGCAGGCGGAGCCGGAAGGCGAACTGGTTTTCATCCTGAACAACGGCCTCGCACCCATCAAGCGCGAACATGTCATCGGAACCTGGGCGCCGGGCCCCTCGGTCGTGATCGACAAATCCAAACGCCCCCCGAGAGCATTGCCGCCCAGGCGTGCGGCGCAGGCCGTGTCCGAGTCGACCGCGCCGCCGGTGCTGGTCAATATCGCCCTGCCCTATTACGAATCGCGCCCCAACCGCATAGCAGGCGCACGCATCAGCGTCTCCGGCAAGCAAGCCGACACCCAGTTGATGGAAGACATCGACGCCATTGCCCGCGCCAGCCTCAGCGCGCGCATGCCCGCCATCACCGCCCGCGCCGTGGCCCGTGCGATATCCAAGGGCGTGATGCAGGAGTCCGTGGATAAATCTGGCCAACGGGGGGATGATGGGGGCGCAAAGTTGCTCGGTTCACTGCTCGTGCGGGTTGCCGCCATCGCCACGGAACGCGCCGACACGCGCAGCTGGCTGACGCTGCCCGCCAACGTGCAACTGGCCCGGCTCCCGTTGCCGCCGGGCAACTATGATGTAACCGTGGAGTTGCTGGGAAAAGACGGACAGGCGATCTCAACCGAAGTGCTTCCGCAAGTCGTCATCCGCAAGGAACGCAAGACCTACCTGACCCGGCATACGATGCCTTAACGATCACGTCACCAGGAGATGAAAAATGAAATTCTCTGCCTTTTCCGGAATTGCCCTGATGCTTTCCCTGCTCGCCGGCTGTGCCAGCCAGCCGACCGTACCCGACTGGGTCGCCGGCAACAGCGCTAAATATAAAAGCGAGCAATACCTGACCGGTCGCGGTCAAGCTGGCACGCAGGAAGAAGCGAAAGATCGCGCGCGCGCCGATGTGGCCAAAGTGTTCCAGGTGGCGGTGGTCGTGAGCAGCGATGACATTCAGCACTCCAAATCCGATTCTTCCGGTGCGCTGCAATATGAACAACAGGCATCGCGCCAGATCAGCACGCGCACCGACAAGATCATCAGCGGCATCCAGATCGCGGAACTGTGGCAAGACCCGGCCAACGGCAACCACCACGTGCTGGCCGTCCTGCCCCGCCAACAAGCCGCCGCCAGCCTGCGCCAGCAGATCGGCGAACTCGACGCCGTCACGCGCATCCACATCGAACAATCGCGCAAAGCCGACGACCTGTTCATGAAAATCGCCGCCGCCAGCCGCGCGTTCGAAGTACAACAGGAACGCGAAGCGCTGCAAATGAACCTGCAAGTCGTGGACATCACCGGTCGCGGAATGGAAGCGCAATGGAGCAGCGCCAAACTCAAATCGGATATGGGTGAACTGCTGAAACGGGTAAGCATCGCGCCGCGCGTATCGACCGATTCTCCCGCCGGACTAAAGGAAATGGTGGCCGGTGCATTGGCCAAAAGCGGATTCGTGCTGGATACCGGCGATCAGCCGCAATTCGTCGTGCAGGCAAACATGAATCTGGTCGATCTGGGATTAAAGGACGGCTGGTACTGGCAACGCGGCAATCTGGAAGTCACCCTGATCGAAACCGCCGGCAACCGCGTTCGCGGTACCAAACACTGGATCGTCAAGGGTAACGCCCAGAACAAGGAAGGCTCCACCCGCCGCGCCATGGATCAGGCCGATGCAATTCTCAAGCAGGAATTGGGTGTCGCAATCATCGGCATGGCGATTGCGCGCTAAAGGGTGCGCACGTTTTTGTCCCCGCAAGGGAGAGGCCGACATCTCGCCGGCATGCAGACGTTGTAGGAGCCAGCTTGCTGGCTCCTACAACGAACTCCCCGCAGAAGGTAGCTAGACGTTGAACGGAAAATTAATCCCGTCATCATCCTGCACGACGTATGGTGGAAAACCAGGGACAGTCTGAACCCTAATGTTTTCCTTTGTGTTTTCGCGGTCCATAATCGCTGTGTTAAGTCGGCGCAGATCGAGTTCTTACCATCGACTCCAAAATAGAGCATTTAGTAAATTCGAAATGAAGCCCTCTCTTATTTAACAGGAACATGAGTTGCGAGAAACTTCTCCAATGCCTTTAGAGTTGCAAGTCTGTCATCGCCGTGACTCAGATAATGGTCAGCCTCATCCAAATACAATACTTCGGCCGATTTGCCAGATTTTTGCATTGCCTCTACCATCCTTTCCGTATGCTCAGATGGAACGGTGAAATCTTTGCGGCCATGCACAAACAGTACTGGGACACCGATGTGATCGGCATTTTGCACGGGAGAGATTTCCCGCATCAATTCTCTCTGCATATCATGTTTTGGCATATTTGCATCTGAGTAAAGATAGTTCTGACTTTTTTTCAGAAGCAATTCAATGTCCGTGATGGGCGAAATAGCGACCAGACCACAGTACAACTCCTTTTCCCTGATCGCCCCCATCAGAGCAGCATACCCTCCATACCCTGACTTACCGACTATCGCAATACGAGAGGGATCCGCGATGTGTTGTTGCACTAACCAATGCGTCCCGTCTGTTACGTCATTTTGCATGGCAAGCCCCCACTGCTGCTGGCCAGCTTTTTCGAAATCCATTCCATACCCGCACGAGCCGCGGAACTGGGGTTGAAACACGCCGTATCCCCGACTCGCCAGAAATTGAACCAGATAATCGAAACCAGGTTTATTGCAACTGGTTGGCCCACCATGCGGCAGAATCACAAAGGGCATTGGGGCATTGCCTGAGCTTGGCTTTTCATCAAGAGGCAGTGTCAGTAAGGCCTCAATTTCCAAACCGTCGCGCGCTTTGTAATTCACCATCCGGGTTGGTGCTATCTGCGAGGGCGCCAGGTCGGGATACGTAGCTACAAATGGGCTGATCTCGCCTTTTTCACCTCGCCAGTCAAGCAACCAATATGTCATTGGCTCGTTGCCTTTAACAATCTTGACCAATACCAGTTTGCCGTCCACACGAATATCTGCAATTTCATTTTCGGAATCAGGCAGTGCCTTGTTGACCGCATTTATTTGCTGGGCAAAGTCATCCGCCAGATACACGAGCGATCCATTTGGAGACTTATATCCAACCATGCGCTCTTGATAAATCAAAGAATGGGCATATTGCTTCCCTGAAGCCACGGTACGAACAAAGAGATTGCTGTTCAAATCGTATTCATATAACCCGCGCTCCCCTCCCTCGTGATTAGATACGACGTATATCCTGTCTGCATATCCGTCAACAAACACCAAAGGCGAAAAAATCTTGCCACTATTTATTTCATAAGAAAAAAATGTTCGCCAATCGCCGTCGGCACTGCTTCGCATTTGAATATTACGGGTTTTATCGTCAACATAAATCCTTAAACGAACGCTGCCTTCCTTATCCGCAATCCATGCCAACACTCGCTCATCATGCGGATCAAGACGCTCCTGCACCCCGGTATTTATGTTTACGCGGATCAATTCAAGTTTTGCCTTTTGCCTCCCCATGCGCGAGTTGTACGCATATGCGGCAATTAACACATGATCTTTGTCTTGCGGAAGCAGGTTGGCTAAAGAACATTTAGCGGCAATATAGTTTTTGAACAAATGATTACGTATCAAATTTTCAACCTTGCCGCCATCAGCGTCCAAAGCAATCAATTTTGTATTAACGATTCTGGGCTTGGTGATCAACTCCGGCGGGTTAAATCTCACTTCAGCTATTAGTCGATTATTTGTTTTCCATTCGATCCAAGCGGGCTCGTATTCATCGGTCTGTACTACGACGGATTTACCCCTCGCATCAAGATCCCAGATAACAAATGCGTTGCGCCCATTCCGGGGCATAATCATTGCGAGATGTCTTCCATCAGGAGACAGGCTTGCCGCACTTGCATAAGGTAGTGCGCCATATACTTCAACTGGTACCATTTTCTTTAACTTGGTATCAGTTGAAATGAATTCAGACTGCGCAAATACATTGAAACTTGCCAGCCACACCCAGAAGGACAACAACAAAACAGAAGGAAAATTCAAGGACATCGTTACAAACCTCTAAGCACGAGCAAAATTTCTCGCCAGCGATTGTAGATTCATTTCGATATTTGGGGGTGCGGCAATATGCCGCAACCCAAGCCGGGCAAACTCTACTCACTCAAGGTCTGAACCTTCACATCGAACAGCCTTTTTTTCAAGCAGAGGATTTTTTATGACTGGATACCGGCTTACGCCGGTATGACGATCTAATGGACAATCTGGGTTAGACGTTGAACAGGAAGTTCATCACGTCTCCATCCTGCACGACGTATTCCTTGCCTTCCACGCGCATCTTTCCCGCTTCCTTCGCCCCATGCTCGCCCTTGCAGGCGATGAAGTCGGCGAAGGCAATCGTCTGCGCGCGGATGAAGCCTTTTTCGAAGTCGGTATGGATCACGCCCGCGGCTTGCGGTGCGGTGTCGCCTTTGTGGATGGTCCAGGCGCGCACTTCCTTTACACCTGCGGTGAAGTAGGTTTGCAGACCGAGCAGGTCGTAGCCGGTGCGGATCAGTTTGTTCAGGCCAGGTTCGTCCAGGCCGAGGTCGGCGAGAAATTCTTTCTTGTCGGCATCTTCCAGATCGGCCAGTTCGGCTTCGATCTTGGCGCACAACGCGACGACCGGTGCGCCCTCTTTCGCGGCGTGCTCGCGCAGCTTGTCCAGATGCGGGTTGTTCTCGAAACCGTCTTCCAGCACGTTGCCCACATACATCGCGGGCTTGATGGTGAGCAGGCACAGCGGCTTGATGATGATCTTGTCGTCATCGCTCAGGTTGAAGGTGCGCGCAGGTTTGCCTTCATTCAGGTGCGGCAACAGCTTTTCCAGCACTCCAACCAGTTTCTGCGCGTCCTTGTCGCCGGACTTGGCTTTCTTGCCGTCGCGCTGGATGGTGCGTTCCACCACGGCGAGGTCGGCCAGCGCCAGTTCGGTGAGGATGACTTCGATGTCGGAGATGGGATCGACCTTGCCCGCCACGTGCACCACGTTGGCATCGTCGAAGCAGCGCACGACATTCACAATCGCGTCGGTCTCGCGGATGTTGGCGAGGAACTGGTTGCCCAGGCCTTCACCCTTGGATGCGCCCGCCACCAAACCGGCGATGTCGACGAACTCGACGATGGCCGGTTGCATGCGTTGCGGTTTGACGATCTTGGCCAGTTCGTCCATGCGCGGATCGGGCACTTCGACGATGCCGACGTTGGGCTCGATGGTGCAGAAAGGATAATTTTCTGCCGCGATGCCCGCCTTGGTGAGCGCGTTGAACAAAGTGGATTTGCCCACGTTGGGGAGACCGACGATACCGCATTTGAGACTCATGGTTGTTTCCTCTGTTAACTTCTTAACCCCTCCCGACCTCCCCTTATCAAGGGAGGAGTATCGGTTCTCCCCCTGACAAGGGGGAGTTAGAGGGGGTTGGTTTTATGCACTATGCAATTTAAGCATCGCTGCTTCCAGTTTGCCTTCAATGATGAGCGGCGCAACGTCCTGCGCATGCTGCATCGCGTCTTCGATCAAACCCTGCTCTTCCTTGCGCGGCGCGTTCAGCACGTAATTGACAACCTGGTCGCGCTCGCCGGGATGGCCGATACCGAGGCGCAAGCGCCAGAAATCTTTCGTCCCCAGATGCGCGATGATGTCCTTCAGGCCGTTGTGGCCGCCGTGACCGCCGCCCAGCTTGAGTTTGGCGCTGCCCGGCGGCAAGTCCAATTCGTCATGCACCACCAGTATTTGCGCCGGGGTGATCTTGTAGAACTGCGCCACTGCACCGACCGCCCGACCACTCACGTTCATGAAGGTCTGCGGCTTGAGCAGGTGCACCTCTTGCCCGTGCAGATTGGCCTTGGCGATCAGCCCGTGGAACTTGCTGTCGGCCTTGAAGTTGACATTATGCTGACGCGCCAACTCGTCCACCCACCAGAACCCGGCGTTGTGGCGCGTGGCCTCGTATTCACGACCGGGATTGCCCAGTCCGACGATCAGTTTGATTGCTTCGCTCATAATGAAAAATCCCGCCATGCACCGTGAGATGTCATGGCGGGTTGTTCCGGATGCAGATTACTTCTTGGCTGTGGCAGCGGGTGCGGCAGCAGGAGCAGGCGCTGCAGCAGCCGAAGCGTCGGCAGCAGCGGCAGCTTCTGCAGCAGCTTCAACGTGACCGCGCGGCACTTGCACTGTTGCCACGGCATCGGTGGCGTGGTGATGGCCGGCCACTTCAACGCCCTTGGGCAGTTTGATGTCGGACACGTGGATGGAGTGACCCAGATCCAGATTCGCCAGATCCACTTCGATTGCGGTTGGCAGATCGGCCGCCAAGCAGGCGATTTCCAGTTCGTTCAGCACGTGGCTGATGATGCCGCCGCCGGTCTTCACGCCGGGAGCGATGTCGGCATTGATGAAGTGCAGCGGGATTTTCATGTGGATCTTCTTCTTCGCGTCGACGCGCTGGAAGTCGATGTGCTGCACTTGCTGGCGGAACGGGTGCATCTGGAACGCGCGCAGCAGAACGTCCTGCTTTTTGCCGTCCAGATTAAGCGACAGAACGGATGCGTGGAACGCTTCCTTGCGCAGTGCGTAATACAGTGTGTTGTGATCGAGTTCGATCATTGCCGCTTCGCCGGTACCGTAAACGATGCCGGGAACGAGATTCGCCTTGCGCAGACGGCGGCTCGCACCCGTTCCTTGCGCTTTGCGTGTTGTTGCTGTGATTTCGATAGCCATTTTACTTCTCCACTTCTATTGAAGCTCTCCGCGACCAGTGAGCTTCGGGTTGTGCGATGACCAAAATGATCACCGCGAATTCTTCAGTCCATAAACAGCGAGCTAACCGATTCTTCCGCATTGATGCGGCGCATGGTTTCGGCCATCAGTTCCGCCACACTCAATTGGCGGATGCGTTTGCAGTTGCGCGCTTCCTCGTTCAACGGGATGGTGTCGGTCACGACCAGTTCGTCGATGGCCGATTTTTCCAGTCGCCCGATTGCCGGACCGGACAGCACGCCGTGCGTACAGTAGGCGATCACGCGTTCGGCGCCTTTTTCCTTCAGGGCATTGGCCGCTTCGCACAGCGTGTTGGCGGTGTCCACCATGTCATCCATGATGATGCAGGTGCGTCCGGCGACGTCGCCGATGATGTTCATCACCTTGGCCACGTTGGGCTTGGGACGGCGCTTGTCGATGATGGCCAGATCGGATTCCAGGCGCTTGGCCAGCGCGCGTGCGCGGACCACACCGCCCACGTCCGGCGAGACCACGATCAGGTTGTCGTAGTTCTGTTTCCATACATCGCCCAGCAAAATCGGCGCCGCATAGATGTTGTCCACGGGAATGTCGAAGAACCCCTGAATCTGGTCGGAGTGCAGATCCATGGTCAGCAGACGGTCGACGCCGACGCCGACCAGCATGTCCGCAACCACCTTGGCGGTGATCGCCACGCGGGCGGAACGCGGACGGCGATCCTGGCGCGCGTAGCCGAAATACGGCATTGCGGCCGTGATACGCGCGGCGGAGGCACGCTTGAGCGCGTCCACCAT
>JAUSBC010000058.1 GCA_030652215.1 Sideroxyarcus sp.
CCACCATCAGCGAGTGGCTGATGTCGGCCGAATACATTGCTGCCGGCGGCAACCACAACATCATCTTCTGCGAGCGCGGCATCCGCACTTTCGAGACCGCCTACCGCAACGTGCTGGACGTGACCGCCATCGCCGTGCTGAAGAAAGAAACCCACCTGCCGGTAATCGTCGATCCCTCACATGCGGGCGGCAAAGCCTGGATGGTGCCGGCGCTGTCGCAAGCCGCCATCGCGGCGGGCGCGGACGGTCTGCTGGTCGAAATGCACCCCAGCCCGTGCGATGCCTGGTGCGATGCTGACCAAGCCCTCACGCCGGACGAGCTGAAGAAACTCATGGTCTCGCTGGGCGCAATCGCCGGGGCGATCGGACGGACGCTGTAAGACATGAATCCCGCCTTTCCAAAAGTCGTCATCTTCGGCGTCGGACTGATCGGCGGGTCGTTTTCGCTGGCATTGCGCCGCGAACTGGCAGTTACCGAGGTGGTCGGGTTCGGTCGTAGCACAGCCAACCTGGAGCAAGCAAAACAGCTCGGTATCCTGGACCGCATCGGCAGCAATGTCGCAAGCGAGGTGGGCGATGCTGATCTGGTTTTGATCGCCACCCCCGTGGCGCAAATGGCCGAGATATTTGCACGCATCGCGCCGCATCTCGGGCCGAACACGCTGGTGACTGACGGTGGCAGCACCAAAGGTGACGTCGTTGCTGCTGCGCGTGCCAATCTGGGTGGCAAGATTGCACAATTCATTCCTGCCCATCCTATCGCAGGCACCGAGAAAAGCGGCGCCGCGGCGGCACTGGCAGTGCTATATGAGGGAAGGCGTGTCGTGCTGACGCCGCTGCCGGAGAACTCGAAAGAATCCGTGGCCCGTGTGCGGCATGCGTGGGAAGAGTGCGGTGCAAATGTTAGCGAACTGACCGCGCAACAGCACGACGAAGTGTTCGCCGCCGTGAGTCATTTGCCCCATTTGCTGTCGTTCGCGCTGGTGCATGACCTGGCGCAACGCGACAACCGCGATCAACTGCTGTCCTTCGCCGCCAGCGGTTTCCGCGACTTCACCCGCATCGCCGCCAGTTCACCGGAGATGTGGCGCGACATCAGTCTGGCCAATCGCGAAGCCTTGCTGAAGGAAGTGAAGCGCTACGCGGACGAACTCTATGTTGTTTATCATGCGTTGGAAAACAACGACGCCGCCAAGCTGGAAGAAATATTCAGTCTGGCACGCGAAGTGCGCAGTGCCTGGACGCCACAATAACTATTCTTTCAAAGTATGACTCAGCACGAATTTCTTGATCTTCCTCCTTTGATGTCCGCGCACGGTACCGTGCGCTTGCCCGGTTCAAAAAGCATCTCCAATCGCGTGCTGCTGCTGGCGGCACTGGCGCAGGGCGAAACCACGGTGCGCGACTTGCTGCATTCCGACGACACCGACCGCATGCTGGATGCGTTGCACACGCTGGGTGTCGCGGTGGAATCGCTTGGCGATAACGCCTATCGAGTGACCGGTTGCGGCGGCAATTTTCCCAACAAAAATGCCAAGCTGTTCCTTGGCAATGCAGGCACGGCCTTCCGTCCGTTGACGGCTGCGCTGGCTTTGTCCGGCGGCAGCTATGAATTGTCCGGTGTGCCGCGCATGCATGAGCGTCCTATCGGCGATCTCGTGGATGCTTTGCGCCAGCTCGGGGCGGATATCCGCTATCTGGGAAATGAAGGTTTTCCGCCGTTGCAGATTTCGCCGGCCATGCTGGCCGGGGATGTTGCGCAAGTGCGCGGCGATGTGTCGAGCCAGTTCCTTACCGGCTTGCTGATGGCACTGCCGTTGCTCGGCCGTACCGTGAAGGTCGAAGTGGTGGGCGAGCTGATCTCCAAGCCCTATATCGAGATCACGCTGGCGATGATGGCGCGCTTCGGCGTGCGCGTCGAAAGGAAAGACTGGCAGAGTTTCGTTGTGTTCGGCGGCCAGCGCTATACCTCGCCCGGCGAGATCTACGTGGAGGGCGATGCTTCGTCCGCTTCGTATTTCCTGGCTGCGGGCGCAATCGGTGGCGGACCGGTACGCGTCGAAGGCGTGGGCAAGGATAGCGTGCAGGGAGATGTGAGGTTTTCCGAAGCACTGGAAAAGATGGGTGCAGTCATCACCATGGGTGATAACTGGATAGAAGCGCACGCATCCGGAAAGCTGAAGGCCATCGACCTCGACTGCAACCACATCCCCGATGCTGCAATGACACTGGCCGTGGCAGCGCTGTTCGCCGAAGGAGCCACCACGCTACGCAACATCGCCAGCTGGCGCGTCAAAGAAACCGACCGTATCGCGGCCATGGCAACCGAATTGCGCAAGGTGGGCGCGACAGTGGAAGAGGGCGCGGATTACATCCGGGTCACGCCGCCCAAGCAAATCAAACACGCCGCCATCGACACCTACGACGACCACCGCATGGCGATGTGTTTCTCGCTGGCCGCTTTTGGCGGTGCGGGTGTGCGCATTAACGACCCGAAATGTGTAGCCAAAACTTTCCCGGAATATTTCTATATGTTTGAACAAGTTACAGTATCAGTCCCCGTCATTGCCATCGACGGTCCCTCGGCTTCCGGCAAGGGAACGGTGGCGCAACGCGTGGCAACAGCTTTGGGAATGCACTATCTCGACAGCGGTGCCTTGTACCGTTTGCTGGGGCTGGCCGCACAAAGACGAGGCATCGCCCTGGATGAGGAAGCCAAATTGGCGGACTTGGCCGGAGAGGTCGATATCCGCTTCGAAGGTGAGGACATTTGGCTGGATGGCACCAAGGTGGGCGACGAGTTGCGCACCGAGGAAGCCGGTTCGGCGGCGTCCAAAATAGCGGCCTTGCCCATGGTGCGCGCGGCTTTGCTCGATAAGCAGCGGGCTTTCCGGCGGGCGCCGGGGCTGGTGGCGGACGGGCGCGACATGGCTTCGGTGGTATTCCCTGATTCCGTACTCAAGATATTCCTGACCGCCTCGGCCGAGGCACGTGCTGAACGCAGATATAAGCAGTTGAAACAGAAAGGGATGAGTGCTAATATCGCCGCCCTTTTGCAGGATATACAGGCGCGCGACGAGCGGGATACACAGCGCAGCGTGGCCCCACTGCAACAGGCGCAAGGTGCGAGCTTGCTGGATACGACCCCTCTGAACATCGAGCAGGCGGTTCAGGAAGTGCTTAGCCGCTACCGGGTGCTGGAGTCCAAATAGAGCCTTTCTGTTTGGGTTGATTAACTAACCCCCGCTTATCACGGGATTGTCCTCAAGGTATACCAATATGAACGCAGTTGCTGATATGGAAAGTTTTGCCTCCCTGTTTGAAGAGAGCCTGAGTCGCAAAGAAATGCGCGCAGGAGAATTGATCACCGCCCAAGTCGTTCGCGTCGAGCAGAACGTGGTCGTGGTTAATGCCGGATTGAAGTCCGAAAGTTTTATTCCCGTTGAAGAATTCAAAGACGCATCGGGCGCACTCGAAGTAAAGGCCGGTGATTTCGTTACCGTTGCCATTGAATCCCTGGAAAACGGTTACGGCGAAACGCGCTTGTCGCGTGAGAAGGCCAAGCGCCTCGCAGCCTGGATCGATCTGGAACAGGCAATGGAAGAAGGCCGTATCGTTGAAGGTTATGTGAGCGGCAAGGTCAAGGGCGGTCTGACTGCCATGGTGAACGGCATCCGTGCATTCCTGCCCGGTTCGCTGGTGGATACACGTCCGGTCAAGGACACCACACCGTACGAAAACAAGACCA
>JAUSBC010000059.1 GCA_030652215.1 Sideroxyarcus sp.
CCACCAGTTCCTGGCGCACGCGCTCGGAATTGGCATCCGGTTTGTCGATCTTGGTGATCGCCACCACGATAGGCACTGCCGCCGCCTTCGCGTGGTGGATCGCTTCCTTGGTCTGCGGCATCACGCCGTCGTCCGCCGCCACCACCAGAATCACGATGTCGGTCGCTTTCGCGCCGCGCGCACGCATCGCGGTAAACGCTTCGTGGCCCGGGGTATCCAGGAAAGTAATCATGCCGCGCGGCGTGTCGACGTGGTACGCGCCGATGTGCTGCGTGATACCGCCCGCTTCGCCACTCGCCACACGGGTGCGGCGAATGTAGTCCAGCAATGAGGTCTTGCCGTGGTCGACGTGACCCATCACGGTCACCACCGGGGCGCGCGGTTCCAACACCACGTCGCCGTGGTCGACGGCTTCCATCAGGAAGGCATCGGGATCGTCCGGCTTGGCGGGAACGGCCTTGTGGCCGAGTTCTTCAACCAGAATCATGGCCGTTTCCTGGTCCAGCACCTGGTTGATCGTGACCATGGAACCCATCTTCATCAGTGTCTTGATGATCTCGGCCGCCTTGATCGACATCTTCTGCGCCAGTTCAGCCACAGTAATGGTTTCCGGAACCATCACTTCCTGCACGATAGGCTCGGTCGGCAGCGAGAATGCATGCGCCACATCCGGCTTGCTGTGCTTGTCGTGACGCGGGGTGCGGACCGCGCTGCCGCCGGTGCGGCTGCCGAGCCCGGCACGCGTATCGGTGCTGCGCGAAGGCGGACGCTTCTTGTGTCCTTTTTCATCCCACGGGCTGTCCTTGACGGCAGCAGCGGGTTTCTCGATCTTCTTGGCGGGACGCGCAACCTTGTCGCCCGGCTTGAGCGTTGGCTTGTGCAGTGTTCCATCGGCTGCGGGTGCGGCGGCTGCAACAGGTTCGGCAACTGCCGGCTTGGCTTCAACCGCCGGCTCCGCCGCGACGGGTGCCGGTGCGGGTTCTGCGGCAGCGGCAGCTTTGCGCTTGGTACGCTCCAGCTTGGCCTGTACATCGGCCGCCTGGCGTGCGGCAAGTTCGGCTTGCAGACGCGCTTCTTCCGCGCGCATCTTCTGTTCGTTCTCGTCCAGGCCCTTCTTGGCAGGCTTGGCTGGCTTGGCTTCTTCCACAACCGGCGCTTGCTCAATTACCGGTGCGACAACAGGCGCTTCCTCTGCCTGTGCGGCGGCGGCTGGGGCGACAGTACGTTTCTTGCGCACTTCAACCTGAATGGTGCGCGATTTGCCCGAGCTGTCCGCCTTCTTGATCGCAGTCGTCTCGCGGCGCACCAGCGTGATCTTGCTTTTGCCGGCGCCATGCGCTCCGCGCAGATGCTCGAGCAACTGCGACTTGTCCTGTTCCGATATGGTGTCGGTCTCTTTTTGCTTGGATACCCCAGCCGCTTGCAACTGCTCCAACAGCAGTTCGACCGCCAGTCCCAGCTCACCCGCAAATTGCGCGACGTTCATTTTTCCCATTACGACCCCTTAAACCAATACCAGACTACGGATACCTTCTACCTGCTGCGCTTCTGGCTCAAACGAACCAAGGCGCACGCGCCGTCATAATCAACTGATTGGCGCGCTCGGCATCCATTCCGGTGATTTCCATCAATTCTTCGCCATCCAGATCGGCCAACTGTTCCTGCGTGCCGACACCCTTGCCGGCCAGCGCACGCGCTGTTTCTTCGTCCATGCCTTCGATCTTCAACAGGTCTTCGATGTTGTGCTCAACCTGTTCTTCGTTAGCGATGGCTTCCGTCAACAGAGCATTGCGCGCACGGCTGCGCAACTCGTTCACCGTCGCTTCGTCGAGAGATTCGATCGACAGCATCTCATCCAGTTCCACGTAAGCCACTTCTTCCAGTGTGTTGAAACCTTCCTGCACCAGGATGTCGGCAACTTCCTCGTCCACATCCAGCTTGGCCACGAACAGATCGCGAATCTTCGAGAATTCCTGCTCGTTCTTCTCGGCGGACTGCTCAACCGTCATCAGGTTGATTTCCCAGCCGGTCATCTCGCTGGCCAGACGCACGTTCTGACCGCCGCGACCGATGGCCTGTGCCAGATTTTCTTCCTCAACCACCACATCCATACTGTGCTTGTCTTCGTCCACCACAATGCTGCCGACTTCGGCAGGAGCCAGGGCGTTGATGACGTAAGTCGCTGCATCGTCCGACCACAGGATGATGTCCACGCGCTCGCCGGCCAGTTCATTGGTCACGGCCTGCACGCGCGAACCGCGCATACCGACGCAGGTACCGATAGGATCAAGACGCTGGTCATGGCTGCGCACTGCGATCTTGGCGCGCGAACCGGGATCGCGAGCCGCGCTGACGATCTCCAGCAGGCCCTCTTCGATCTCGGGTACTTCCAGCTCAAACAACTTGGTCAGGAATTCAGAGGTAATACGCGACAGAATGATCTGCGGGCCGCGCACGGTACGATCCACGCGCAACAGATAAGCACGCACACGATCACCGACACGCAGATTTTCCTTCGGGATCATCTGGTCGCGCGGCAGCAGCGCTTCGATCTTGCCGAATTCGACGATGGCATTGCCGCGTTCAATACGCTTAATCGTGCCGGACACCAGGTGCTCGTTACGCTCCATGAAATCGGCCAGGATCTGTTCACGTTCCGCATCGCGGATCTTCTGGAAGATGACCTGCTTGGCGGCTTGCGCGCCGATACGGCCGAAGTCGATGTTCTCCAACTGCTCTTCGATGAACTCGTCCATCTGAATATGCGGGTCGCGTTTACGTGCCTCTTCCAGCTTGATGTGCAGTTCGGGCGTCTCGAAAGTCTCGTCGTCCATCACCTGCCAGCGGCGGAAAGACTCGTACTCGCCGGTCTGGCGGTCGATGCTCACACGAACTTCCGCTTCTTCGTCCGCGAAACGTTTCTTGGTCGCAGAGGCCAAGGCCGATTCCAGCGCACCAAACACGATTTCCTTGTCCACGTTCTTCTCACGGGCCAGGGCATCTACCAACAACAGAACTTCACGACTCATAGCTTTCTCCGACTGCTTCAGAAAACAGGCACTAGGCGTGCCTTATCTATATTGGACAACTCGATACCGACCAAGCTGCCATCCACATCCAACTGCAATATTCCATCTTTCAACTCGCCGATGATCCCGACGAAGTTCTTGCGCCCCGCCATCGGCACGCGCACTTTTATCTGCACCTTCTGCCCGGCAAAACGCACAAAATCGGCTTCCTTCTTGACCACCCGATCCAGACCCGGCGAAGATATCTCAAGGCGTTCATAATCAACACCTTCCACCGTAAACAGGCGCACCAACTGGTTGCTCACCCGCTCGCAATCTTCCACCGAGATGCCGTCCGGCTTGTCCATAAACACGCGCATCAGCCCGCGCCCGGACAATTCCAGATCGACCAGCTCGTAACCCATGCCGGCCAAAGTCGTATCTACCAGCTTCGCCACATCCATATTCGTACCCACAAATAAAAAACGGGCCTGAAGCCCATCTGAAAACGGCGCGGATTGTACCAAAACGTCAGACCAATGGAAACAGGTATTTAAAGGAAACTGCCCAATTGGCCGCATTCCCAGCGTAGGAGCCAGCTTGCTGGCGATTGGAATTACAGCGTAGGTTGGGCAAAACGAAGTGTGCCCAACAAGCAACGGCATCAATACTTGGTGTTGGGAACCCATCGGCTGCGCCGTTACCCATTCGCACTGCCCAACCTGCCAGCTATACCGCGTCCTTCAGGAAGACTCAGGCAGACATGAACTTCTTGATGTTATGGACATCAGGGCTAAGCACCACCCCTTTTTCCGTAATCAACCCCGTCACCAGCTCCGCAGGGGTCACATCAAACGCCGGATTTCGTATCTTCACCCCCTCCGCCGCCCAGTGATAGTCGCGGAAGCCCATCACCTCCTCGACGGAGCGTTCCTCGATGGGAATGTCCTTGCCCGAGGCGATATTAAGGTCGATGGTCGACAGCGGGCACGCCACATAAAACGGGATGTTGTGGCGCTTCGCCAGCACCGCCACCATATAAGTACCGATCTTGTTCGCCACATCGCCGTTGGCCGCCACGCGATCCGTACCCACCACCACCGCGTCGATCTCGCCGTGCGCCATCAGGTGACCGGCCATGTTGTCGGTGATCAGCGTCACCGGGATATTCTCCTGCACCATCTCCCACGCCGTCAGCCG